>CAVBBU010000056.1:7870-12894 GCA_963593765.1 Bacteroidaceae bacterium | reverse complement strand
AAGCATAAGCTTATAGTAATGGATCTATGCTTTAAGGTAGGACTTATAAGGCAGGGACTTTTGCATGATATGTCTAAGTATACTCCTGAGGAATTTATAACAGGCATACGCTACTATCAAGGCTATAGAAGCCCTAATGCAGGAGAAAAGCTGGAAAAGGGATATTCTACAGCATGGCTGCACCACAAGGGAAGAAATAAGCATCATTTCGAATACTGGCTGGATTATGGCATAGAGTTAGATGCTGGTATCATAGGAGCAAAGATGCCACTTAGATATGTTCTCGAAATGATGTGTGATAGGATAGCAGCATCTAAGGTATATAAGGGTGATGAATATACGGACAATGATCCGTGGATTTATTATTGCAGAAGAAAGGATGTTATAGACTTAGCGCCAGATACAAGAGCACTTCTTGAAAGGCTGCTTAAAATGCTAGGCGAGCAGGGCGAGAAAAGGACTCTTGCATATATGAGATTTTTATATAAGCATCCATATATATACGAGAACAGGGATTATACGAAGCTGTGCTCGTAGGAGCATGCTTAAGATTTTCTTTTGTTTATATTATGAATGTTTGCAAATGATAAGGGAGTGGAGGCTTTCTGTAAAGCCGCCACTCCCTGTTTTTGGGGCTTCATAGGAAATAGCATCCTATGAAGTAAAATGTTTCTGTAAATTTAATTTATAGCCTTTCCTGAAACATATAGCTTATATCCATTTGATACTATATTCGATACATCTCCGTCAAAGCTACTTACATAGCTGTCTGCTGTAAGTATAAGCTTTGAGCTATTATCTAATGTTAGACTAACATCACCAGTTTCACCATCAGGATTTATAGCTCCCTCAAGACTGCTGCCATTTGATAATGTAAGCTTTAGAGAAGATATTTCATCTACAAGTACATTTCCCTTTATAGTTTGAGTGTCACAGCTAAGAACTACATCTCCGCCATTAGCACCCTCAGTTCCCCAGCCTCTAGATGATGAGTTGCCCTCTATTCTAAGGAAGGTATCATTAGCTAGAGTAAATGCTACATTCTTTAATGACATGGTGCAGTCTGTATTAGTTATATAGAACATATCTCCGGAAAGAGAGGTAATACTTCCGCCCTCAGCACTAAAGCTTGACTCACCTATAGAGGCATCTCCTGACATACTCTGATATATCATAATACCATGTATATTTTCTGTGCTGTCACCATTGTAGGTATTTTTCATATTGCCTGTTACGGTACAATTTTTTAGAGATACACTGTTCTTTCCTTCTATAACTACAGCCTCACTGCTGTTTGCTGTAAGCGTAGCATCAGAAACTGATATATCAGCTGTTGAATATATGGCCGGACTTCCGGTTCCATTTGTCACATAAGAGCCCTTAGTTACATTAACAGTGCCGCCGCCTCTGTCAGATCTTATAGCAGCAGAGGAGTTGCCCTCGGTTTGTATATCTAGATTAGTTGCATTAGTAGTTGCTCCTCCGGTTGTTTGTATTCCGCCGCTATTACGCTGTGAGGTGCGTATAGTTGAATCAGATATATTAACTGTAGTTCCCTCGCCATAGCTAAATACTCCATTGCCATTAATTGCATTTGTTGTAATAGTAGCATTGGTTATATTAGCTGTAGCCTTGTTTGTGGCAAGTAGTGCTGCGTTTTGACCATAGAAGTCGCCATCCTCGGTATTAGATGATTCGCCGCCACTTTTTTCTACGGTTATATTATCAAGCGTTGCTGTAGCGCCATCTATACGAAGCGCATTTTCATCATCACCGCTGGATGTATATGAAGTACCATTTTCCTTTGTATCTGAATCTATAGTAGTCTTAGCAGTTCCCTGAGTAACCGTACCGCTTCCGCCAAAGCCACCACCAGCACTTAGATTTTTAACAGTAATAGTTGTAGCTATATTGCTTTCGTTAAGCTCTATTTCAAGGACTGAGCCAACGCTTATATCATCTAAGGTTCCGTCGCTAGATCCCTGTAAAAATTCTACAGTTATCTTTGTTGCATCATCTACCTTAAATACTAAATTATCTCCATCAGGGGAAAATGTACTCTGACCGCCAGGAGCACCGCCGTCTGGTTTGCCGCCGCTAGGAGGGTTGCCTTCTGGTTTGCCATCGCCACTAGGAGGGTTGCCTTCAGGCTTGTTGTCATCACTTGGGGGATTACCTTCGGGTTTTTCACCACCGCTAGGAGGATTGCCCTCAGGCTTGCCATCACCACTAGGAGCTTCACCATCTGGTTTATCACCACTCGGAGGGTTGCCTTCAGGTTTGTCACCGTTAGGAGCACCACCCTCAGGCTTGTCACCACTTGGCGGATTACCTTCTGGTTTATCGCCGCTAGGCGGATTACCATTAGGATGTCCATCACCGTTAGAAGCTTCACCTTCAGGCTTATCACCACTAGGAGCTTCCCCATCAGATTTGCCACCATCACTCGGAGGGTTACCCTCAGGCTTGTCCCCACTAGGGGCTTCTCCCTTGCCGGGGTCGCCAGCATTTTCCACGATGCTTCCTGTATCTGCCGTGATTTCGTTTCCGTTAATTGCAGTAACCTTAACTGTATAGCTAGCCGCTTCACTGGCAGCATCGGTAGAGCTAATGCTTTCTATGGTACTTTCAATAGTTTCCTTTGCAGTTTTGCTAGAGCAGGCTGTTATAGAAGACACAGTCAGCATAATAGCTGCCGCACTAGCATATATTCGAATATGTTTTAGCCTCATAAATTTAATCTCCTTGATTTTTGATTTTCTATATAATATATGCCCTGTCTTAAATTGACCTTAAATTAAATAGATTTTTTCGTGGCTTTGTGCTATATTGACTTGACTAAAAAATTAAGTACGGAGGTAAGTATATGGTAAGGAAAATTACAGACGATTTATATTATGTAGGTGCAGACGATCACAGACTTGCTTTATTTGAAAATATACATCCTATATATCATGGGGTATCTTATAACTCTTATGTTTTATTAGATGAATACACGGTGCTTTTTGATACAGCAGACTGGGCAGTTGGACAAAGCTTCCTTGCAAATGTTACCGCAGCCCTAAATGGCAGAAAGCTTGATTATATGATTATTAATCATATGGAGCCTGACCATGCTGCAACAATAGGCGAGATAATTTTAAGATGGCCAGAGGTTAAGATTATAACAACTCAAAAGGCTATGCAGATGATGGGGCAGTTCGGCTTTGATACAGAGGGCAGAGTAGAGACTGTAAAGGAAGGTGACTCTAAAAGCTTTGGAAAGCATAATATAACATTTGTAATGGCACCTATGGTTCACTGGCCTGAGGTTATGGTTAGCTTTGATACAACAGACGGAATATTATTTTCTGCAGATGCCTTCGGATCATTTAAGGCACTTGATGGAAAGCTATATGCAGATGAGCTTAAATTTGATGTAGAATGGCTGGATGAGGCAAGAAGATACTATACTAATATAGTAGGAAAGTTTGGCCCTCAGGTTAGTACGCTCCTAGGTAAGGCATCTAAGCTAGATATTAAGATGATATGCCCGCTTCATGGACCTATATGGAGAAAGGATTTAGGATATATCTTAGATAAGTATACTAAGTGGGCGAGCTATATACCAGAGGAAGCTGGAATTATGATTGTTTATGCGTCTATGTATGGGAATACTGAAAATGTAGCCGAGACCTTAGCTGCTAAGCTTGCAGACAAGGGATATACTAATACAAGATTATATGATGTTTCCAGCACACATGTATCATATCTTATATCAGATATGTTTAAGTACAGTCATATAGTTTTAGCATCAGTTACATATAACCTTGGAATATTTCCGCCTATGCACAGCTTCCTTGCAGACATGAAGGCGCTTAATCTTCAAAAGAGAACAGCTGCTATACTAGAAAATGGTTCGTGGGCACCTACAGCAGCAAAGCAGATAAGGCAGGAGCTTTCAGAGCTTAAGGATATGAATATTCTTGATGTTGATACGACTATAGTATCTTCTGCAAAGGATAGCGACAACGATAAGCTTGATAAGATAGTTGATGAGCTTATAAAGTCACTGTAGCATATGGCTTGTTAATAAAATTATTAAAGTTGATTATGATACTGCTTCTAATAAATAAATAAGAATCCTGCTTTGCAGGATTCTCCGCCTGCGGCGGGTCGCAAAGCGGGGCAGCTTCCACTTTGCCGCAGCGTTCTCCAAAGCGGAGCGTTTTTACTTCATAGGACGCACTTCTCTATGAAGTAAAAATCCGTGCCCTTAGTTTAGGCACGGATTTACTTTTTGCAATATCAAACTTATCTTCAAAAATCCCAACTTATAGGATGACATACTTCAGCACAAACAGTACAGCCAGTATATACATAAGAATACTTGGCTTCTTAGCCTTGCCTGTGCATACATTTATAACTACATAAGAGATAACTCCCATAGAGATACCCTCAGATATGCTATATAGGAAAGGCATAGCTATCATTGCTATATAAGCTGGAATAGCTTCAGCTGCATTATCAAAGTCTATCTTTACTACAGAGCTAAGCATCAAAAATCCAACAACTATAAGTGCTGGAGCTGTAGCAAATGATGGAATAGCAAGGAATATAGGTGATAGGAAAAGGCTAAGTCCAAACAGTATTGCAGTTACAACAGATGTAAGACCGGTTCTTCCGCCCTCAGCAACACCGGCAGCACTCTCGACAAAGGTTGTAACTGTAGATGTACCAAGCACCGCACCGGCAGCGGTTCCGACAGCATCGGCAAGTAGTGCACCCTTTATGTGAGGAAGCTTGCCCTCTTCATCAAGCATATCTGCCTTAGAGGCAACACCTACTAGTGTTCCGAGTGTATCAAACATATCTACAAATAAAAATGCACACATGATAACAAAGAAATCCAGAGTTCCTATAATAGAAAAATCAAGCTTCATAAATATAGGAGCTATACTCTTAATTGCTATACCCTGTGAAAAATCAGGAATAAGAGAATACATACCAAGCTCTGCATTAGGTACATATAGACCGCAAAGCTG
>CAVBBU010000056.1:0-7635 GCA_963593765.1 Bacteroidaceae bacterium | reverse complement strand
AGTCCTATTCCTGCAGAAACACCTAGCTTAAGCTGAGCTGGAATTGCATTAAATATAGCCTCACGAACGCTTGTTAAAGAAAGTGCTATAAATATAAGTCCCTCTACAAATACAGCAGCCAGTGCCTCGCCCCAGCTATATCCCATACCTATTACAACGGTATATGCAAAGTATGCATTAAGTCCCATTCCAGGTGCAAGTGCAAAAGGATAATTGGCAAATGCTGCCATACAAAGAGTTGCAAGCATAGATGAAACTGCTGTTGCGGTAAATACAGCACCTGCATCCATACCGGAAGCAGATAGTATACTAGGATTAACTGCAAGTATGTAAGCCATAGTCATAAATGTTGTAATACCTGCGATAACCTCAGTCCTAAAATCTGTTCCGTGTTCCTTAAGACTAAAAAGCTTGTTCATAAAATCCATTCTCATACCCTCCTTAATTTTATAACAATCCCAAAAGTTTAAAGCAACAGGCGTATTGTAGCATATAACAATAAGTTAAGGATATAATTATAGGCACTGTAATTATAAATTAGTCATTATCACCAAAAATATGATATAATAAGCAGGTTAAAGCAATA
Organism: Bacteroidaceae bacterium; assembly: GCA_963593765.1. Classification (GTDB taxonomy): domain Bacteria; phylum Bacillota; class Clostridia; order Lachnospirales; family Lachnospiraceae; genus CAVBBU01. The sequence goes on along the minus strand of CAVBBU010000056.1, from coordinate 7,049 downwards.
TTTTTACTTCATAGGAAGGTGCGCCCTATGAAGTTTTGCGACCCGCCGCAGGCGGAGAATCCTGCGAAGCAGGATTCTTATTTACAACAAGGAGAAAAGCTATGGATCATATAAAGGAATTGATAGACAGATATGTATTACTCACACCGATAAGATTTCAGATTCAGGAAGCATATGAACTGCTTGAAAAAAGTATAGAAAATGGTGGCAAGATACTTGTCGGCGGCAATGGCGGAAGTGCAGCAGATTCAGAGCATATAGTTGGCGAGCTTATGAAGGGCTTTATTAAAAAAAGACCTGTTTCTGATGAGTTTGCAAACAAGCTTAGAACCATAGACACTGTAAGAGGAAGAAAGCTTGAGGCTAGTCTTCAGGGTGCTATTCCTGCCATAGCTATTACAGGACATACCGCACTTAGCACTGCCTTTAGCAATGATGTAGATCCTGCACTTGTTTATGCACAGCAGGTATATGGATATGGACGAGAGGGAGATGTATTTATAGCCATATCTACATCTGGTAATTCAGAAAATCTTATGTATGCACTTGTTACAGCAAAGGCTATAGGTATGAAGGTTATTGCACTTACAGGAAGAGATGGCGGAAAGCTATCAAGAGCCGCAGATGTAGGTATAGTTGTAAGGGAAAATGAAACCTATAAGATACAGGAGATGCATCTTCCTATATATCACGCACTTTGCTTGCAGCTTGAAGAGCATTTCTTTTAATTGGAGGCTGTATGGATCATACATGGGCGATTTGTGCTTATAAGGATTCGCCATATCTGGAAAGCTGCATAAGATCTGTACTAGGTCAGAGCATTAAAAGTAATATAGCTATATATACATCTACACCAAGCGATTATATATATAGATTGGCAGCAAAATATAGCCTACCTGTATTTGCACATGATGGCGGTGGGATAGGCAGCGATTGGAACTTTGCATATGATCTAGTTACTACAAAATATGTTACGCTCGCACATCAGGATGATATATATGGGAAAGATTACCTTGAAAATGTTATGAGAGCAGCAAATAAATACAAGGATATGAGTATATATACCTGCAGCTCTCTGACAGTTAAGGAAAAGAGTCTAGCAACTCACGGACTAGTGGATGTGATTAAGCACATACTTAGAATGACTCTTCACATTAATAGCATTAACCACTTAAGCTTTGTAAAAAGACTTTCTCTTAGCTTTGGAAATCCAATCATATGTCCTTCATGTACTTATAATAAAGAGCTTTGCGGAGACCATATATTTAATGAAGAATATAAATTTGTCCTTGACTGGGATATGCTTCTTAATATGGCAGGAAGGGAAGGCAGATTTGTTTATGACAGTATGCCGCATATGCTTTATAGAGTACATCAGGGGGCAGCTACAGCAGAGTGCATCAAGGATAATACCAGAGAGAGCGAAGAGCTTATGATGTTTCACAGAGTGCTTCCAAAGCCTTTTTCAGATATAATAGCTAAAATATATAGGAGCTCATATAATGCCTATAAATAAAAAAAATCAACTAATAAGCATAATACTTACTATTTTAGTTTGTGCTATTAGCCTTGCTAGTGCATATATATTATATACGCACAGCTATATATCAGAGCAGCTTAGGTCATCATCTAACATGGAGATGGTAGTAGAGCTGCTACTACTATTTTTTTGGATAGCCGGAATATTAATACTAATTAAGCAGGATAATATAAGATATATAAGCCTGCTTTTTGTTGCTTTTATTTATCTTTGGATGCATAGGATTATGCTTCCTGTGATTGTAAGCGGACTTTATGTGCTTGTGCTTACAGTGCTTGGAGAGCTTGTATTAGTTCCGGTAAGAAAAAGCTCTAGCTATAGACAGTCAAGCGAAGTACTTAGACTTGCATATGATTTTTTGATTGGCTCATGCTGCCTTATACTTCTTATTTGCCTTTTATCATTAGCACATCTTGCAGCTATTAGTAATATTAGGCTATTAAGCGTAACGCTTGGAATAGCTATAGGACTGTTTTATATACTTCTTATGTATGCAGGAAAGCTTCCAACATATATATATGAAACTCGTGAAGCGGAAAAAGAAAAAAATAAAAAAATATATAGCATTATCATTGCCATTATAGCTGTTATGGTTCTTATGCAGGCTGGCAGAATTAATATAGCACTTGATTACGACTCACTTCACTATGGACTGCGAAGCCAAAGCATATTAATTAATACAGGAAGCATATATGATAATCTTGGATTTGTTAATGATGTATATGTATATCCTAAGGGGCTTGAGATACTGGTACTTCCATTAAATAGTAATATAAGCTTTGGATATGTATTAGCATTTTCATTATGGATGGCAGTAGGAGTGCTTTTCCTTATATATGATATAGTTAAGGATATAAGAGGCAAAGCACGTGGACTTACTGCTGCATTAGTTATATCTGCTGTTCCTGCCATTATGAATATGTCTATATCGGCTAAGACAGATATAATAACTCTTTTTGTGCAGCTTGTGGCGGTAGCTAGCTTTTATTATTATATAAAAGAAAAAGGGAGGCATTATCTATATGCATTTATAGGAGCTTGCCTAGCAAGCTTTATGTATAAGCCTACTTCTGTAATATTTACAGGAGGTATAATTTTAGCTTCGATTATTTATGCTCTGGTTACAAAGAAAAATAATTCTTGTAAGGATAATATAAATTCTACGGCAGCATTTTCATATATAGTAATTCCATTTTTGTCACTAATTGCAGTTACAGCAAGAACATTTATAATTACAGGACTTCCTATAACCTCTGCATATACAGGATATTTTACAAGGCTTGGCTTTAAGCTTAATTATCCTTTTGCATCGGGAGCAAATATAGCTTCCGCCGAGTATAGCAAGGCAAGATATATAGAAAGGCTTGCAGGACTTTTTGTAGCACCTGTAGGAAGTGATATGTCGCATGTATATATAGCATGGGCAGGAATAATAATTCTTATAGCACTTATTGGTATAATGCTTTCTAATATAATTAAGATAAAAAGAAAAAAGCAGTGCCGACATGAAGAGCTGTATTTAAATCTGGTATTTGTAATTCAGCTTGCCTTATGCTTGTTTACACTTAATATGCTTAATCAGGTAGATGGTAATTATTATATTTTATTATATACGATTGTTATTATAGTATTTTGCATAAGTATAAAAGGCATAAGCTACATATATCCGGCAGTTCTTTATGGCTGCATTATATGCACATGTACAAACTGGGCAGGAGCAAGCGGACTTACTAATATAAAGCTTAATCATATGGGCTTTTATGACCACAGATCAGATGTGGCAGATAATGCAACGGCTAATGGCATGGCAGAGATATATGGCTTTTTGGATATGGATAAAAGCATAAGGGTTCATGCTATGGCAGAGCAGCCGAGCTGCTTTATTTCAAATTGTGTTATGCAAAGCTATACGGATGTAGAGGGCAGCTGCGGCAATGTAGTTCTGGCAAAGACACTAGAAAATTTTAAGGACTATTTAGATTATGCTAGGATAGATTATATATTAGCAGAGGATAGCTTTTTAGAAGGACATACAAGGGCAGGAGATATAGTTAGATATATGCTAGAGGATGGGAGCCTAACAGAGGTAATTACAGATAAGAGTGCCAGTCTTTACAGCTACAAGCGTATGCCGACACTTCCTTAGGAGTTAGATTATGAGAGAGGATATACTTTTAAAAAAATATAATAGAGGATTAAACCTACTTATACTTTTAGCATTATTTTCATTTGCATTTTTAGTATATAGAGGAACAAGGCTTACAGGGCTTTATATGGATGACCTATATATGTGGTCATGCTTTGGAGAGCAATCCTTTAGAGAGTTTGTATTTCCTATAGGCTCTACTAGATGCAGATTTGTATATTGGTTTTTGACATGGCTGGAGCTTGGGTTTATTAAAAATCACATAGACTGGATAGTGCCGATTAATATACTTATGTCAGGATGCATAGCTGCCTTTATATATGCATTTGCCAAAAAATTATCAAGCTCAAGATGGATAGGCTTTTTTGTAGGAATATTATATCTGTCATCTAGATTTTCTTATTATCAGGTAAGTCAGCTGCTTGGACCGCTGGAGGGCTTTGCACTTCTTTTTGCACTCGTTATATGCTATATGCTTTATAAGTATATAGAAGCTACTGATTCAAGCATACTATATTATATAGGGGCACTTATAACCTACTTTTTAGTTTGTTTTACGCACGAGAGATATATGGTTCTTCTTCCTATGTTTTTCTATGTACTTATAGTAAAAAGGTCAAAGGATATACGTCTTTGGATAGCTCCAGTGGTAGTTTTTGCCATAGTTCAGCTTATAAGATTTTTTATGATAGGAAGCGTGCTTCCGGCAGGAACCGGCGGAACCTATGTTGCAGAAACCATTACAGTTACCGGAGTTATTAAAAATATTATAACGCAGGCGGCATATTTACTAGGTGTCAATGCTCCCGATGAGTATCTAAGCGGCATTAGCTGGGCAAATACAGCTGCATATATAAAGCTACCTATAATAATAGAAGCTTTACTTATTATTGGACTTATTTTTATGGGAGCTGTAAGCATAATCAAGGATAAGAGCATTGAGAACATTACTAAGACTGTGCTTTTTATTGGCTTTATAATAGGCTGCGTAGTAGCGGCTGCAGTTACCATAAGAGTAGAAATGAGATGGGTATATATATCATATGTACTGCTTCTTCTTTTAGCTTCCTTTATGTATGGAATTATTTTAAAAAAAGATGGAATGATTTTAAAAATAAGTTTTGCATTTTTTGTTTTATATGCTATACTAGGTTTAGCAACAGATCTTTATTATAGGAATTATCAAGATAATATATATCTATATCAAAATCAAAAGAGATACAATTCCCTAGCAGACATAACATATAACAAATACGGCGACGGCATATGGGGCAAAAAGATTTATATTATAGGAAACAGCTATAATATGAGCGATTTTACTAAGGAGACCTTTTTTAAGACCTTCGACAAAACCAGAACAGGCTCTGGAACAGAGGTTATATTAGTAGAATCAGCAAGAGAAATAGGACAAGTCGATGATAATATGCTAGTTCTGCAGGAGGATCCAAGCACAGATACATATATAGACATAACTCGTGCAATTAAGACTATGCGATGCGAGACTATATATGGCTACTATAGCGACGGATGGATGGACAAGGAAGCAGAGCTTTATGTTGCGGCAGATAAGGACGGGAATATAAGCTTTGACATAATGTATCCGGGTAATATGACAGGAAGCGAAGCATTAAGGCTTACAGTTGATGATGCCGATACCTTAGAATATAAGCTGCAGGAGACTAATGTTAAAAGCATAAGTTTAACATACGAGCCGTATAGCATACATAAGCTTGATTTTAGCTATAACTTTATAATGCCTAATGCTATGGAGCTTAGGGGTGATACACCACTTGCTGCTGTTGTGGAATTTAAATAATGAGCTTGATTAGATATAAAGTTTAAAAACGGAGAGAAAGGCTATGAGAGAAAGGTTAGAGACATTATCATTAGTACAATTAAAGGAGCTTGCAAAGGCAGAAGGACTAAAGGGCACAAGTGCCATGAAGAAGGCAGAGCTTGTAGAGGTTCTTGCTGAGCATGCAAAGAAAAAGGAGCAGGAGAGCTCGCCGCGAAAAAGGCAGGCAGTGGTTAGAGAAACAGCTGCTAAGCATTCGTCTGCAGGTGAGGCAGCTGCGAGGACTGACCATGCAAGCGAAGCACCGGCGATCCGTAGGGCAACTAGCACAGCTGATATTCCAAAGGAGCTTGACTCTGGCATGGAGGTAAGCGGCATACTTGAGGTTATGAGTGATGGCTTTGGCTTTATCAGATCTGACAATTTCCTTCCGGGCGAGGACGATATATATGTTGCTCCGTCACAGATAAGAAGATTCGGTCTTAGAACCGGAGATATAATATCAGGTCAGAAAAAAACTAAGGCAGCTACTGAAAAGTTTGCAGCACTTTTATATCTTAAGGATGTAAATGGTATTCCTGTAGATAAGCTAGGTAAAAGACCAAGCTTTGAAAATCTTACACCAGTATTTCCTAATAAGAGAATACACCTAGATCGCGGTGAGAATACAACTACAGCTATGCGAGTAGTAGACCTTATATCTCCTATAGGCAAGGGACAAAGAGGTATGATAGTTTCTCAGCCTAAGGCAGGTAAGACTACACTGCTTAAGCAGATAGCAAAGGCAGTTATCAGCTCAGAACCGGATATGCATATCATTATCCTTCTTATAGATGAAAGACCAGAGGAGGTTACAGATATAAAGGAGGCTATCACAGGTGCTAATGTTGAGGTTATATATTCTACCTTTGACGAGCTTCCGGACAGACACAAAAGAGTATCTGAAATGGTTATAGAAAGAGCAAAAAGATTAGTAGAGCAGGGTAAGGATGTTATGATACTTCTTGACTCTATAACAAGACTTGCAAGAGCCTACAACCTAACGGTTGCACCAAGTGGAAGAACCTTATCAGGCGGACTAGATCCGGCAGCTCTTTATATGCCAAAGAGATTTTTCGGAGCTGCTAGGTGCATGAGAGAGGGCGGAAGTCTTACTATACTTGCAACTGCACTTGTAGAAACAGGAAGCAGGATGGATGATGTTGTATTTGAGGAATTTAAGGGAACAGGCAATATGGAGCTGGTTCTTGATAGAAAGCTTTCTGAAAAGAGAGTATTTCCTGCTATAGATATACTTAAGAGTGGAACTAGAAGAGATGATCTTCTTCTTAGTACGCAGGAGAGAGCAACCCTTGATATAATCAAGAAGCTAACTAGTGTTTCTAGGCCTGATGATGCGGTAGAATCTATACTGGATCTTTTTGCAAGGACTAGAAATAATAGAGAGTTTATGGAGAATATTGCTAGAATTAGATAAATTTTACCTCGATTTAACAAAAGCTTACTTTTAGAATTTACATAGAATATTTACTATAGGATATGTGCAAAGGCACATATCCTATTTTTAC
>CAVBBU010000055.1:0-12996 GCA_963593765.1 Bacteroidaceae bacterium | reverse complement strand
GTATTATCGTAGAAGCTAGCACTCTATAATAGTACTCATCACCACTTCGTGAATTATAGCCGGTCGTTACCATATATTCATAGTATTTAGTAATATCTACTGATATTGTTCTGGGGTTAACGTCCCCGGTTGCCATCCCTAGATATTTCCAAGTTCTTATATCAACTCCGTTTTCGCGGAGGTTAATCTTAGTACCGGAACTAATTGAGGTTTCGTTTGTAGCCCATATAAGGATTTTATTATTAGCACCAATATTTACCGCATTGGCATTAATATTTATATTATTATCGTACAAGGAGGTAGCATTGTTATTATCTATGTTTATGTATGCTGTTCTTGATGTGATCGACATTTTCAAGTCTTTATTACTGGTGATATTATTAACTCCTCCGGCAGTACCAGGGGTTGTCGATATTTTAAACGCATCGTTAAAAATACTCAATGAGCCAGCGGTACCACCAGATGACGCACCAAGTCCAAGTTGTACCGATGTACCAGTAAATTTCGCCAAATCAGTTGTGCTGTTTCTGATACTCATTTCGGTACCTGTTAATTTAATATTATTCCCGCTAGCATTTCCGATAATAGCTGTCGATGCGTATACCGGTTCGCTGGATACTCTATAGTATGTTCCATCATATGTGAATGTAATACAAGCACCAGCATTCCAATATACTGAGTTCTGACTGAATAACAATATTTGTTTTGCACCAGTACCATTAATGTTCAACGTTGGGTTTGCAGCTGTATTAGCATATGTGAATTTAACAGTTACCGTTACGTTGGTTTTTAGCACAAAAGTAACATCGCCGACCGTCGTAGCGACCTTAGCAGCTACATTTGCTGCAGTAGCGCACGTGGCATAAATCATGCTACCGTCAGCTCCCTTAATGCCATTGGTGCCGTTATACGCAACGCTGTAACTAGTGCTAGTTTTACCGTCTGAGAACGTCTGCACGACTCTAGTCCACATGAACCTGCCTGCTACAGCAGCCGGTGGAGTCGATTGCCAACCTGATGTCGGCGCAACCGTGCCACTCGTCGATTGTGTATAGGTGATAACAGTACTAACCAAGGTTGGGCTTTCTCCGTCTATGCCATCTTCTATTTGTACATTTTTTGTACCGGTTGAATCTGTAATAGTGATATAAGAAGTTTTTCCAGATTTGTCTGTCTCAACGATCGGACTAAAACCCTCTTCACCCTTAGCACCATATGCACCCACCATATGAGGCGATGTTGTACTGAGTATAGCACCACTGTCGCTCTTGACAACTTCATAATTCCATAAAAATCGTCTTAGCTGATCCATGGCTTGGATTGTTGTAGTCCATCCCTCCGTGGCAGTAGTAACGTCTTTATCTTTGTCTGTTGCTAAATAATAGTTAACAATATCGCCTATACTTGCACCCGTATCGCCATACACTCCAATAACTCGCTCTTTGGATTCAGCTTTAGAACCGTCAGAATAGGTGTATAGCTCGTAGTTCCATAAATATCGTTCAGAGGCCGTCGGTGATACTACTGACGTAGACCATGAAGTAGGAATCACGGATGATGAATTACTTATCTGATAATATTCAGTAATAGAGACTATACTTCTACCAGCATCTCCGGCTATTTTGGACCACTCGTATACTGTCGGATCAGATATGTCAATATTTTTAGTAATCCGATTAGGCGCTATTCCTATATATTTCTTACCGAACGCCACTTTGGAAATATTAGTTCCCTGTTCGTCGTCAGCATACGCGATCCACGTATATAACGTTCGGTTTTTTGCTAATTGAGCAAATTGGTTAGCTAAAGCTTGTACTTGAGCAGAAATTCCGCTGTCTTGCTGTACATAATCCCCAAATGTAGCTGTATATTTCTGATTGGCTCTACTAGTTACTAGTTTAAGTAGTCTAGCGCTCATGTAGAACTCCCCGGCATCGTCAATGATATACATAGTGTCACCGATTTTGGCACCAGTCGGGAATTTCAATAAATCGACTTCGCATGATATTGCCACGTCACTAATCTCTTTTAAGTGCTCAAGAGCCTTATTAAATAACGTATCTTGATCGGTTGTATCATAACTCCAACGTTGTATGATATGACCGACATCGTCCCCACTTTCATGAAGATATCGACTCCATTTTGAAAGCGCATTACGGCTAAGCAATTTATTACCAGTCACATAGAAATCACCGTCGTCATAACTATACCCATCTAATGAAATTGCCGATTCTGCCCCGTCGGGCGTCCCACCAGTAACCGAGAGGCCCGTAGCTAAATCTGCTACAGATTTGGTAATAGTGATGTTATCGATTTCGTCACCGAATCTTAGTTGAATTCCATTGTCATTACCACGTTTCTTATGCAAATTAATATATTTATGAGCAATTCCCATGTTCTTTATATCAAACGAATATGAGAGCTCTGCCTCAAACTCATCAGCTACGCTCTGAATTCTTTCCGAAACCGTTTGTGTACTGCCCCATTTCAACTGTAACGTCTTATCGCTAACTTCATTAATATTAATCGTAAAACCTGAATCGTAACAGAATTTCTCAATATAGTATGCCGCGGAGTAGGCTTTATCTGCCTCATATTCGTATATGGTTTCATTAAGCAGATCCATTCCATTATCTTCTGCATATACTTTAATATATCGGTTTAGAACATCTTCTTCATAATTTATGATTGTAAAGAAACTTTGCTCAGTCCCATCTCGGTATAAGATATAGTTGCCAGCGCTTAAATATTCTGAAATCTTAGCCCTATTTGAGGGGGTATAATACACAGTAAATTCCAGTGTTGTCGAGCCGTTTTCTATTTCTTCAGTTTTTGCATCGTCATAAATCCGAAGGCCATCTTTTATGCCTGTACTAGCCATTCCAAGTATATTCATACTTCGATCAGCAAAATATAGATTCATAGAAATACCTCCCGATATGTAAGGGTACAGGTTGGTGCATTTGACCAACTAGAATATAAACATTGTATCTGATTAGTTTCACCGGGTTGTAGCGCAAAATCTTCCCAGTCATTACCTAATGCTCCTAATCCAGGTTTACTAATACCGTTATACCAAATGTCACCAGTACTACAGTCTATTTTTAATGTACTCCATTGAGCAAACTTATTTTCAATATTCTTCCAGACTGCAGCATCCATTTTGAAAAATTCGAAATGACTGAGACCTAGCCAATATAGTGCGGTCTCACCTGGCGTCGTTCTGTTTTGTGCATAATTAATTGCAATCTGAATCTTGCGACACGCCATATCCGCAATCTCAGGAATCCAGAATGATTGATATTCTCCATCCACGCTAAACGTCAGTGTTCCTCCCTCTTTTTTCACATCAATGGCTCCCCAATCCCAATATAAAACATTATCGGGGTATAGATGGTTGGATTGAAACTCTCTGACGTATATGCGCTTATAATTGTAATCATCTCTTACGACAGTCCCCGTCGATGCATTTTTATAGACCATAGTTTCAAACTTAGCTGTATTTCCCGACTTATCATTCTTTACTATATTCATTCCGCATATAAATTGATTGCTTGAAGTGAGAAATGAAATCGTAAGTTCTCCTGTTTGACCCATCGTACTAGCCCATATTAACGGATGAGCATTAGCGTAGAAGTTTTTGGAATCGGATGATAACGTGAATGTTTTCATACCGCCGTTCCATTCCTTACTATTCCCGCCTACCCCCTGTAAAGCTAGAAAGTTCCTATTCGGGTTCGTGCCGTGTTTATTCGCGTTATACCAGATTTTACCTAAATAGCCGGCCGTACCATATGTTGGATGTGCTACCTCAGCAGAATGATCATCTGTTGTATTAAACAAATCCTCTAAGGTACAGGTGATTTCAGTACCATCGTACGTGGTCTCCCCGTCAGCCTCTTCCGGATTACCGAATTGTAAAATTTTAGAATCATCATTTACATATGCCACGTATCCGTTTTCTTTGCTCGACATAGTGGCTGTAATTGTTGGATATGCCTTATATGTACCATTATAAGTAACTGCGATCGTTTTGTCCGACTGTTGCGTAACGGTATAGGTCTTAACTGAATATTTAAATGGGTCAGAGCATCTGATAGTAATATCACCTGTTATAATGTATCCGTATCCACCACTATTATCGACTTCTGAGCCCGTTATTTTCGAAACAGTCCCCTTATAAAAAACATCAGATTCATCGTTAAATCGAATAATTGCATCATCTTTTTTATAGAGCAGATATTTCAACTGATCCATCAATTTTAATACACCGTTTTTATTCCTGTGTCCTAATGTAAACGAAATTGATAATTCTCTCGCTGGTATTTTTTTTCGAGAGAAGGAGGCCCCATCAGTTGCCTCGCTCTCTACTTCTGTAATATTAATTGATATAGGTTCTCTACCGCTAACCGCATTAGTACGGTATCCCAAAACAGTTCGTTCTACATATTCGCCATTAAAATGTAGTGCACAATCTGGCAAAGGCAGGTTTGCTATATATGATTGTATATTATATGACGCTTCATTACTCATCGAACTCCCGCCTTTCTAAGATTAAATTTATTTAGTCTATTTATGGATGTATTAAGTGGGTCTACTAATGTGGAAGCCACTTTCTTACTATCCATATATAACGCTACTTCTGTATCATTACCATTAAGCAGTTCACTTAAATCGTTTCTTAGATCATTGATAGCGTTTATTACTTCACTATTACTTGTATATATTTGCTCCTGTGTACCAGATATTATTCTTTGCAGTGAAGTTACCGGTTTATTCAGTAAATTAGCACTTAAATCGGCTCCGACGCTCAAAGATCTAGATCCATTTTGAATTTCGTCCATATCAACCACTGGAGTAATTGACGGAGAGAAACCTAGATCTGTGGATGAGACATCGTTAATGCTATTAAGTGAATTTGTAATGCTATCAGCAGCTGTTGCACCCATAGATTTACCAGATTTATATACTGCATTCTCCATCTGTTCCATACCGATGATAAGACCTTCACCAAGCCATTTACCACCTTGAATGGTAATCTTGGAAGGAGAATGCGATTTCTGTCCATCTAATTCTCCCTGAGCTGCTGATTTACCAAGCTGATATCCCGCATCATATGCCGCTTGGGCTTTGGAATTAATACCTGAAATCAATCCGTCACCAAGCCACAGACCCGCTTGATAAAACGAGCCGCTATATGCAGATATGGCAGCACATGCACTATTAATAGCACCTATTACAGCAGATGTTGCAGATGAAGCTCCAGAGAGTATACCGTTGGAAAGGTTACTCATAAGATTAACGCCTGCGCTATAGAATCTACTACTAGCGGAGTTAATCATGTTTAACAACTGGGAAATTATGGATAGTATAGTTGACTTAACTATGTAAGACCCAGTAAGTAGTCCAGTATTTAAACCGTTCATGATCGAAAGACCACCGGCTGTAAATCTAGGAATACTACTAGTAACCACGTTGACCATATTAGTTACAGTCATAGTTACCATCATTATTACGACGGCTGAACCGGTAGATACACCACCGGATAAACCAGTCATCATGCTTAATCCGGCAGCTGTAAATATTTCCGATCTACCACTAACTGCCAATACGATAGAATTCATCATAGTATTGATAGCAGATATAATCATAACACTTTGGGATGTTATAACAGATACCATAGACAGCATCATTGTAGACATTGCCGTACTAGCCGTAGTACTTAACTGAGTAAAGCAATTTCCAGCTGATCCTACCGCCAATTTCAATGAGTCCATTGAGGCCGTTGCAGTAGTTCCGATAGTGCTGAGCATCATGGTAAGTAGCAAAATATCAGTATTCATAGATGCGAAACTGGTTTTTGTGGATGCCGCCGCTGTAGCGATCTGAGTTATTCCAGTTCCTGCTTCCGCGAGTCCTTCTGAATTTGCTGCTATTTCTCCGACCTTTGTCGCCACTACTGCTAATGATGCTGACATATCTATTAAATTTAATTCAGTGATGGTTTTAATACCGTTTGCTAGATTCTCAAATCCTGTACCAGCATTAAGAGCGGCATCACCAATAGCTGTAATAACATCGGCAATTCCATCAAGAATGTCTTTAATAGATTTTCCTACTGATTCAACTACTTCAGAAATTCCATCAAATACAGAATCGAATGTATCTCCCAACGAATCTAATACATCTGACACCCCTTCTAGTGTTCCAGTAACAGCTTCTCCAAACGCGCTAATTATATCAGCAACACCGTCTAAAGCTGTTCTGATACCAGTACCCAATGACTCAAATGCAGAGCCGATCGAGAGTACGACCGTGGCTATAGATGTTCCGAGTGTTGAGATAACAGCACAAATACCGTATAGAACCTGAGTAATAGAATCGCCAATCTGTCTTACTAAATCCGTAATCGATTGTATGATCGGTGAGATTTCCTGAATAATAGACAGGACTGTGGAGCAAATAGTTTGTATAGCCAAAGTGATATACATGACAATATTTTCAATGTTTGGTATGAATGGCGCAATTGCTTCTGTAACTTTTACTACCATCTCACAGACAGCGTTTGTAATATCTACCATACCTTGCACAATTGTAGGAATATACGGTCCGATTGCTGTAAATATAGTGCTGAATGCCGTAGCGAATCCCTCCATCAGCGGCACAATAATCTCATCAATAATTGGACCGAGATTTTCAGAAATGGCACCCATCAATTCTCCAAGGAAATTTACAACCGCAGTTACGAACTCAGGCATATGGTCTGATAAGCTATTCAACAGTGTAACTATAAAATTAGATAAAGAATCTACCAATTCTGGGACATGTTCAGTTAACGCGTCCAGTAAGCTGATAGCCAATTCTACTAACTGCGTGATCATTTCGGCTTTTCTCTGAATTACTGACTGCAATACAGAAATAATCAACGCCACTACTGTTTCGCCGATTTTAGGTGCCGCTTCAATAATTGAGTTACATACCGCAATTATTGCTTGAGCCATTGCATCGACAATTTCAGGTATGAGTTCTAAAATACCTAAAGCAATAGTCCTAATAGACTCTACGAAACTTTCAGCAGCATCGGGTCCTACTTTCGCCATTGTTTTTAAAGCTTTAGCAATTTTCTGAGCACCAGTACCAAATAGATCAGCAGCTACACCAAATAAAACGGCGGCTACTGATAAAGGCAATAAAGCGATACTTAAGGCCAATATCCCTGGAGCTGCTACTAACGAACCGACCCCAAGTACAACCAAAGCCCCTGCTAAGATCAGCATATTTTTACCGATAGTTCCCATATCCAGGGACTCCATTTTGATTAATGTCTTAGAGAATGATTCCATTGCTATGGCTATAACTTCTAATGCAACGGCGGCTACAAGTAATGCCGCTGAACCAGCTAAAGTTCCATTCATTAGATTTAAAGCAACAGCTAACCCGGCAAGTGCTACGCCTACCTTAGCTAAAGCACCCCATCCAATATTTTCCATAGCCAGAAGAGCCGGTGCTAGTTGATTCAAAGCCACGCATACAACAGCCATCGCTAATACGAATCCGAGTAGATTCACTGTATTAACGTTCATTGAGCTGATCTTACTAACTATGAGCATTGCCACTGACAAACTAAGTAATACAATAGTCAACGCGGCCGCAGCGGCTATCGCTTGTTTGGCATTTTTCATGTCGACAAGTATACTTATGGCTTTAGCGGCATATTCGAGCATGACTATCATCACGGCTAAACTTACGGCTGCTCCGAATGTCATACCTTTATTACCATCTAGTAACATCATACAAGCGGTCAATGATATAAGCACTAACGATAATGAAATCGCGGCGCTAAGACATCCTGCTACCGGTAAATCTGCTAGCAAATTAAGACATACAGCTATAACCAATATAGTACCGGCCATTATGCCCATAGTCACTTCTGCTCCCTTCATCTTGCCTGCTTGGGATTCAGCTAAAGTCAACATTCCAATCATAGCTACCATACAAGCAGTCGCTGGGACTATTTTCTCTGGTTTGCATAGTGACAATATAAGTGCAGATGCCGCCAATATAGCTATACAAGCGGCCATCATCATGAATGTTCCTTTTAAATCTGTCTTAATTTTGCTTGCACAGAGAGACATCACAGAGATTAATGCACTAAATATAACAACTGCTACAACACCTTTAATTAATCCGCTAATCGGCAGTAAAGAACAAATAACAGCAGTAGCAGCCATTGCCATTAATGCCATAGACGTTGCTAAGATTACACCGCCGACTTTGGCCATTTTTTCAACTTTGCATTCCGCTTGGATTTTTTCTAACCCACCAATCAATAGTAGCATTGCACCTGCCATTACAGTGGCCTTTAATATACCTTCAGGGGAAGCAAGTCCGGCGATTAACGACACAAAGACCATAAGCATTAAGGCGACTGATAACTGTATCATTTGAGCGCCTAAGCCCTTTATTACAGCACCACCCTCTAATTCGTTATCGACTAGTTTGAGGATGCCGATGAAAGATATAAACACTCCAAGCACGATACATCCCTGTCCTATATCTGTAGCATCTAACATACCAGCAAGCGTGAATACGCCTACCATTAGACCAACCGCGATCATCATTTGGATCATTTGTGATCCTAAGTCAGCGAATCCTAAAGCTGACATATCATATGTTACTGCTCTCAACGCAAGAACAAATACTGAAAATATAACCAGCGCATCAACACCCTTCGCAATATCTCCTTTTGTCAGTTTACCGGCTAGTTTAAACACGCCGACCATAAGGCCAAGTGATATCATTATCTTTAACAAGCCGCTAGATAGTTCGCCTACGGCTGGCGCTTTAGCGATCTGACTAGCAACAGTCATTGCAAGCATAAGGACTATCAATCCTGCAATACAACAAGCTAACGCTCTGAAGCCTCGGTCTAGCTCTTTTGGTTTAGCCCTACCCATCAGTATGACAAGTCCACCCATGATTCCTAGAGTGATGCCTATCTGTAGTAGAGTTATATTCAAACCGGTTGCTTCGAATCCCTTTTCTTTTTCAAGTTTAACAGAAGCTGTAGATAATTTGTTTGTAGCAGCCGCTAAAAGAATTAAGCCACCAGCGAGAGCTGCCAGTGTTATACCAGCACGTTTTAAATCTTCTGCCGGTATCTGAGCTACGACGAATAATGCTCCTGCTAATAATAATAATGAAATAGCATATTTTTGTACTGCTTTTGCATTAATATCCTTTGCTATAGATTTTTCAATACCAGCAAATCCGTCCAATACTTTGGACACTGATTTAAGTACACCATTGATTCCTTGTATACCATCAGCTAAAACATTTACAACATCCCAAATCTTCTTTGCTAATAATATTGATAGACCTACTGGAATGATTCCGAGGATCATCTCGAAATCTATTTCTCCGATTAGACCCATTAAATTTGCCCATATAGTTTTAACGTTGGTAATTACATCTTGCATGTTTTTGGAAATGTTATCCCAACCGAAATGGTCTATAACTTTCTGTCCTACTTCTCCAATAGCTTCTCCAATACCTTTTAATCCAGATTTAAGTCCATTAGAAAGACCGTCTATGATATTTTTACCATATTCAAAGAATTTTTTAGATGGTGAGTGAATGCCCAATAACTCGCAAAACGTATTCATTACTAAGTGAGCAATATCAACAATGCTTTCAACAGCTAAACCAATCCCCGACGAAATACCTTTACTAAGACCTTCTACAATATAAAGACCAATATTTTCTGCTCCGGATAATTTACCATACCAGTTTTTAAGGCCGTCGAAAGATTTGCTAAACGAGTCCCACAGTGCCGAAAAGTTTATACCGTCTGTGAATCCGGACGTATCGCCTATTAGATCAGTTAATGTATCACCTATGAATTTAACGATTAACCGTACTGCTTTACCAATATATCCGATTGCGGCTATCATACCGTCCCCGATACCATAGATAATATCTTTTCCTAAATCTTCGGAATCTGCAAGTCCTTGAACCCATGTTTCAATCTGTTTAAATACATCAGAAATTTTCAGGATTAGTCCATCAATACTGAATCCGCCATCCATCTGACCGAATAATTCAATCAAAGTATCTTTAAAATTCTTAACGATTTTTTGTACTTGTGGAAGTTCTTTAAATTTACCAATAACTCCCTTCAGACCTAAAATTATCTGTTGGAGAACTGCAGCGATCTTAGCCTGCATTTGTAAGAATGGTGTATTTACCGCTATCCAGTCATATACTTTGTTAACATAGTCGGCCAATACAGTTCCAACGTCCGACAGATTTGTTCCGAATAATCTAAGTACCGCATCGAGTAATTTCAATGTACTTGTTAACGATGCAGCCCAAGACCAATTAGTAAGATTAAAAGCGGTGTTAATACCCTCAATTATTGTCTTGAAGTTACTAGCTTTCTTTTCGCTGATATCCATCGCGTTACCGACTTCATTAATAGCATTAGTGGCTCCATCAGCTTGAACACCATCGCCGAATATGGTATCTAGTAAATTCGACATCGATTCGCCGAGAGGGCTGTCTTTAAAAGCCTTAAACAATTCAACAAAAGTATCTTTAAGTTGACTGACTTCTTTCAATATAGCCTTAATTACATCACCGACAACCTTTGCTATACTCATAACATATTCTTTAAATTTAGAAATTACAGTATTAACTCTTTCATTAGTCTGGATAAATTCTCGAAACTTAACAATGCTATCACCGATACTTGCGGTGAATCCTAACACGTCAGCATCCGCGTTTCCAATAACTATTCTTAAAGCATGGAATGCTAGGTTCAAAGTACCTTTAACGATATCGCTCACTAGGTCTAAAACCGAAAATACACCTGCAAAAGTTCTAGTTAGTTTCCCAGCAGTTTCGTCACTTATAATTAATGTAGAAGTAAGTCTATTCCAAGCACCGAGCATGTTAAAAATATCATCGGCTGTTAGGGCTTGAAATACTTGTCCGGCTGCTTTTGCTATTGCTTGAAATACTTTAGCTATGGCCGTTCCGATATTTTTAAAACCGTTTAGCATCAGCCATCGACCGTTGATCTGATCTAAATTATCGATAAAGCTGTCAGTAGACATACCCAATTTATACGCAGTATCTTTTAACTCATTCATAGCGGCTATCTGATCGTCATTTAGACCGAGCTGTCTTAACTGAGCATTATTCAAATATAAATACTGCTTGAGTAATGCTTTTTGTGAATCGGTCAAGCCGTCTGTACTATTGCTGGCATCATCCGCGGACTGTCCCGAAATACCTAGCGCTTGGTTTTGAGCATCAATCTGCTCTTGAGTATAACGAAAGCTGTTTCCAAGCTTTTCATTTACTTTATTTTGAACTTCGTAATAATTTATTCCGGAGTTGGTTAATGCATCAAACCGCTCTTGACCATTACCGAACTTTCCTATAATAACGTCATCAACTATAGCGCCTAAATCTGCAACGGCCGAGGTCGCTTTCTGTACAGTGTCTACCGCGTTCTTAGCCGGTTGAACGGCTTTAGATATAGTGTTAGTTACATCTTTCATTTTATTAGAAAGATCTGAAAAACTTTTACCTAAAGCAGTTGCTAATAATATATTACGAGCGTTCGACCATTTCTCGATAAGATTACTGAGTACGACTGAAACCGACGACCACATCGTACGTGCTTCTTCGAAATCTCCAATGATTAACCGCCATGTAGTGGTCCAACCCGAACCCAGTGACTCTTTTAGTGTATCTATCAACTGAGTGAAGGTCTTTACCTTAGTGGCGGCTTCCCCGGCGGTTCTAGCCATGTCAGCCATTTCTTTAGCTTCTTCGGCGGTATATCCTTTAGAAATAAATTTTTCTACAGCAGCATCATACTCTTCTTGTGTTTCGGCTGCGGTTGCAAACATATCCAAAGTCTCAGTCAATACTTCGGTGGTGATCCATCCTGTACTCAGTGATTCTCGGAAACTACCCTCAGCAGCAATAGCTGCTTTAGCACCAGTACCCAAATTCTCTGACGTTCTAACAAGTGCATCCTGAAACACTTGTCCACCCATGCCTGCATTAACTACTGAGTTCCAGTCCATGAGTTTTACTGAACCAGCTGCTATGGCTTGGGATAACTGATACATCGCGGTCGATGCTTGTTGGGAATTAGAGCCGGAAACTGCCGCTAGGTTTGCAATACCCTGAATTGCAGATACCGAGGTATCCAACTTAACGCCGGCTGCTGTAAACGTACCGATATTTCGAGTCATTTCGGTGAAATTATATATGGTTTTATCAGCATATGTATTCAGCTCATCTAACGCCGCATTTACTGTATCTACTGTTGTTCCTTCTTTTTGGGTATTCGCCAAAATAGTCTGAACAGCATTCATCTGAGTTTCATACTCGGCAAAACCGTCATTAACGGGATTTATAGTAAGGGCAGATGCTATTCTATTTCCAGCATTTACAGCAGTGTCTACTACATTATTAATCTGATGTTGAATAGTAGCTTGCAAATATGAAAACTTAGTCTCGATTCCGTCTAATCCGCTAATAATTCCATTGAAATTAATATTGTTAGCCGCCTTACCAATATTTTCCAAACCAGTAGAGCCGTTAGAAAAGTTTAAACTTTGTTTGAGCTTTTCAAGGGTTGACATACTTGTTTGTACATTACGTTCAAACTGAGCATTATCGAACCGCATCTCGACGACACGTTCATCAACTGTTGTACTCATAACTTAGTTACCTCCTCCCACGCTTCTTTAGCTATATTGTCAAATATCGGTCTGATGGCGGGATTAATGTAATCTCTACCTTCAACCCATCCGCCGGTTCCTGTAGCATGCCCATACTGTAGTATGATGGCTATCGGAACTCCTTTATTAACATTTGAGTTAAGGAATTCAATAGTTACAGACCCCTTATCCCTTTTAATTTCATAATACCAAGATGAGGCTGTTAACCCCGTCTCGGTCGGAGTAGCAGACG
>CAVBBU010000054.1:132-13215 GCA_963593765.1 Bacteroidaceae bacterium | reverse complement strand
AACTCTATATAGATTAAACTCTCAAAAAAGTATAGTGCTAAATCCTAAAGACGGGGCTAAGCAAGCAAGTCACCTGTCGGTCGCTAGTCGGTCACTTGTCAAAAAATTAACACTTGACGTCAAGCCCACTCTATACTATACTATGGTAGTTATTTTATTGGGCTATCGCCAAATGGTAAGGCAACGGACTCTGACTCCGTCATTTTGAAGGTTCGAATCCTTCTAGCCCAGTGACTATATTTAATCGTAAAGCTTAGGAAGAATCCTTGGTTTTACGATTATTTTGTATCATAGAGCATTACTTTGTAATGCCCTATGATACAAAAGCCCTCCGGGCAGGATCGCACTGCGGCAAAGTGGAAGATGTCGCTAAAGCGACCCGCCGCAGGCGAAGAATCCTGCGAAGCAGGATTCTTATCATCATTGTAGGGTTTCATAATCACAATGCGTCACCTCACAGGGAGAACATATGTATTCATTTAAAAGCAGAGTCAGATACAGCGAAACAGATGAATATGGAAAGCTATCACTTATAGCAGCTATAAATTATATGCAGGACTGCTCTACACTTCAGTCGGAGGACCTAGGAGTTGGAGTAGAATATCTTAAATCAAAAGATCTTGCATGGTGGGTTAATAGCTGGCATATATCTATAGAAGAGATGCCAAAGCTTGGAGAAGAAATAATTATAAGTACATGGGCAAGAAGCTTTGAGCTTTTTTATGGATATAGGAATTTTACTATTCAGGATGCAGCAGGCAGCTTTAAGCTTAAGGCAGATTCTATATGGTTTTTGTTTGATACCAAAAATAAAATTCCATCAAGGATAAAAGAAGAGGATATAAAAGGATATATAAAGCAGGCAGAGCCGCCGCTTGAATATCCCGTAGCACAAAGAAAGCTTAAAGTAGAGGGAATCGAAAGCAAAAGAGAGCCTATAGCCGTTATGAAGCATCACCTAGATACAAACCATCATGTAAATAATGCCATATATATAGACATGGCATACGAGGCTATAGGAAAGAGCCTAGATATAAAGGATGTGCAGGCTTGGTATAAAAAGGCGGCAACCTATGGCGATATAATATATCCATTAGTATATTCAAATGAAAGCGAATATATAGTAAGATTAACAGATGGTAATAATAATGATTATGCGATAATTAAGCTAGGAGAAGGCAAATGATACTAGGTAAGATTCAAGAGCTTAAGGTAGTTAGAAAAAAGGATTTTGGTATATATCTAAGTGATAGCAGTACTAATGATGCAGATGCTGTTTTACTGCCTAAAAAGCAGGTGCCGGAAAATATAAGCATAGGAGATACTATAGAGGTTTTCTTATATAAGGATAGCAGCGACAGGCTTATAGCAACAACAAAAAAGCCTATTCTTGAGGTGGGAGATGTAGGAAGGCTAAGGGTAAACGACCTAACCAGAATAGGAGCATTTCTTGATAATGGACTTGAAAAGGATGTTCTTCTTCCGTTTAAGCAAACAGTGGGAAAGCCTGAGGCTAATGGAGAGGCACTTGTAGCACTTTATGAGGATAGAAGTAAAAGACTTGCTGCTACTATGAAGGTTTATGATTATCTAAAAAAGAGTACAGATATAAATGAAGGCGACAAGGTAAATGGAACAGTTTATGATATAAAACCTATAGGAGTATTTGTTGCTGTATATGATAGGTTTTATGGCTTTATACCTAGCGGGGAGGTTTATACAAAGTACAATATAGGAGATAGTATAGAGGCGAGAGTAGTTAGAGTTAGAGAGGATGGAAAGCTAGATCTTAGTCCTAGAAAAAAGGCTTATATGCAGCTAGAGGTAGATGCCGAGCTTATATATAAAAGGCTCGAGGAGTCTGGCGGCAGCCTTGACATAAGCGATAGCTCATCACCTGAGCTTATAAAGGAAAGGCTTGGATTAAGTAAGGCGGCATTTAAGAGGGCTATAGGGCATCTTTTAAAGCAAGGGAAAATAAAAATCCTACAGGATTCTATACAAAAAACTTGAGTGATTTTTGGTAATATTTTTTTAAAATTAGAGAGCAAGGACTGAATTTATGTGCAAAAATGCCATATCAGCCTTGCTTTTTTGGTTAAAATGACGTAAAATCACAAAAGATATAGTGATTTTTCACAAAAAACGAGGTGAATATATGATCTCAAATCAGATATTACAGTCTACATTAGATGGATTAAAGGATATAACGAGAGCTGAGATGTGCATATGTGACATAGAAGGAAAGCTTGTAGCGACAACATTTCCCGAGGCACCACAGTATGAGGACATAGCTAAAACCTTTATAAGCTCACCTGCTGATTCACAGCTTATAAGTGGCTTCCAGTTTTTCAAGGTTTTTGATGACAGGCAGCTCGAGTATGTGCTTATGGTGCAGGGCGATGCCGAGGATTCATTTATGCTAGGCAAGATGGTATCCTTTCAGGTGCAGAGCCTCTTAGTTGCATATAAGGAAAGATTTGATAAGGATAATTTTATAAAAAACCTTCTCCTCGATAACCTGCTTTTAGTTGATATATATAACAGAGCAAAGAAGCTTCACATAGACACAAGAACAAGCAGAGTTATATATATAGTAGAAAATAAAAATCCAGAAAATGGCTATATCCTAGAGCCTATCAGGGCACTTTTTGCAGATGATGAGAAAAAGTTTGTTACTGCTGTAGATGAAAAGGACGTAATTATAGTTCAGGATGTATATGACCATGCAGCTATAGAGGAGCTAGAGGCTATAGCAAATGATATCATGAAAACTATAAAGGATGTCAATATAAGAAACATAGGAATAGCCTATGGCACAGTTGTAGCGGAGATAAAGGAGCTTAGTAAATCCTACAAGGAAGCTAAGATGGCACTTGAGGTCGGAAAGATATTCTATGAGGAGAATGACATAGTTGCTTATTCAAAGCTTGGTATAGGCAGACTTATCTATCAGCTTCCTATGCCGCTTTGCAGAATGTTCATCAAGGAAATATTTGATGGCAAGAATCCGGACGACTTCGATGAGGAAACCGTAGATACTATAAATAAGTTTTTTGAGAACAGTCTAAATGTATCTGAAACTGCAAGGCAGCTATATATACACAGAAACACCTTGGTATATAGATTAGATAAGCTGCAAAAGACCAGTGGCTTAGACCTTAGAGTTTTTGATGATGCGATTACATTTAAGATAGCACTTATGGTTGTTAAATACATGAACCATATGGAAAAAACTGATTTTTAATTTGGAGCAGCGATGATTAAGCTAGATGATGTTAGCTATACCTACAAGGCAGGCAACAGAGTTCTTAAGGACATTAATATTAATATAGAAGACGGCGAGTTCGTATATATTATGGGTAAGTCGGGAGCAGGAAAGTCTACTCTTTTTAAGCTACTGCTTAAGCAGATGAATCCAACCAGCGGCTCGATAACAGTTCACGATATGCCGCTTGGCCCTATGCCTAGAAGATTTATTCCTAAGTATAGAAGAATAATCGGCATAGTTTTTCAGGATTTTAGACTTCTTGAGGATCGTAATGTATATGAAAATGTTGCCTTCGCACAAAGGGTAATAGGAGAGCGAAGCAGTAAGATAAGGGAAAATGTTCCCGAGGCGTTAAGAGTAGTTGGTCTTTCATCTAAGTATAAGTTTAAGCCTAGCCAGCTATCGGGCGGTGAAAAGCAAAGGGTTGCTATAGCAAGAGCGATTATAAATAATCCGGACATTATACTAGCAGACGAGCCGACAGGAAATTTGGATTATGCTACAGCAGCAGACATTATGAAGCTTTTAGAGGAGATTAATTCCAGAGGAACTACAGTTGTTGTTATAACACATTCAGAGGATATAGTTTCAAGATTTAAGCATAGAGTGATAAGACTAGATAAGGGAACTGTAACAGGTGATGCGAGGATAGAAGAAGATGCTTAGTTCTATGACATATTGTATTAAACAGGGATTTAAAAATATATGCAGAAATGTAAAGTTTTCACTTGCAAGTATAGCTACTATTTCTGCATGTATTTTTTTGTTTTGCTTATTTTTTTCTATAATAATTAATCTTAATTATATAGTTGCTAATGCGGAGTCAAGCATAGGGATATCAGTATTCTTTGATGAGGATTTAAGCGAGAGCGAAATACAAAGCATAGGTAATACGATTTCAAGCAGACCAGAAATTAAGCATATGGAATATATAAGTGCGAGCGATGCATGGGATGAATTTAAGCAGGAATATTTTGGAGATAGAATAGAGCTTGCCGAGGCATTTGCAGATGATAATCCACTAGCAGGAAGCAGCTCATATACTATATTTTTAAATGACATAGAAAAGCAGGCAGAATTTGTAGAATATGTAAAGTCAATAGATGGTGTTAGGCAGGTTAATTATTCTAACACGGCGATCGCAGGGCTTCAAAAGCTAAACCGCATAATAAGCCTACTATCAATAGCTATAATAGGAATACTTGCACTTGTAGCGATATTTCTTATAAGCAATACAATAAGTGTTGCGGCTGCATTTCGCAGGAAGGAAAATGAGATAATGAAGCTTATGGGTGCAACTAATTCTATGATTAGAGCACCATTTGTATTTGAGGGTATGCTGCTTGGAATTATAGGAGCAGCAATTCCGCTTGCTGCAGTTTATTTTCTCTATTCATATGTTGCAGGATATATAACAAGCAGACTTGGAATATTGTCAGGGCTTTTTGCATTTATTCCGGTATATAATATATATCCATATATGGTAGCTATTTCTGTGACTATGGCAGTCGGACTTGGAATAATAGTTAGCTTCCTTACTATAAGAAGACATTTGAGAGTATAGGTGTATATATGATAAGAATAGAAAAAAGCAGACTTATATTTATGCGAATATTAATAGCTGCTTGCATAGCCGTGACGACCTGCAACAGCTATATAAGCTATGCAACTCAAACTGAGATAGATGATGCAAAAACTAAGAAAAATCAGCTAGAGGAAGAAAAGAAAAAAACCAAAAAGCTATTAGATAATCTTAATTCCCTCAAATCAGATGCGGCGGCATATGTTAGCAAGCTGGATGCAAGCCTTTCAGAGGTCAATGATCAGATAGATAAGATTAATATCAACATAACAGCTAAGGAAGATGAAATTAGTATTACGAATCAAGAGCTTGCCTCTGCATCCGATGCAAAGGATGAGCAGTATGAGTCTATGAAGCTTAGAATAAAATACATGTATGAAAAGGGCGATACTAGCTTTATAGATATGATACTTGGCGCAAGCAATGCAGGCGAGCTTTTAAATAGAACAGAATATATATCTGACATAACTAATTATGACAGAAACAAGCTAGATGAATATGAAAGCACCTGTAATGATATAAAAAGTAAGGAAGAAAAGCTTGAAACAGAAAAGGCTGAGCTTTCGGATATGAAGGATGAGCTTGAGGCAAAGCAGTCATCTGTGCAGACTATGCTAGATGATAAAAAATCGCAGCTTGCTACCTATAATAGTAAGATTAATACAGCATCAGCCGAGCTAAGCGAATATGAAAAACAGATAAAGCAGCAAGAGGATACTATTAAAGCTATAGAGGCACAGATAAGAAAGAAGGAGGAGGAGGCAAGGAAGGCTGCGCAGGCAGCAGGAAAAACCTACGAAACTGTAGACCTAGGAAGCATACATTTTATATGGCCTTGCCCTTCAAGCTCTAGGATTACATCAGGCTTTGGAGATCGAGAATCGCCTACAGAGGGAGCTAGCAGTAATCACCAGGGAATAGATATAGGTGCATCAAGCGGAAGTGCTATACTTGCTGCGGCTGACGGAGAGGTAGTAGTAAGCACCTACAGTCCATCTGCTGGAAACTATATAATGCTTAGTCACGGAGGCGGAGTATTTACAGTATATATGCACTGCTCGGCACTTCTTGTTTCAACAGGAGACAATGTAAAGGCAGGCGATACTATAGCTAAGGTAGGCTCGACTGGATATTCTACAGGGCCGCATTTGCATTTTGGAATAAGAGCAAGCGGTAAGTATCTTAATCCGTCAAACTATGTTAGTCCATAATAAAAAAAGGAAAGGCATAAAATGGAAAATAATACAAATAAAAAAACAGATAATATGAAGGGCTTTTTGCTGGGACTTTTAATCGGTATAGTTTTAGCAGGCTTTGTATGCGTAGCCGCCAGCATTGCCGCAATAGGGATATTTAATACAGATGGATTTTATATAATATCAAACATATATAATGGTGGTAATAGCACTAAGGCAAGCAGCAG
Source organism: Bacteroidaceae bacterium (assembly GCA_963593765.1). GTDB lineage: Bacteria > Bacillota > Clostridia > Lachnospirales > Lachnospiraceae > CAVBBU01. The sequence goes on along the minus strand of CAVBBU010000054.1, from coordinate 6,939 downwards.
CAACACTCTGGATCTAACTGCAATTAATTCTAAGCTTAAGCTGCTTCAAAGAATTATAGGAAATGAATTCCTCTTTGATGAGGATATGACTAAGGTTTCCGATGGCATTTACAAGGGTATGGTATCGGGGCTAGAGGATGCTTATTCTGTTTATTATACAGAGGATGAATTTAATGCCTTGATGGAGGAGTCTTCAGGTAATTATTGCGGAATAGGAGCTGTGGTTCAAAAGGATATAAAGACCGGTCTTGTAACCATAGTTAGGGTGTTTAAGCAAAGTCCGGCTGAGGAGGCAGGCCTTAAGGCAGGCGATATATTATATATGGTTGATGATATGGAGATAACAGGGCTTGACCTTGACATTCTTGTTAGAACATATATAAGAGGCGAAGAGGGAACAGAGGTTGTACTTACTGTCTTAAGAGGAGATGATTATCAAAAGGTTGAGCTTCATATCACAAGAAGAATGATAGAAACAGAGACAGTAGAATATAAGATGCTTGATAATAACATAGGCTATGTAACAGTAACAGAATTTGACCAGCCAACCTATGAGCAGTTTAAAAATGCTATAGAGGAGCTTCAAAAGGAAGGAATGAAGGGGCTTGTTATAGACCTTAGGAATAATCCGGGTGGACTGTTAAATACAGTAGTAGATATGCTTGATTATATGCTTCCGGATGGCTTGTTAGTTTATACATCAGATAAAAATGGCAATGGAGATAAATATTATTCAGATGACGGACATCAGGTAGATGTGCCGCTGGTTGTGCTTGTAAATGGCAATTCAGCTAGTGCCTCGGAGGTATTTACCGGTGCTATAAAGGATTTTAAGTGGGGAACTATAATAGGAACTAAGACATTCGGAAAGGGAATAGTTCAGGATATAATTCCGCTTGGCGACGGCTCAGGACTAAAGATAACTGTGGCTCACTACTATACGCCATCAGGCTTTGATCTGCATGGAAAGGGCATAGAGCCGGATATAGAGGTAGAGCTAGATAAAGATGCAGCTTATGGAGCTGACAGCGACAATCAGCTAAAGGCTGCGGTCGATGAATTATTAAAATAATACTTGTAATGTGAATAAATATGTGTATAATACACTTAAACGTGCATAAAAATGCATAGAAATACATTTATTCAATTAAGAGGAGGAATAATTATGAAGAAAGCATTAAGCGTTATATTAGTAGGAGCAATGGCACTTAGCCTTGCAGCATGTGGCGGATCAAGCTCTAGCGAGAGCTCAGCAGATACTGCAACAACAGCAGCACAGGCAGAGGAAACTAAGGCAGAGGCATCAGATTCATCAATCACAGGTGCAGGCGTAGCTACAGAGGGTACACTAGTTATGGCTACCAATGCAGAGTTCCCACCATATGAGTATCATGATTCAAGCACAACAGGACCAGACGGTACAGACATAGTTGGTATCGATGCTGAGATTATGGGCGCTATAGCAGAGAAGATGGGCTGCAAGCTTGTAATAGAGGATATAGCATTTGATTCAATTATCCCAGAGGTTACATCTGGTAAGGCAGATGTTGGTGCAGCAGGAATGACAGTTACAGAGGATCGTAAGCAGAGCGTAGATTTTTCTGATACATATGCAAGTGCATCACAGGTAGTTATAGTTAAGGCTGATTCAGATATAAAGTCAATCGTAGACCTAGAGGGTAAGACAGTTGGTGTTCAGCTTGGTACAACAGGTGATATATATGCATCTGATGATGAGGCTATAGCTAAGGTAGAGGAATATGCTAAGGGCATGGAGGCTGTTCAGGCACTTAGCCAGGGTAAGATAGATGCAGTTGTTATAGATAGTGCACCTGCAGCAGTTTTTGTTAGTGAGACAGAGGGACTTACTATCCTTGACGATACATATGCAGACGAGGATTATGCTATAGCTATAAACAAGGGCAATACAGAGCTTCTTAACAATGTCAATGCAGCACTTGCTGAACTTAAGGCAGAGGGTAAGCTTGACGAGATCGTAGCTAAGTATATAACTGCAGAGTAATAGCTTTAAAAGGGGATAGGTATGTGGCAAAGCTTTAAGGATGCTTTTGTTTTAAACTTTATAAAGGATGATAGATGGAAGTACCTGTGGGACGGCCTTGGAGTAACACTAGAGGTAACCTTCTTTGCATTAATCATAGGTGTTCTACTTGGATTTGTAATTGCAATCGTAAGAAGCACTCACGAGAACACAGGTAAGCTGTCTATTCTTAATAGGATATGCGGACTTTATCTAACTATTATAAGAGGAACTCCGGTTGTAGTTCAGCTTATGATTATATACTTTGTTATATTCGGAAGTGTCCGCATAGACAAGATTTTCGTTGCCATACTTGCATTCGGAATTAATTCGGGAGCATATCAGGCAGAGATATTTAGATCAGGAATACAGTCTATATCTAAGGGACAGTTTGAGGCAGGAAGAAGCCTTGGCTTTAGCTATAGGCAGACTATGCTTACAGTTATAATGCCGCAGGCATTTAAAAATGTCATACCTACACTGTGTAATGAGTTTATAGTTTTACTTAAGGAAACATCTGTAGCAGGCTACATTGCCCTCGCAGATCTAACTAAGGGCGGAGATATAATTCGAAGCAGAACCTATTCGGCATTTATGCCGCTTATAGCAGTAGCATTGATATATCTAATACTTGTAATTATATTCTCTAAGCTAGTACAGATACTTGAAAGGAGGCTAAGGAAAAATGAGCGATAATAATATGCCTCTGATAAGAGTTAATCATCTGTATAAAAGCTTTGGAGCAAAAGAGGTTCTTAGAGATATATCAGTAGATATTAATACAGGTGATGTTGTATGTGTTATAGGACCTTCCGGCTCTGGTAAATCTACATTTCTTAGATGTCTTAACAGACTTGAGGAGGCAACTAAGGGCGATATATTTTTCGAAGGCACAAATATATGCGATAAGAATACGGATATAGATAAGCACAGACAGAAGATGGGTATGGTTTTTCAGCAGTTTAATCTGTTTCCGCATATGACCATCATGAAAAATCTTACCGTAGCTCCTATGAAGCTTCAGGGGATTTCTAAGGAGGATGCTGAAGGATATGCCTACGAGCTTTTAGATAAGGTCGGACTAAAGGATAGAGCCTTAGATTATCCGAGCCAGTTATCCGGAGGACAGCAGCAAAGAATAGCAATAGTTAGAGCACTTTGCATGAAGCCTGATGTTATGCTTTTTGATGAGCCTACATCTGCCCTAGATCCGGAGATGGTTGGCGAGGTTTTAAATGTTATGAAGGACCTAGCAAACCAGAAGATGACTATGGTTGTTGTCACGCATGAGATGGGCTTTGCTAGAGAGGTAGCATCGAGAGTTATGTTCCTAGACAAGGGAGACTTTGTAGAAGAGGGAGCACCAGAGGAGTTTTTTGGAAATCCAAAGAGCGACAGATTAAAGGACTTTTTGGGCAAGGTTTTATAATAAATATATGTATTTATATGCAGCCACTTCATTTTGCGAAGTGGCTGTTTTGTGCTATAATGGCATAGCCTTAAAAAGTATAAAAAAGGATGATTAGGAACATGTCTGCAGAAAAAAAGTATATTAAGATAAGAGGTGCTAGCGAGCATAATCTTAAAAATATTTCTCTTAATATACCTAGAGATGAGCTTGTAGTTCTTACCGGACTTTCAGGATCTGGTAAGTCCTCACTTGCATTTGATACTATATATGCAGAGGGGCAGAGACGATATATGGAGTCTCTGTCTTCTTATGCTAGGCAGTTTTTAGGGCAGATGGAAAAGCCGGATGTAGAGAGTATAGAAGGGCTTTCGCCTGCTATATCAATCGACCAAAAATCAACTAATAGAAATCCAAGGTCTACGGTTGGAACAGTTACGGAGATCTATGATTATATGAGGCTTTTGTATGCAAGGATAGGAATTGTACACTGCCCAAGGTGCGGTAAGCCTATACAAAAGCAAAGCGTAGACCAGATGGTAGATAGGATTATGACCTTAGAAGAGGGCCTTAAATTTATGCTGCTTGCACCTGTTGTAAGAGGTAAAAAGGGCAGACATGAAAAGGTACTCGAGCAGGCTAAAAAAAGCGGATATGTTAGGGTTCGCATAGATGGAAATATATATGAGCTCTCTGAGGAGATAAAGCTCGATAAAAATATAAAGCATACTATAGAAGTAGTTGTAGACAGAATGGTAGTAAGAGAGGATATACAAAAAAGACTTACTGACTCGCTAGAGACTGCACTTGCACTTACTGGCGGAACAGCTACGGTAGCTATAGTTGACGGTGAGGAGATAAGCTTCTCACAGAACTTTGCTTGCCCTGATTGCGGCATATCAGTAGATGCGATAGAGCCTAGAAGCTTTTCATTTAACAATCCATTCGGAGCATGTCCGGACTGCTTAGGTCTTGGATATACTATGGAATTTGATGAGGAGCTTATGATACCTGATAAGTCGCTCTCTATCAACGAGGGTGCTATAACAGTTCTTGGTTGGCAGAGCTGCACGGATAAAAAAAGCTTTGCACATGCACTCCTTGAGGCACTTGCTAAGAAATTTAAATTTAGTCTTGATACGCCATTTGAAAAATATTCAAAAAAGATACATGACATACTTATATATGGAACAGACATAGAGGTAGATGTTTACTATACAGGGCAAAGAGGCAGCGGAGTATATCCTACTGCATTTGAAGGACTTATAGAAAATGTTAATCGCAGATATAGGGAAACATTTTCCGAGACAATGAAGGCAGAGTATGAGCAGTTTATGAGAATAAATCCTTGCAAGAGCTGCAAGGGTAAGAGACTTAAAAAGGAAAGCCTTGCGGTAACTGTAGGTGGTAAAAATATATATGATGCCACAGATATGCCTATTACTAGGTTTAGAGATTTTATAGATAGTCTAAAGCTAACTAAGATGCAGCAGGCTATAGGAGCGCTTGTCCTTAAGGAGATAAGAGCAAGAGTTAGCTTTCTTATAGATGTTGGACTTGACTACCTTGCACTTTCAAGAGCAACGGCTACATTGTCCGGCGGTGAGGCTCAGCGTATAAGGCTGGCAACTCAGATAGGATCTGGCTTGGTTGGCGTTGCATATATACTTGATGAGCCAAGCATAGGACTTCATCAAAGGGATAATGATAAGCTGCTTGCGACGCTAAAGCATCTTAGAGACCTTGGCAATTCAGTTATAGTCGTAGAGCATGATGAGGATACTATGCGTGCTGCTGATTATATAGTAGATATAGGACCGGGTGCAGGCGAGCATGGCGGAGAGGTAGTAGCCGAGGGAAGCGTAGCAGATATAATTAAAAGTAAAAATTCTATTACCGGGGAATACCTTTCTGGGGAGCTGGCGATTCCAGTTCCAAAGGTTAGAAGAAAGCCTACAGGCTATATAACCGTAAAGGGTGCTAGGGAAAATAATCTAAAAAATATTGATGTCAAAATCCCTCTTGGAGTTATGACATGTGTGACTGGTGTGTCAGGCTCTGGTAAGTCCTCTCTTGTAAATGAAATATTATATAAGGCATTAGCAAAAAAATTAAACAAGGCACATACTATAGCAGGAAAGCATAAGACTATAGAGGGTATAGAGCAGCTAGATAAGGTTATAGCTATAGACCAATCACCTATAGGAAGAACACCAAGGTCTAATCCTGCCACATATACTGGCGTGTTTGATATGATTAGAGATCTCTTTGCGGCAACACCCGATGCAAAGGCTAGAGGCTATTCTAAAGGTAGATTCAGCTTTAATGTTAAGGGCGGTCGCTGTGAGGCATGCTCTGGCGATGGAATAATTAAAATAGAGATGCATTTTCTGCCTGATGTATATGTGCCATGCGAGGTATGCGGTGGCAGAAGATATAATAGAGAAACTCTTGAGGTTAAGTACAAGGGTAAGTCTATATATGATGTGCTTAATATGACAGTCGAGGAGGCACTAGAGTTTTTCAAAAATGTTCCGACTATAGCAAGAAAGATTCAAACTCTATACGACGTTGGGCTTTCCTATATTAAGCTAGGGCAGCCATCTACAGAGCTATCCGGCGGAGAGGCACAAAGAATTAAGCTTGCGACAGAGCTCTCTAAAAGGGGAACAGGCAAAACCATATATATACTTGATGAGCCTACTACAGGACTGCATTTTGCAGATGTGCACAAGCTAGTAGAAATCCTTAGAAGATTGTCAGATAGTGGCAATACTGTTATAGTAATAGAGCATAATCTGGATGTTATAAAAACAGCGGATTATATTATAGACATGGGACCAGAAGGCGGCGATGGCGGCGGAGAGGTTGTAACGCAGGGCACGCCAGAGGAGGTCGCTAGAGTTAAGAAATCTTATACAGGATACTATATAAAAAAATATCTTAATGCGGAGGATTAGAGAGTGGATCTTAAAAATGAAATCGTAATAGTTATAGATTTTGGAGGTCAGTATAATCAGCTTGTAGCCAGAAGAGTTAGAGAGCATGGAGTATACTGTGAGATATATTCATATAAAACTCCGCTAGATAAAATAAAGGAGATTAATCCAAAGGGAATTATATTAACAGGCGGCCCAAATAGCTGCTTTGAAGACGATTCACCTACATATCAAAGGGAGCTTTTTGAGCTTGGAATACCTGTGCTCGGATTATGCTACGGAGCACAGCTTATGTCCCATGTTCTAGGTGGCACAGTAGTTCATCCAGAGGTAGGTGAGTATGGCAAGACTGAATTTATAGTTGATAAGAAAAGCTCAAGGCTAATGAAGTCGGTTCCTAGCAGTGATATATGCTGGAT
>CAVBBU010000054.1:0-122 GCA_963593765.1 Bacteroidaceae bacterium | reverse complement strand
CCTGTGCTCGGGCTATGCTACGGAGCACAGCTTATGTCCCATGTTTTAGGTGGCACTGTAGTTCATCCTGAGGTAGGTGAGTATGGCAAGACTGAATTTATAGTTGATAAGAAAAGCTCAAG
>CAVBBU010000053.1:0-13871 GCA_963593765.1 Bacteroidaceae bacterium | reverse complement strand
CCAAAGCGGAGCGTTTTTTTACTTCATAGGACGCACTTTCCTATGAAGTAAAAAAACCGGTAGGAAAATCTACCGGTTAAAAATTGAAATATAAAAGAGACTTTGAAATGACTATATGCTTTTTCTTTAAACTAAATACCATCATCTGTATAAGCCTCCTAAAAGTTATCTTGCTCATTATACAACACCACGCCAAAAATGCAAGCATATTTTTTATTATATGCCCAGTCCTGCCCCACTTCGCAAGCAAGCCTCAAACCATAGGCATAAATCCTATTTTAAATCTCTCTTCTCTCCAAATCCCTTGCAAGCGGCTGCAGATAATGTACCAAAATATCATTAGTTGAGCCTACAGGATAGCTTTTATCCATCTCATCATAGGTAAAGCTTTTCCTTCCGCCATCAACCATTCTCTTCCAGTATACATACAGCTCATTAAATGGCATATAATATATTTCATCTCTTTGTGTAAAGCTAATTATCAAAAAGGCTATTCCTCTTTGATTTTCAAAATTTTTCATAAATTCTATCTGATGCTCATGAACATTTTGAAGCGGAAAGGTATCTCTGGCACATTCCTTTGCATCAAAGCATACCGGAACGCCCTGCACTACTCCTATATAATCCACGGTACTTTTTTGGTCAAAGTATGCAAGCGTTATATGTCTTGTGCTTTTTTCTATCTCTATAGGCGTTATAGGCGTTGGTATCTTTTGAATTAAAGCGAGCCTTTTTTCCTTATATATTTCATTTGTATGATTAATCAAGTCCTCAAGAGTAGAGCCTCTTAGTCCTCTGCTTTTCCAGGTTCCCATGTATAACCTCTTATTATTTTTTTATAGCTGTTTGGAACTTTTGCAATAAATATTTTATTACTTAGATTACTTAGCTCTCCCTCTATAGCAGGAAATGTTACTCTGTAGGCATGTAGCAGCTGGTGCTTAAGCTTATATTTATTATTAATATTTATATTGCCATATTTTGCATCACCAAGTATAGGATGACCTATGGACGAAAGGTGAGCTCTTATCTGATGTGACCTTCCGGTTATCAAATCAACTAGAAGCACAGTTTTATTATCCTCTGAATATAGTGGAGTATATTTTGTTTTTATCGGCTTTGAATTTTTTATCTCTACCTCAGATACAACCACCTTATTTGCAGCCTCATCCTTATATAGATATCCCTCGATAAGCCTTGGCTTATCCAAAATTCCATCAACTATACATATATATTCTTTTTTTATTGTCCTGTCATGTAACAGCGTGGACAATGTTTGAAGTCCGCAAAGTGAAATTCCACCAAGAAGTATACCGCTAGTATTTCTATCTAATCTATTACAAAATGCAGGAGTAAATGTCTTTAGATCCGCATTAGCTAATAGCCCTTTGCTAAGCATATAGCTAATTAGCCTCTCAACAGCTGATACATCACCATCACTTGCCTTTTGTGACAGCTCACCAGATGGCTTATTATATATAAGTATATTTTTATCCTGATATATTATTCTTGAATCATCTAGTGGCTTTACATTTTGCGATGTATTTTTATCATCAGAAAACTTGCCTATAGTATCCTCCGAAAGCCAAAGAGTTATAGTATCACCACTGCTTAGCTTTTCAGAGCCAGTAGCCTTAGATGAATTAAGAGTAATATTTTTCTTTCTAAGCATTTTATATAAAAATCCATCTGTAGCCCTTGGCAAATATTTTCTAAGAAGCTTATCAAGCCTTTGCCCAGCCTCATTAGAGCCTACCTTTATCTCACGCATTTTATCACCTATCACATAGAAAGATTACTGATTATATATGCTATATCAGGCAGCTTCTGCCTATCCGTATCCTCCATAGGAGCAAGCTTTTTTAATGCCTTTGTATACATATATAGCTCGGTATATATATTTATCTTGAGCTTTATTTTATTACCTTTTATAATATCTAAAATATATGCCTTCGTTTTATCTATGCTTACTTTTTTATCACTTAGATAAATATAAATGCTGTCTGCATTTATCAAAATAAAATCAAGAGGCATTATCTGTTCTCTAGTGCTTAATATTACATCATATAAAATAATTCCTCTGTCATTATATATATCAATCAACTCATACTCATCAGCATTTCTTGAATTATATTTATATATAGCAATTAGCGGTGAAAGGATAACTCCAAAGGGAAGTACGGTTAGTATAGCCATTATAGTAAAAAATATTCTGTAGCTACCTGAGAGCACCTTGGATAAAATAACCTGAATAATAATAGCTATTAAAAATAATATAGCTATTATAAGCCTTTGTCTTTTGGTATTTTTTCTATAATATTTACATCCCTTTTGCTGCTTCATCTAATTCACCCTAAAAAATTTTATTAATATATTCCATGGAATTATTTTTGTTAATATATATGCTATCTTCATTTGAATACCATATATAGATATAGCCTTATTATTACATGCATCTCTTATCGCCTTTGATGCGACTTTTTCTGGTCTTGCCATAAATAGCTTTTTATAAAATGCACTTTTTTTATATTCCTCTGCTATGTTAAAAAATTCTGTTTTAACAGGTCCGGGGCATATACAGCAAACTCTTATGCCATTATCCTTTAATTCCTCTCTAAGAGCTAGAGTATAGTAAAGCACATATGCCTTAGTTGCAGAATATATACCAAAGCCCGGCTGCGGCACAAATGAGGCGGCAGATGCAAAATTAATTATGCATGACCTTTTCTTCATATAAGGAAGAGTTATATTTGTTAGCTTAGTAAGAGCAGTGCAGTTAAGGTCTATCATATCAGCTTCCTGCTGTGCATGTATGCTTCCGATGTTTCCTATCTTACCAAAGCCCGAGGCATTAATTAAAAATCGAACTACAGCATTAGGATTTTTAAGCTCATTTTCTATATATTCGTATGATGAGTTATCCGTTAAATCAAGTGGCATTACTCTAGCCTTAAGTGCACATTTATCTGAAACGATCTTTAATCTTTCAGCTCGTCTTGCAATAAGCCAAAGCTCATCAAGATTAGTAAATAAATCCGATAGCATATATGCACATTGCTCTCCCATTCCAGATGATGCACCGGTTATTATAGCTATATTTTTCATCTAATTCTCCCTAAAATCAAAGCCATCTCCAGCCAGCAAGATACTTGTTTTTGCAGCGATTGCCATCCTGCTTTATAAAGCCTAGTGGATATTTTTCCATACAAAGAAGTCTATAACCCTTGTAGCTATCATCAGATGCTATAGTTTCTCCCTTTAGATAGCGATATATCCTTTCATCATCCCTTGATAGCACTAAAGGATTATCCCACTCTGACAGCTTTAAATTCATAGCAAGTGCCTGTGATGGCTCAAATCTATTATTTTTAACATTGCCAAGAAGCAGTCCGGTTCTAAGATACCTTAGCTGATTATCCGGCGATGAATATTCTGGAATATAAAATAAATAGTCATTATTAATATAAAATCTGCTTTCATCAAAGCTTCGATTTATATGTGCTAAAAAATCCTTAGCTTCACTATTAAGCTTTATACTAGAGCTAAATTCGTGTGCATTTTTAATTATAGGATCGCCCTTTTTCTTAAGCCTGCAAACAAAGTGCCCCTCGCCATTACACCTGTGAGGATAAAGCCTTATGCTCCCTGGGAGAATGTCAGAAAAGGTAAAGCCTGGCTTTTCTTCTATATTATCTATATAAAAATCATTATGACGATCTAAAAAGCTAATTATATTTTCTTCATCCTCAATTACTGAAAATGTACAGGTAGAATAAACCATAGTTCCGCCTGGCATAAGCATATCTGCCGCATAATCTAATATCTCTTTTTGAAGCTTAGAATAAACCTTAGGCCCTTTTTCGTTATAATATCTAATTACAGCAGGGCTTTTTCTAAACATGCCCTCACCAGAGCAGGGTGCATCTATAAGTATTCTATCAAAATATTCCTTATATATGCCTGATAGCTTCTCGGGAGCTTCTGTAGTAACATATGCATTTCCAATTCCAAATAGCTCTATATTTTTAAGAAGTGCCTTTGCCCTTGTTGCACTTATATCATTACTTATAAGTACGCCGCTGCCATTAAGGTCTGCTCCTATCTGCGTGCTTTTGCCACCCGGAGCAGCACAAAGGTCTAAAACTCTATCTCCCGGCTTTGTTCCAAGCAGTGATGCAGGTGTCATAGCAGATGGCTCTTGTATATAATAAAGTCCTGCAAAGTAGGCCGGATTTTTAGAAAATTCCTTTTCGTTTTTTATGTAGTAGCCATTATTAACCCAAGGGATTTTTTCGCATGAATTACTAATTATATTGCCAGCGTCGCCCTTTTCTACCTTTAAATCATTAAGGCGTATTCCAGAAAATGGCTTTTCGTTATATGTATTTAAAAATTCATTATACTCTGCTCCAAGCAGCTCCTTCATACTTGCTGTAAATGTGCTTGGAAGCTCTAGTGCGTTAAACAAATTTTGCTCCTTATACTCAAAGACCTCCGCTATACATTCGGAGGTCGTTTTTTTCCTTAGTTACTGCTTATCTGGTAAAGCATCAAAGTGACACGCATATGTTGTACGAGAAACAATGGTGCGTGGCCGGCACTTCAAGGCTGCGTAAGCAGGCTTGTTAGTACCGCTGCTTAAGCACCTTAGCGGGAGCGTGTTTCGAGTGCAACATATGCCGTGGCACCTGTTTATGATACACTACTATCTGAAACACCACCAGCTAATTCAGATCTGTTAGAAGTAACTACATCATAGCTATTTTGCAGTGCCTGTGCATATGCCTCATACTTGCTATGTGCATTTTCCAGTCCATGTGTAATAATAGTCTGAAGGTCAGCAAGCATATCATCTGTATATTTTATCGCAGATGAGCGAATAGCATTAGACTCATTTGTAGCATCATCAACTATAGCCTGTGCCTGTTCATTAGCATCCTCTATAAGCTTATTTGCTGTAGCATATGCCTTTTGCATAATTTCATGCTCATCAACAAGCTGCTCTGTCATCTTGTTTGCATCAGCAAGCATGCTATCTGCCTTAGCCCTTGCCTCCTGAATAATCGCATCCTGATTAACTATAATCTTCTGATACTGCTGAACCTCAGATGGAATAGCAAGTCTAAGCTCAACTAATAATTCACCCAGCTCCTCTTTATTAACAACTATCTTAGTATTAGATAATGGCTGGTACTTACAGCTATCTAAAAATTCCTCTATCTCGCCTATAATCTGCTCTATTTTGCTCATTTGTTATTCTCCTTTTGCTGCATCTTTTGAATTATCAGCTTTTTAATTTGTTCAGGTACAAATGCATCTATATTTCCGCCATATTCGGCGATTTCCTTAACTGTGCTAGAACTCAGATAAGAATATTTTAAATTTGTATTTAAGAAGACTGTATCTATATCCTTTGACATTACTCTGTTTGTCTGTGACATTTGTAGCTCATATTCAAAATCAGTAGTTGCTCGAAGTCCCCTAACTATTACATGGCCGCCTACCTTGTGCACAAAATCTATAGTAAGTCCTTCGAACTTTGCAACCTCTACATTGCTATAGCTCTTAGTAATATCTTGTAACATTTTAACACGTTCATCTACTGTAAACAATGGAGTTTTTGCATTATTATGCAAAACAGCTACAATTAATTTATCAAAAAGCTTGGCAGCTCTCTCTATTATATCCTGATGTCCATATGTAACGGGATCAAAGCTTCCCGGATAAACAGCTATCTTCATGCCTGTCTCCTTAAAAATATATGTTTATTTGTTTTATATTCCTTTATTTTTATAATATCATATCCAATGCTGCTAAGTAAGCTAGTATCAAGCTTTACATCTGCCTCTACTATAATAAGGCTTTGCTCATCTATAATACTGTTTTTTTTCATCGCACTAAGTGCCCTTTGCTCTAAGCCATTATTATATGGCGGATCAATAAAAACAATATTATAAGGCTTCTTATCTGTTATGGCTATTCTTCCTAAAGCACTTATGCTGTCGGAATTAATTACAACAGCCTTATCGCCTAGCTTAGTTTTAGCCAGATTTTCATTAATGCACTTTATGGCAGCAGGACTGTTATCAACTAGGGTTGCATGTGCGGCTCCCCTACTAAGTGCTTCTATGGCTATAGCACCAGAGCCAGCAAACAAATCAAGAAATCTACATCCTGGGATGTCAAATTGTATCATATTAAATAGTGTTTCCTTGATCTTATCTGTAGTAGGTCTTGTTGCATTTCCTGCTATGGTTTTTAATGGAACGCTTCTAGCACTTCCTGATATTACTCGCATAATTATACTCCTGGTCCACCATTTACTCCTGTTTCTGCTGTGGGCAATGTTTCCGTTTGCGGCTGAGTTTCTGCCTGTGGCTGCGTTTGAGGCTGCGTCTCGGCAGCTGTTACTCCCGGTCCGCCATTAACTCCTGTTTGCGGAGTAACTACTGCTGTGCTCTCCATTTCGCTGCTTTCTGTTACTGCCTGCGTAGTTTCTACAGGTGCAGGCTGCGTAGCTGCCTGCGTTGCTGCAGCTGTTTGAGTTGTACTTCCTGACTTACTGCTTGTCTTGTTTGATTCTGTTCCTGCAAGGAAGTAGCAAAGTACAGGACAGCCAGCATCTATATTTTCAAATATTGTTTTTGCAACAGCAGGCGGAAGATTAATACAGCCATGTGAACCATTTGTTTTATATATAGATCCGCCAAATGAGCCTCTCCAGTTTGCATCATGAAGTCCTATACCATTATTAAATGGCATCCAGTACGATACAGGAGATGCATATCCCTGCCCTCTTAAGACAGCATTTCTTTGCTTGTAGGCTACGGCATATGCACCATCAGGTGTATCAAAGCCTCTTGCTAGGTTACCTGATACAAAATCTGATTCTACAACTAAAGAACCATTTTTATAATAATACAAATGCTGTGCTGTCAGATTAATCTCTACATAGGTATTGCCATAATCTGGATCTGTATGTGATGCAGCCTTTTTTGCATACTCAGGCTCTCTTTCTATCTCGCTTCCGGTTATTATCTCCTCGGCAAGCTTTGCTGCTTCCTTTTCCTGGTCTATCTTCCAGCCATAGTTTCCATTTGTTATAGTAACTGTAGAGCCATAAGAGGTTTTTAATGTCTTTGGCTTATACTGCGTATCTATAGACTTAGCAAGCTCTGTAACATAGCCTGCTATGCTATCATGATCTACAATAATATTATATTCGCCATCTACAGAAAGCCACTTACTTATAGCATCTCCTGTAAGTGTAATATCTGTATCAGTATAATGTACCTTTGTTTTAGTATATAAATTAAGAGTGTCTATTACATTAGATAGCTTTTCTTCTGTGCCATCTGCTGCAGGCTGCAAATAGAAAACATTGCCCTCGTAATCTATATCTACGCTTTCATCAAGCGAAAGTATAGCCTCCTTTATATATTCTTTAACGCCGTCCTTATCTACTATTATATTTCCCTTATCACCGGGAACTATAGTATATCCTGCATTGCTATAAGAGGATATAGTAGCATTTGTTGGAGAAGCAGAAGTCGATGCATCAAAAAGACTTAGCTTATCTGTCGCCTCATCAAAAAGCTTATCATCTATAGAGCAAACAGTTTGAAGACTATAATCTGTATTTTTAAACATATTTAGAAACCAAAGACTGCTATTTTGACTTTGTATAGCATTATCTATGGTATCATCAAAAACCATGCTAAGACCAACATCGACACCTGTTAAGCTTTCATCCTCTCTATCTCTTGCTTTAATTATAATGCTGTAGTTGTCTATAGCTGATTGAAGCTTATTCTTAGCCTCCTCGGAGCTTAAATCAGAAACATCTATTCCATTTAAATACGTATTAGGAAAAAAATGCGTTTTATATGTAGGAGCATTAAAGCATATACATGATATCGGTAAAATAATTGCAACTATTATAATTGCAATTATAAAAAATATAAGCTTTTTGTTTTTTGGCATTATCTCGTTTGTGCTGTCTGTTTCCATATAAACTCCTTCTGTTTTCGGATATTTTTATTTATTAATCTACAAGCTCATATCTGATAAAAGCTTTTTTGAATAGTCATCCATACCCTTATTTAATAAAATATATTCTTCATTAGTAATAGGAAGTAAGCTGCTTGTAATATCATCTACTGCCTCATAAGCCTTTTTAAGTATATCCATATCTGTCGATAGATTTGCGATTTGAAGCCGCATATCTCCGCTTTGAGAAAGTCCAAGTAGCTCGCCTGGTCCACGCATCTTAAGATCCTCTGATGCTATATAAAATCCGTCATTACTGCTGCCGACTATATCAAGTCTTTTTTTAGCTTCCGATGTATCGGACGTTCTAACAAATATGCAATACGACTGAAAGCTTCCTCTGCCTATTCTTCCACGCAGCTGATGAAGCGTTGCAAGTCCAAAGCGCTCAGCATTTTCTATAAGCATAACTGTAGCATTTGGAACATCTACTCCGACCTCTATTACAGTAGTTGATACAAGTATATCTATCTTACCGCAATAAAACCTGTTCATTATATCATTTTTTTCGCTTTGGTGCATCCTTCCATGTATATATGCTACCTTTGCCTTATCCTTAAACGCATTTTGAAGCTTATTGCTGTATTCGATAACATTTTCCAGGTTATCATCTAAGGCTTCATTTGGCTCAACCATAGGGCAAACGATATATGCCTGATGGCCTAGCTTTAGCTCATTATATATATGTCTGTATGCCTTTTGCCTGTCGCTCTCTTCTATAACACAATTTTTAACAGGTATTCTACCAACAGGCTTTGTATCTATTATAGATATATTTAGATCGCCATATATTATAACAGCAAGCGTTCTAGGTATAGGTGTTGCACTCATAACAATTATATGCGGAGAAGCAGATTTTTTGCTAAGCTCCTCTCTTTGAGCAACTCCAAACCTGTGCTGCTCATCCGTAACTATAACAGCAAGCTTATCAAACTCTACTGTATCTGTAATTAGTGCATGTGTTCCGATTATTATATCTGCCTCATGATTTTTTATGCTCTCTCTAGCTACTCTTTTTTCCTTTTCAGTTAAAGAGCCTGTAAGCAAAAGAAGCCTTGGCTTATACGCTGCATTTTCAAAAAGCGATCTTAATGTATTAAAATGCTGAGTAGCTAAAATTTCTGTAGGAACCATAATGGCACTTTGATATCCTGCTCTGTATGCCTCGTAGAGTGTAGCTGTTGCAACAACCGTTTTCCCGGAGCCTACATCCCCCTGAACAAGTCTGCTAGTAACCATGCCAGATGTTAGGTCAGTGTTAATGTCGTCAATAGCCTTTAGCTGCTTATCCGTAAGTGTATATGGAAGCAGTGCTAAAAATTCCTTTGTATATTTTTTTGACTGCTCTATATCCAGATTATAAATCGAATTAATCTCTTTTGTTTTTTCCTTTATCCTTCTTATATAGTATAAGAATCTAAAAAAATCCTCGAATACAAGTCTGTATCTTGCATTAACCAAAGCTTCCTCGCTAGGTGGATTATGAATATCACATATAGCTCTAGAATAATCTATAAGCTTATATTTTGATTTTAATGATGTCGGAATAGTATCGCAAATGTTACTTGCTTGGCGTAGTGCCACATTGACCGCCTTTGTAACAGTATTATTGCTAAGGCCTGCAGTTAGATTGTAAACAGGACTTAGTCTACCTATAAGCCTTTCATATTCGTAAATATTATAAAGCTTTGGATGTATTAGACTAAGCTTTCCCTTTTTCTTACTTACAGAGCCAACAAAAACATATTCCTCGTACTGCTTTATGCTTTTAACAAGGTATGGCATGTTAAACCAGCTAACATATATCTCCCCGCTTGAGTCGGATATAACAGAACCCGAAATAGGGCTTTTGCTAAATCTGTATGTAGTTATAGGCTTTAAAAGTCTTCCCCTGATTGCATATGTACCATCGTCATGTATGTCGCTTATCGAGGTAATATCATTATATTTAATATATCTATACGGAAAAAAGACCATGAGATCGTTCATGGTCTTTATACCTAGCTTAGCAAACAAAGCTGCTGTTTTATCGCCTATACCCTTTATACTTTTAATCGTGTTATTACACATAATTATTCAACTGAAACTATATAATAATAAACTGGCTGACCGCCTGCATTTAACTCTATGTCTATATCAGGATAAGTATCGCTAAGCTTATCTAAAAGCTTATTTGCAGCATCCTCTGTTATATCTTCTCCATAATAAAGACTTATAAGCTCTGAGTCCTCACTAATCATATCAGAAATCATATCTATAGTAACTGAAGCTATGTCGCTTCCTGTTTTTAGTATGCCGCCATCTGCCATTGCCATGATATCATCCTTGTGGATCTCATGACCATCTATAGATGTATCTCTAACAGCATATGTTACCTGACCAGAGATTATATTAGCTGCCTCGCTTGACATATGCTCTAGGTTATCTTCATCAGAAGCATCGGCATTAAAATTAATAAGAGCTGCTATACCCTGAGGAATATTTTTTGTAGGAACAACTAATACCTTGCAGTCCTTAGCAAGCCTTGCTGCCTGCTCAGATGCGAGGATAATATTTTTATTATTAGGAAGTATATATACAACCCTCGCATGTACCTGTTCTATGGCCTTAAGAAGGTCGTCGGTGCTAGGGTTCATGGTTTGACCGCCCTCAACTACTATGTCTGCACCTATGCCTTTAAATATTTCTGTTAGTCCGCTTCCTGCACTAACAGAGATTATTCCATAGCTTTTCCATTCGGCTGATTTTGGGCTTTCTTTCTTTTCTTCACTAGCTGCCATATTAAAGAGTCTTTCATTATGCTCTTCTCTCATGTTGTCTATCTTAATCTTAGATAAAGAGCCATAGGTCAATGCTCTTGTTATAGCCCTGCCCGGATCATTTGTATGGACATGTATCTTAACAAAATCATCATCCGCAACGCAGACTATAGAATCACCTATAGATTCGAGAAATGCTTTAAATGCTGTTTCCTCACTTATAGGAAATTCCTTTTCAAGATTAATAATAAATTCAGTACAATATCCAAACTTGATATCGACATCCTTTATAGCATCATATGAAGCACCGGTATGTGATGAGGCTGCTGCTACTTCCTTAAATTCATCAAGTTTTATCTCCTCACCCTTTAAACCGGCTAGAGCTCCCTTAAGAAATTCTATAAGCCCCTGTCCGCCAGAGTCAACAACACCTGCCTCCTTAAGAACAGGAAGCATGTCCGGTGTCTTTTGAAGCATATCATCGCCAGCTTTAATTATAAGCTCGGCAAACTCGATTATGTCTGTAGTTTTTTCTGATACCTCTGCAGCCGAGTCACATATAGCCTTAGCAACTGTAAGTATAGTTCCTTCCTTTGGCTTCATAACAGCCTTATATGCCGTCTGCGTTGCCTTAACACATGCAAGTGAAAGTGCATTAGTATCTATAATATCTGATTTTAAAAGTCCCTTTGTAAAGCCACGAAGTAATTGAGATAAAATAACGCCTGAGTTACCTCTAGCACCTCTTAAAGAGCCAGATGATATAGCCTTACATATAGCAGATATATCATCTGTATCAATTGCAGCTACCTCCTTTGCGGCAGCTGTAACTGTCATGGTCATGTTAGTTCCAGTATCGCCATCAGGCACAGGAAATACATTAAGCTCATTAATCATATCCTTATGAGCACTAAGGGCTGCAGCTCCAGAAAGAAATGCCTTCTTTAGAAGCTGTGCGTCTAATGTTTCAATATTCAAAACCTATTCCTCCTAGTCGATTACTCTTACGCCTTCAACATATATATTAATCTTACTAACCTCAAAGCCAGTAAATTCCTCTAGCTTGTACTTAACATTCTCTATAATATTGTCTGCAACGCTGCATATATTTACGCCATAAGCAACTATTATATGAAAATCTACATAGAGCTTGTTATCGTCGTCTATATATACCTGAACGCCCTTGCTAAGGCTCTCCACCTTAAGCAGCCTAAACAGTCCGTCCTTCATGCTCATAGCTGCCATACCAACCACGCCAGAGCACTGTACAGCCTGAGATCCGGCATAATATGCTATAACATCTGGCTTAACCTCTATATTACCTAATTTATTATTAAATGTTCCCTTTACCATAGCTCCTCCGTAAATCAAAGAAATGATAGGTTGCTTTGTAATTATATCTTAAAAGGATATAAAATTAAAGGATTTTTTACTTGCTTTTATGTTTCCTATCTGATAAGATATATGCGTTGCGGATTTTTGAATATAAAATCCATTCTGCTTATAAGGAGGTGTAATTATGGCAAAATGTGCAATATGTGAAAAGGGAGTTCATTTTGGCAACGCTGTTAGCCATTCACATAGAAGATCTAACAAGATATGGAAGTCTAATATAAAGTCTGTTAGAGTTAAGACTGAAGGCGGATCTAAAAAGATGTATGTATGTACTTCTTGTCTTCGCTCTAAAAAAGTTGAAAGAGCTTAAAGAGGTAAAAACCCGAGAAGATTTCTTCTCGGGTTTATTTTTTTCTATATAATTTGATTTTTCATAAAGAAGTAATCACTTTTTATTAATATGTTTAAAACGTAAACTTATCCCTAAAGTAATCCACTAGCTCACTTATAGGAATTCTTACCTGCTCCATGCTATCTCTGTCTCTTACAGTTACAGCACCGTCTGTTTCAGAATCAAAATCATAGGTTATGCAGTAAGGAGTTCCTATCTCATCCTGCCTTCTATATCTCTTACCTATATTTCCTCTGTCATCGAACTCACAGTTATAGTACTTGCTAAGCTCGGCATATATCTTTTCTGCACCCTCGTTAAGCTTCTTAGAAAGAGGAAGTATACCTATCTTAACAGGTGCTATAGCTGGATGGAAATGCATAACTGTTCTTACATCGCCGCCCTCTAGCTCCTCTTCGTCATATGCCTGACAAAGGAATGCAAGTGTAACTCTGTCTGCACCCAGACTAGGCTCTATAACATAAGGTATATATCTTTCATTTGTTTCATCATCAAAGTATGACAGATCCTCTCCTGATACCTCCTGATGTCTTCCAAGGTCATAATCAGTTCTGTCTGCTATACCCCAAAGCTCACCCCAACCAAATGGGAATAAAAACTCAAGATCCGTAGTAGCCTTTGAATAAAATGAAAGCTCTTCCTTTTCATGATCTCTGGCTCTTAGCTTATCATCCTTTATTCCAAGATCCTTAAGCCACTTAATGCAATAATCCTTCCAATACTTAAACCACTCAAGGTCAGTATTAGGCTTGCAGAAAAATTCAAGCTCCATCTGCTCAAACTCTCTTATTCTGAATATAAAGTTTCCAGGTGTGATTTCATTTCTAAATGATTTACCTATCTGACCTATTCCAAAAGGTACCTTTTTCCTTGAGGTTCTCTGCACATTTTTAAAATTAACAAATATACCCTGTGCTGTTTCTGGTCTTAGATAAACTGTATTCTTAGCATCCTCAGTAACACCCTGGAAGGTCTTAAACATAAGATTAAATTCTCTTATATCTGTAAAATTATGTTTGCCGCAAGAAGGACAAGGTATACTATGCTCCTTGATAAAATCCTGCATCTTCTCATGTGACCAGCCGTCTACGCCCTCATCAAGCTTTATATTATTTTCCTCGCAGTAATCCTCTATAAGCTTGTCAGCTCTAAATCTTTCATGGCATTCCTTACAGTCCATAAGAGGATCTGAAAAGCTTCCTATATGTCCTGAAGCAACCCAGGTCTGTGTATTCATAAGTATGGCACAGTCCACACCTACATTGTAAGGAGACTCTTGAACAAACTTCTGCCACCAAGCTCTCTTGATATTATTC
>CAVBBU010000052.1:0-13929 GCA_963593765.1 Bacteroidaceae bacterium | reverse complement strand
TTGTAGGGCTGCATGACTGCCAAAATGGATATTGCCACAGAGCAGTTACAGCACAGGATTATAGCGCGGTAACGGCAGCATGTATGCTTGTTAGAAAATCTGTATTTGATGCTGTAGGCGGACTTTCGGAGGAGTTTGCGGTAGCATTTAATGATATAGATTTTTGCCTTAAAATAAGAAAGCTCGGAAAGCTAATTGTATATAACCCATATGCTACCTGCCACCACTACGAATCAAAATCAAGAGGACTTGAGGATACTCCTGAGAAGGTTGATAGGTTTAACAGAGAGGCAGCAACATTTATAAAAAAATGGTCAGATATACTTAATGATGGCGACCCATATTATAATCCTAATCTTACACTTAGAAGGTCTAACTTTGCATTAAGAGATCTTACAAAGGAAAAGATAGGCGAGCCGTGTCATCTGCATGGCATAGAAAAATATATGTAGGTTTATTATGAAAAAAGCGACAGTTATTATCCCAAACTATAATGGCATGAAATATCTTCCGGATTGTATAAGCTCTCTTATGGCTCAAACAAGCCGTGACTTTGATATACTTATAGTTGACAATGCCTCAACTGACGGCAGCATAGAATGGATAGAAAGCAAAGGACTTAGCTGCATTAAAAACAAAGAAAATCTAGGCTTTGCCGGCGGTGTAAATGTAGGCATAAGAGCATGTAATACAGAATATATAATTCTTCTTAATAATGATACAAGGGCACTTCCTACTTATGTAGAAAATCTTATAAGAGCTATAGAAAGGTCGGATAAGATATTTTCTGTAAGCCCTATGATGATACAGGAAAAAAATCATGCACTTATAGATGATGCCGGTGACGGGCTTTGTATATTAGGCTGGGGATATCAAAGAGGTATAGACGAGCCTATATCAAAATATGAAAGAAAAAAAGAAGTATTTACTGCATGTGCAGGTGCGGCTATATATAGAAAGGCTGTTTTGGATTCTATAGGCCTGTTTGATGAAAAGCATTTTGCATATCTTGAGGACATAGACATAGGCTATAGGGCGAAGCTGCATGGATATCACAATATGTACGAGCCTAGTGCTAGAGTTTACCATATAGGAAGTGCAACCTCAGGCTCTAAGTATAATAGCTTTAAGGTTAAGCTTGCGGCTAGAAATACTATATATATGCTATATAAAAATCAGCCAAATATGCAGCTTATTATAAATAGTCCTTTTATACTGGTTGGAATTTTAGCTAAGATAGCATTTTTTAATAAGCTTGGCTTTAAAAAGGAATATATAGAGGGAATAAAGGAAGGAATTAAAAAGAAAAATACTCTTAAGAGGGTTGATTTTTCTGATATTAAAGGGAGTACAGTCCTTTTGATAGAGTGGGAGCTTATCCGGGGGCTTTTTGCCTATATTAAGCATTATTTAATAAGAAGATTATAAAGTTTTTGTTGATTGAAATACATTATATACGTATAATCCTAAAATATAGGTGTAGACATGATAAAGGATAATCAAAAGCAATTAAACAGGATGCATGTAATCCTGGATGCTATAGTTATAGCACTTAGCTATGTGCTTGCGTGGCTGGTTATGGAGAGCGAGGGTTCAGTTTCTGCATTGCCGGCACATATATATTTTAGAGCACTTGTTCTTATAATACCTGGATATCTGATATTTAATATGGCATTTGGGCTATATGCCCCAAAGAGAATATCATCCAGAAGAAAAGAATTTGCAAATATATTTAAAGCTAATACTATAGGCTTACTTGTATTTACACTAGTATTATATCTTGGAGGTAAGCATCCTTACTTCTATCATTTCTCAAGAAGGCTTGTAGTCTTTTTTTATGGCTTTAGCATAGTGCTTGAAACGCTGGAAAGAAATCTGATTAGGCTTGCACTTCGAAGCATAAGAAGCAAGGGCTATAATCAAAAGCATATACTTTTAATAGGCTGGAGCAGGGCAGCACAAAGCTATATAGACAGAGTTCTTAGTAATCCTGAGTGGGGATATAATATAAGAGGTATACTCGATGATGATAAGGAAAGAGGAGAGGGCTACAAGGGCATCAAGGTTATAGGAAAAATAGAAAATCTTCCTATGATACTTGAGTATAATGTACTTGATGAGATAGCTATAACTCTTCCGCTTGATAAGTATCAAAACCTTGGCAAGATAGTTGATGACTGTGAAAGATCGGGAGTACATACTAAGTTTATACCAGACTATAATAATATAATTCCGACCATACCTTATATGGAGGATTTGCAGGGACTTCCTGTTATTAATATAAGACATGTTCCACTTACTGAAGGATATAATGCCATAGCAAAAAGAGCAGTAGATATATTTGGCGCACTTGTTGGGCTGATTATATTTTCTCCTATTATGCTAATTGTCGCTATAATAATTAAGCTAACGAGTAAGGGGCCTATTATATTTGCACAGGAGAGAGTCGGACTTCATCAAAAGGTATTTAAGATGTATAAGTTTAGATCTATGGTTGTGCAGACTGATGATGAAGAGGAAAAGGAGTGGACAACTAAGCATGATCCACGAGTTACAGGTATAGGAAAAATTATTCGAAAAACCAGCATAGACGAGGTTCCGCAGTTTTGGAATATACTAAAGGGAGACATGAGCCTAGTCGGACCTAGACCGGAAAGACCTTACTTTGTAGAAAAGTTTAAGGAAGAGATTCCGCATTATATGATTAAGCATCAGGTAAGGCCAGGACTTACAGGCTGGGCACAGGTTAATGGCTACAGAGGCGATACCTCGATAGAAAAAAGAATCGAGCATGATCTGTATTATATAGAAAACTGGACACTGGGCTTTGATTTTAAGATATTATTTTTGACAGTGTTTAAGGGCTTTGTTAATAAGAATGCATACTAGATAAATGATAGGAAGATAGAAGATGAGCACTTTAGATGATAAGAATGTGCAGGGAAGAAGCAGAAGAAAAACGGATAGAGTAGTTTCAGGCGATGCGATAGGACTTGAAAGAAGAAGGAAACCAACAAAGAAAAAGGGCAAGCTTCGCAGAATAATAATTATGTCTGTGCTAGAGGTCTTTGTTTTGTTTGGTATATTTTCCTATGCTTATGTTTTAAAGCAATATAATAAAATCCAAAGGCCGGATTTTGAGGCAGAGGATGTTAAGAATGAGGATCTTTCTGTAGAAACGCAGCAAAAGCTGGAGGGCTATTGGAATATAGCTGTTTTTGGAATAGACTCACGAAGCTCAAAGGCTGTAGAGGGTAATTCCGATGTTATTATGATAGCAAGTATCAACAAGGATACAGGAGAGATAAGACTGGTATCTGTT
This sequence comes from Bacteroidaceae bacterium, assembly GCA_963593765.1. Taxonomy (GTDB): domain Bacteria; phylum Bacillota; class Clostridia; order Lachnospirales; family Lachnospiraceae; genus CAVBBU01. The sequence goes on along the minus strand of CAVBBU010000052.1, from coordinate 10,607 downwards.
TTTAGAGATACCTATCTTAAGGTAAGTGACAGCTCATATAATAAGATAAACAGTGCATATGCTACCGGTGGACCACAGCAGGCAGTTAAGGCTCTTAACCAAAATCTGGACCTTGATATAACGGACTATGTAACCTTTAACTGGAAGGCTGTTGCTACCGGAATTAATATACTAGGCGGAGTAGATATAGAGCTGTCTAAGGCAGAGCTTCATTATATTAATTCATATATAACAGAAACAGTTAAATCAACAGGCATAGGCTCAGTTCAGATAAAGGGAACAGGTATGCATCATCTTGATGGCGTACAGGCAGTCGCATATGCGAGACTTCGTTATATGGACAATGACTTTGCCAGAACTGAAAGACAAAGAAAGGTTGTAACGCAGGCATTTGAAAAGGCAAAGAAGGCTGACCTTAATACACTTAATGGACTCCTCGGCAATATGCTTTCTATGGTTGCAACTAACCTAACATGGCAGGATGGACTTGACGCCATAGCAAATATAAATAAGTATCACCTTGGAGAGAATGGCGGATTCCCATTTGCTAGAGGAGACGCAAACATGGGCAAAAAGGGAGCCTGCGTAATACCTCAAACACTGGAGACTAATGTAAAGGAGCTTCATAAGTTTTTATTTGATGATGAAAGCTACGAGGTATCAGATACAGTTAAGCAGATAAGCAATAAGATATCTAGCGACAGTGGTATGTATAATGAAGGAAAATACGTAGGTCATGTTTCTACTGACGGAGGATATATAGGATATACAGGAGAGAGCAGCAAAAAGAGCGAGGATAGTAATAATAGCGGAACACCTTCTAACAGCACTAAAAAGACAAGCGAGTCTGAGAGCAAAAAGCTTAATAAGGATGATATGCTTGCTGAGACAGATGAAAATGGCAATATAACATATCTGTATGAAACAAATGCAGCAGGAAGAATTATAGGTATATATGAGCTAGATGAGGATGGCAATCTGGTACTTCTTGAAAGAGATGAAGAGGAGAGCTCTACAGATGCACAGGGCAATGTAATAACAGAGACATCTGCAACGAGAGCCGCAGACGAGGAAACCACCTCATCATCAAACAAGGGACCAGGGGTGACAACAAGTGAAACCGCACAGGTTAAGCCGGGAACAAGCCATGCGGGCACAGAGACGACTACGCAGTCGCATACATCTGCAACGCAGCAAACTAGTCAAAGCTCTGTTACGCCGACAGCCCCAACTACTCAGACAACTGCGCCGGCAGGACCAGGCGGCTCTAGCAGTAGCGGTGGCCCAGGTGGCGTTAGCGTAGAAACTGTACCGGCTAAGCCAGAATAAGACGTGATTTCACAAATATCAAATATTTTAAACACAATTACATCACAAAATATTGATACCATACATGCATCAAAGGACAAGGAGATGACTTCGATGTATGATGAAAATGGATATATAAATAATGGTATTAATGGTGATAATAATAGTGGCAGCAATGATGCAAATAACGCAGCATCAACAGGCAGCGCTGGCAGTGATATAAATCAGCAGGGGACTTTAGGATCTACCTATCAGCAGGCTGGGCAGGGCGGATCGTACCAGCAGCAGATATATAATGGTCAGAATCAGAGCGCTAGTCAGGGTACGACAGGACAGGCACATACCTATCAATATAATAACGGATATGGATATGCTCAAAATCAATATGCAGGATATAATAATAGACAGACAGCTACAAAGCAGCCAAAGAAAAAGGGCGGTCTAGGGAAAAAGATTGCATTTGTTATAGCTGCTGCACTTGTATTTGGATGCGTAGCTGGTGGAACTATGGTTGCTGTTCAAAGTGCATTAAGTAGATTCCTTGGTATATCTCAAACGATAAGCGAAAACTCAGAAACCGCCTCACCTGCTATTATAGGTAATCAGGATAATTCTGGCTCAAGCTCGGCAGGCAGCACCAGCGAGGCGGCAGCATCGGCACTTGATGTATCAGCTATAGTTGAAAAGGCTATGCCATCTGTAGTTGCTATTCATGGCAAGTCAACAGTGCAAAGCTATACCTTCTTTGGACCTCAGTCCTACGAGGCAGAGTCTAGCGGTTCTGGAATTATAATAGGTGAAAATGATTCGGAGCTTTTAGTTGTAACAAACAACCATGTTGTAGAGGGAATAGATGAGCTGTCTGTTACCTTTAATGATGAGAATACAGTTACAGCTAATGTTAAGGGCAGAGATTCAGAAACTGATGTTGCTATAATCGCTATTAATAAATCCGACATAAGCTCTGATACTATGAATGCTATATCTATAGCAAGTATAGGCGATTCAGATTCGCTTAAGGTAGGACAGGGTGTTATAGCTATAGGAAATGCACTTGGATATGGACAGTCGGTTACAGTTGGATATATAAGTGCACTCAATAGAGAGGTTAATGTAGATAATCAAACAACAAGAAATCTTCTTCAGACAGATGCGGCTATAAATCCGGGCAACTCTGGCGGTGCTCTTCTTAATATGAATGGAGAGGTTATAGGAATTAACTCTGCAAAGTATTCATCTACAGAGGTAGAAGGAATGGGATATGCAATTCCTATCAGTAAGGTTCAGGATATAATTCAAAACCTTTCTAACAAAACTACAAGGAATGTTGTAGAAGAGGCAAAGCAGGGTACTATAGGTATTCAGGGACAGAATATAGATGAGAATATGTCTAATTCGTACGATATGCCTAAGGGTATCTATGTATATAAGATACTTGCAAATGGAGCAGCAGCTAATTCAGAGCTTCAGGAGAAGGATATAATTACTAAGTTTGATGGACAGTCGGTTAGAACTATGGCAGAGCTAAAGGATATGCTGACATACTACTCTAGCGGCGATACTGTAGAGCTAACGGTTGAAAGATTAAATGGAAGTCAGTACGAGGAAAAGACTATAACTATTACACTTGGAGCACAGACTGATTTGCAGCAAAATTAAATTTAGATATTGATGTGAAATGATGGATATATAAAAAGGGCACCTGCGAGTTGCAGGTGCCTCTTTTAGTTATTGCAGATGCGTTTTTTTGAGGAATTTTCAAAAATTTATTGACAAGAGGGTGCAGTTAGAGTAGAATATCATTCGTGTTTACTTAAGGAAACGCACCTTTAGCTCAGTTGGTAGAGCAGTAGACTCTTAATCTATTTGTCCAGGGTTCGAGTCCCTGAAGGTGCATTAAAAGTTCTGGTTTGGCTGACTGCGAGCAGCTGGGTCGGGGCTTTTCTTTTGCTATAAAAACGTTGACAAACAGCTGCGCGGACTGCGTGTTTACACGCATGGACGCATAGACATTTGGTAACACTTTTATAGCATGTATATTATGCGGCACTTAACAACACACATGCAACCTGGCAACATCCACCAAAGAGGCCAATTATGAAGATAGCATATTTATTTCCAGGTCAGGGCGTGCAAAGACCTGGAATGGGAGAGGACTTTTATAATAGCTATAAGGAATCTAAAGAGGTATTTGAAGAAGCAAGCTCTCTTACTGGGCTTGATATAGCTGCGCTTTGCTTTGAGAAAAATGATAAGCTTAATTATACAGAATATACACAGGTAGCCCTCGTTACAACAGGAATAGCTATGCTTAAGGCATTAGATAAGTCTGGGATAAAGCCAGATGTTACTGCCGGAGTAAGCCTTGGAGAATACGAGGCACTCTATGCAGCAGGCTCCTTATCTATGGAAGATACTATTAAAATAGTAAGACAAAGGGGGCTGCTTATGCAAAGCGAGGTTCCTGCAGGAGTTGGCGGCATGGTGGCTGTGCTTGATACAGATATTAATATAATAGAAGATATTGTAAAAAGTACAAAGGATGTATGGATATCTAATTATAATTGTAGGCAGGAAACAGTTATTGCAGGAAGCTTAAGTGGACTTGATAGTGCAAAGGAAAGCCTTAAGGAGGCAGGAGCAAAAAAAGTAATTTCACTTAGAGTAAGCGAACCATTTCATACGCCTATGATGAAGAGCGCTGCTTTAAAGCTAGGAAAGCTTTTGGAAAATGTAGATATTAAAAAACCAAATATACCTTATATAGCAAATTATACAGGAGAGGCGGTATATAGCAGCAAGGATATAAGGGAGCTTCTAGTAAAGCAGATATATAATCCAGTTAGATTTACTCAAAGCATAGATACCATGCTTAATATGGGCGTAGATACATTTATAGAGATAGGACCTGGTGGTACGCTTACACGCTTTGTAAAAAAAGCAGCTCCTAATGTAAGAGCCTATAGCCTTCAAACTATAGAGGATATGGATAAAATTATAAATGAACTAAGTAAGGGCTAATATATCTAATTCAGAAAGATTTAAGCTTATTTTTATACTATTTACTTGCGTTAGGTATGTGCTTTTAATATAATATTTAATGAATTTTTTTAAGCCATGAGGAGAATATATATGAAAAAACTAGGAATTATACTATCTATTAGTACATTGATAGCTATATCAGTTATAGGAATAAGTGCTTGTAGTAAGCAGCCTACTCAGGATAAGCAGGCAGCACTTGATCAGTACATGGAGACTATGGCTACAGGAGGAGCATCAGATAAGGTTCCGGATCCTACAGCAGAGTCTGTAGAGATAGTTGCTATATATACACCAACAGATGATGGTGTTGAGGCAAATATGGATGATGTAGAATTACTAAATGCAAGCGAGATACTTTCAAAGCTTAAGGAATATGGAGTATTGCCAAAGGATGCGAAGCTAGAGAGCTTTGATATAGAGGATTCTAAGGAAGAGGCAGTGCAAGGCCCTGGAGCTGATTCGGGCGATGTAGAGGTAGGCAGCGGAAAGCTTGTATTAACCAATGCAGGAAGCCTCGAGGGCAGTACAATTCAGGCAGTAGCAGATACCTATATAGAGGCCTTTAATCTTGCTACACTTACTATAGTAGCAGACGGTAAGACAGTAGCATCGGATGTAGTATTTCAAAAGTATAATTAATTAATATTTAGGGCTCGCAAATGTGCGAGCCCTATTGTCGCAAGGGAGGGTTTATTATGTGTAAAAATTGTAAGGGCAAGCCATATTATATGACTACAGCTATAGCCTATGCATCAGGCAAGCCACATATAGGTAACACCTATGAGATAGTGCTTGCAGATGCTATAGCAAGATATAAAAGAGCAGAGGGCTATGATGTATTTTTCCAAACAGGTACAGACGAGCATGGACAAAAGGTAGAGATCAAGGCACAGGAGGCAGGCAAAACACCAAAGCAGTATGTAGATGAGGCCTCTGGTGAGATTAAGAGAATTTGGGATCTTATGAATACCTCTTATGATAAGTTTATAAGAACTACAGACGACTACCACGAAAAGCAGGTTCAGAAGATATTTGAAAGACTGTACAAGCAAGGCGATATATATAAGAGTGAGTATGAGGGTATGTATTGCACACCTTGCGAATCTTTCTGGACTAAGTCACAGCTAGTAGATGGCAAATGTCCCGACTGCGGCAGAGAGGTTAAGCCAGCTAAGGAGGAAGCATACTTCTTTAAGATGAGTAAGTATGCCGACAGACTTATAGAGCATATTAATAATCATCCGGAATTTATACAGCCTGTTGCTAGAAAGAATGAGATGATGAATAACTTTCTTCTTCCGGGGCTTCAGGATCTTTGTGTATCTAGGACTACATTTAGCTGGGGCATACCGGTAACATTTGATCCTAAGCATGTTACCTATGTTTGGCTGGATGCACTTACAAACTATATAACAGGAATAGGCTACGAATGTGATGGCACATCTAGCGAGCAGTTTAATAAGCTTTGGCCGGCAGACCTGCACCTAATAGGAAAGGATATAATCCGCTTCCATACTATATACTGGCCTATCTTTCTTATGGCACTTGACCTTCCGCTTCCTAAGCAGGTATTCGGACATCCGTGGCTGCTTCAGGGCGATGGCAAGATGAGTAAGTCTAAGGGCAATGTTCTCTATGCAGATACATTAGTAGACTTCTTTGGAGTAGATGCAGTTAGATATTTTGTGCTGCATGAGATGCCATTCGACCATGATGGCGTGATAAGCTGGGAGCTTATGATAGAAAGGTATAATTCTGACCTTGCAAATGTACTCGGAAACCTAGTTAGCCGCACCGTCAGCATGAGCAACAAATATTTTGATGGCAGCGTTTGCAACACGCACGTAGGAGAGGATAGCGAGTTCGACATAGACCTTAAGAAAACTGTTCTTGATGAGGCAAAGCTTGTAACAGCTAAGATGGACGAGCTTAGAGTTTCTGATGCGATGACAGAAATCTGGAATATATTTAAACGCTGCAACAAATATATAGACGAGACAACTCCGTGGCTGCTTGCGAAAGACGAGGATAAAAAGGATAGACTTGCAACAGTTCTTTATAATTTGACAGAGGCTATAGCTATAGGGGCATCACTTCTTGAAAGCTTTATGCCGGATACATCTAAGAGGATACTTGAAGAGATCAATGCAGAAAAAAGAGAGCTTGATAGTATGGACAGCTTCGGGCTATACAAGGATGGAACTAAGGTAGCAGGTGAGCCGCAGATGCTTTTTGCAAGGCTTGACGCTAAAGCAGTTTTAGAGGAAGTAGAAAAAATGCAGGGCAATGCATCAGGCAGCGAAAAAAAGAGCGAGCCTGAGAAAGAAAAATTCGCTATGGATATAGAGGCAAAGCCTGAGATAGAATATGATGATTTTGCGAAGCTGCAATTTCAGGTAGGTGAGATAGTTAAGTGCGAGGAGGTTCCAAAGTCTAAGAAGCTTCTTTGCTCACAGGTTAAGATAGGAAGCAGCACAAGGCAGATAGTTAGCGGAATTAAAAAGTGGTATACGCCGGAGGAGATGGTAGGCAAGAAGGTTATGGTTGTTGTTAATCTAAAGCCGGCAACTCTTGCAGGAGTTAAATCAGAGGGTATGCTTCTTTGTGCTGAGGATGATGAAGGAAATCTATCACTTATGAGACCTGAAAAGGATATGAAATCAGGATCTGAGATTTGCTAGTTTGCTGTGAGGGATAATGAAGATAATAGATACACATGCACATTATGACGATAGTGCATTTGATGGTGACAGAGAAGAGCTGCTTGAAATGCTTTGGCATAGCGATATAGAAACAGTGGTTAATATAGGCGCGGATAAAAAAACGAGCAAGCAAAGCATAGACCTAGCAAAAAAGCATGAACATATATATGCTGCTATAGGCTATCACCCAAATGAGGTGGAGAGCTTTAGTGACGAGGACATTGGCTGGTTAAAAAAGCAGGCAGAATATAAAAAGGTAGTTGCCATAGGCGAGATAGGACTTGATTATTACTATAGTGAGCCTGCTAGGGATGTGCAAAAAAGAGCATTTATAGAGCAGCTTAAGCTAAGTAAGGAGTTAAATCTTCCTGTAGTTATCCATTCAAGAGATGCTGCAGCTGATACGCTAGAGATTATAAAGGAGCATCATGCAGGCACTACAGGCGGAGTTATACATTGCTTTTCGTATGGCACGGAGATAGCAAGAGAATATCTTAATATGGGATATTTTTTTGGAATAGGCGGTGTGGCTACATTTAAAAATTCAAGGAAGCTAACCGAGGTTATAGAGTATCTTCCTATAGAAAGCATAGTACTTGAAACCGACTGCCCGTACCTTGCACCAGTTCCGCACAGAGGAGAGAGAAACTGTTCGCTGTATATACCTCTTGTGGTAGAGAAGATAGCCGAGCTTAAAAACATGAGCAAGGAAGAGGTTATAGATATTACACATGAGAATGCATTAAGGCTATATCCGAGATTAAAATAAGTTTGGAGAATTTATGGCATCACTTGTTAATCCGCAAAATACTATAGAGATAATAAAAAAGTACGGATTTAATTTTCAAAAAAAATTCGGGCAAAATTTTCTTATAGATGAGCATGTGCTTGATAAGATTATAAATGCAGCAGGAATAGATAGTGATGATGTGATACTTGAGATAGGGCCGGGTATAGGAACTATGACGCAGTATCTGGCAGAGCATGCGAGGGAAGTTGTGGCAGTTGAGATAGATAGAAATCTTATTCCTATACTAGAGGAAACTCTAAAGCCATATGATAACATTACTATAATTAATGATGATATATTAAAGCTTGATATACGATCTCTTGTAGATAAATATAATAATGGAAGAAAAATAAAGGTTGTTGCAAATCTTCCATATTATATTACAACTCCGATTATTATGAATCTTTTTGAATCGGAGGTTCCGATAGATAATATAACGGTGATGGTACAAAAGGAGGTTGCACTTCGCATGCAGGCAGTGCCGGGTACTAAGGATTATGGAGCACTCTCTCTGGCTGTTCAGTATTATGCTACTCCTTATATAGCGGCATATGTGCCGCAAAACTGTTTTATACCAAGGCCTAGCATAGGAAGTGCTGTTATTAGACTTACAAGGCATACTAATCCGCCGGTGTCAGTTTGCAGCAGCACTAAGCTGTTTGCTATAATAAGAGCCGCATTTAATCAAAGGCGAAAAACTCTTACTAATGCACTTAACAATGCAGGCGGTATAAGCTATAAAAAGGAGTCGGTAGCAGAGGCACTTAGGGCTATGGGACTTTCTGAGAGCATACGAGGTGAGGCATTAAGCCTAGAACAGTTTGCAAAATTAACAGACATACTTGAAGGATAATTATGGTAAGAAATAAAAAAAGCAAAAACTATATACAGGATATAAGGGATAAGATAACTGTGATGGACACGAGGGCAAGGGCAGCACTTTTTGGCTTTGCTTTGGTTGTAATTATTATAGTGGTAGCATTTGCCGCGGTTTCATTTACAAAGGGCTTTAAGGCTACTGATTCAAATGCAACAAAAAGTAATTCCGACATGGTCGAGGAAAGCAATCCTATAGTTGCACTAAGTCCGGACGGGGCACAGTTTCCGAGCCTTGGAATAGATGTTCCGACAGTAGCGCCAGTTCCTGAATATCTTAGAATAGGAGTAGAGCATCCTATAGTTGCGAAGCTTCAGGAGAGGCTTATGGAGCTAGGCTTTATGGACAATGATGAGCCTACGGAATATTATGGAAGTGCGACAGAAAGTGCTGTCAAGGTATATCAAAGACAGAACAATCTGGCACAGGATGGTATAGTTGGTGCGGCTTCGCTAGAATCTATCATGAGCCCAGATGCAAAATATTATGCAGCAAAAAAGGGTGAGTCCGGAGATGATATACTTCGTATTCAGCAAAGACTTTATCAGCTGGGTTACTTAGCATCGGATTCTATGGTTACTGGCAATTTCGGAGATTCAACCGAGGCAGCTGTTATAAAGCTGCAGGAGGTAAATGGACTTACGCAGGATGGAACTGTAGGAAGACAAACTCTTAATCTTATTTATTCAGATGAGGTTAAGGCAAACATGCTTGCATATGGAGAAAAGAGTGAGGTTGTTTTAGCAGCACAAAAGAGGCTGTTCGAGCTAGGATATATGACAAGCACACCTGATGGAACATATGGCAATGACACGTCATTAGCTATAAAAACCTTCCAGTCTAAGAACGACCTTGTAGTAGACGGATACCTCGGACCGGGAACAAGGGAAACGCTTATGAGCTCAAGTGCAAGACCTAATGGACTTTCACTTGGTGACCAAAGCGACATGGTAACTAATGTTCAGAAGATGCTAGCTAAGCTAGGCTACTTATCTAGTAGTAAGGTAACAGGATATTTTGGTGAGGCAACAGAAAGTGCGGTAAAGGCATTTCAAAGCAGAAACTCTCTTTCATCAGACGGCTCTGTAGGTCAGCTTACTATGGCAAAGCTTACAAGTGACAATGCAAGAAAGGCTGCTCCTAATACAGGCAGCACATCAGGCGGCAGCAGTGGTGGCAGCAGCAGCTCGGCTCAGGCTAGTAACGGTGGCAGTGCTGCAACAACTAATCCAAATGGTGCAGCAGGCAATGCAGCCGTATATACAGGCGGTGGCGGCGTAGGTACGCTCCTTGCCAATGCAAGCTCTAAGCTAGGCTGTCCTTATGTATGGGGTGCTAAGGGACCTAATTCATTTGACTGCTCAGGCTTTGTATACTGGTGTCTAAACAATTCTGGCGTAAGCCAGTCATATATAACAAGCTCTGGTTGGAGATCAGTTGGCAAGTATCAAAGGATAAGTAACTTCAACGACCTGCAGGCAGGCGACATAGTAGTTGAGCCGGGGCATGTAGGAATATGTGCAGGCGGCGGAACTGTTATAGATGCATCCTCATCTAACGGACGAGTTGTGCAAAGATCTTTAAGCGGCTGGTGGGAGTCTAACTTTATAGTTGGGTGGAGGATATTCTAGGTCTTACTGTTATTTAATACAAACGCTCTCTTCTACATACGTATAATGTGTGTGGAAGAGGGCGTTTGCTTTTAGATGTGTTTAATCCCTGCATATATGTGCCAAGACTCTGGGGGCTTTAATATTTATATTTGTGTAACGTACGCCCTTCTCGCAGCACATACGTATAATGCAGGTACGTTCGCACTCTAGTGCTCGTGTACCCCAGGGCATCTTCTCTTTCGGCTACGCCGAAATTCACCTTACAGTGGTTCTAA
>CAVBBU010000051.1:0-14065 GCA_963593765.1 Bacteroidaceae bacterium | reverse complement strand
ATGTAGTCATAATAATATTCATATTCAACATGGTCGGAACCGATATATCTGATTATAAGAACATCCTTATAATATAATCTATATTCATTACCATTAAAAAAACTAGGTCTAGAAAAACTAATTCTAAACCTAGCCTAATATTTATCGAAGCTGATTTTAATATTCCTTTGCAGCTTCCTCACCATTCATAACTCTTAGAGCACCCTGTGCGAGTGCAAGTAGCTCGTCCTCACCAGGATATACAGTAACAGGTGCGATAAATGAAACTCTTTTTTCTATTCTGCTTGTAGCAGGCTTTCCATATGCGATTCCGCCGGTTAGGATAATTCTATCTACCTTACCCTCAAGAGCTGCTGCCATAGAGCCTATCTCCTTAGATACCTGATATGTAAATGCATCAAACAACTCAGTCGCCTTTGGATCATTGCCCTCTTCAACCTTCTTTTCTATATCACGCATATCATTAGTTCCAGCATATGCATTAAGACCGCCCTTACCGCATATCTTTTTGTATATCTCGCCCTCGGTATATTTACCGGAGAAGCAAAGCTTAACTAGCTGACCTGCAGGAACACCGCCTGACCTTTCAGGAGAGAAAGGACCGTCGCCGTCTAGAGTATTATTAACATCTATAACACGTCCGCCTGCATGGGCACCTACTGAAACACCGCCGCCCATATGTGCGATAATAAGTCTTAGCTCCTCGTATGGCTTGCCACATTCCTTAGCATATCTTCTTGCAACTGCCTTTTGATTAAGTGCATGGAAGATGCTTATTCTTGGAAGCTCTGGCATACCAGAATATCTTGCGAGGCTGTCCATCTCATCTACTACAACAGGATCTACTATATAAGAAGGAACGCCAAGCTCCTCGCCTATCTGTCTTGCAAGCAGTCCGCCAAGGTTAGATGCATGCTCACCTCTTTTGGCTTCCTTTAGATCCTTAACAACAGCATCTGTTACAGTATATGTTCCGCCAAGTATAGGTTTTAAAAGTCCGCCTCTTCCGACTACAACGTCAAGTGACTTGATATCGAAGCTGTTGCTCTTTAGAAAATCAGTAATCATATTTTTTCTGAAATCCATCTGATCTACTATATGCTCAAATCTTCCGATCTCCTCAGAGCTGTGACGAAGAGTTTCCTCAAAAAGCTGATTCTCGTCCTCGTATACACCTATCTTAGTTGATGTAGAACCTGGATTAATAACAAGTACCTTTATGCTCATATTTTTCTCCCTTCTTATTCTGTAAGTGCATCTGCTATAACAGCTGCAAGTGCGATAGAATTAATCTTAGTTTCAAATTCGTCAGAGCGTGATGTAAGTATAACCGGAGCAGATGTACCTATAAGAAGATTTCCGCTTCTTACCTTTGCTGTACGAACAAGCAGCTTATAGGTTATATTGCCCGCGTCGATATTAGGGAAGAGCAGTATGTCTGCATGTCCTGCGACTGGATTAGTAACACCCTTGTGTACTGCAGCCTTTTCATCTATAGCAAGATCCATAGACAGTGGTCCGAATACCTCACAGCCCTTTATCTCGCCACGCTCACACATCTTAGTTAGCTCATCTGCATCTACAGTAGGAGGCATCTTAGGATTAACAGTTTCTACTGCACATATAGGTGCTACCTTTGGATTTGCAACTCCGCATGCCTTAGCAACCTCAACAGTATTTTCTATTATATGTACCTTGTCCTCGAGAGTAGGGTAGGTGTTGAATGCAACATCAGTAAAGAAAAGCAAGCGGTCAATGCCTTCGATTTCAAATACGCATACATGGCTCATTAGCTTTGCTTTTCTAAGACCGCACTCCTTATTTAAAACTGCACGAAGAAAGTTTTTAGATTCTATCATGCCCTTAAGAAGTATGTCAGCCTTTTTGTCATGCACTAGCTTAACAGCAGTAAGAGCTGCCTCGTCAGGATCCTTTACATCTACGATCTCAAAGCCGTCGAGCTTCATGTTAAGATCCGCAGCTATCTTTTCTATAGCCTGCTTGTCGCCAACTAATATAGAGTCAGCGATGTTTTTTTCTTTGGCTTCCTTAACAGCCTCTAGGACTGCGTCATCGGCAGCATTTGCAACTGCAACCTTTTTTCTAGGAACCTCAGATACCTTACTTAATAGCTTGTCAAATGGTTTCATAATAGCTCACCTCTCAGATAGATAATTTTTTAACACATATAGAGTAGAGTTTATCACTTGCAATATCAAAATGCAATAATTCACAATACTAGAATAGCGATAAAGATGCTTTTTGGCAAAACAAACAAAAAAATACCAGAAAAATTGTTAAAAAGTTAGCATAGTTTAGATTGACAATTTTTTATCAGGTACTATACTTAAGATAATGTGTTTTCACTTCAATCAAATTCCAAGGAGGTTTTTTATGTCTAAGAAAGTTGTTTTAGCAGGTGCATGCCGTACAGCGATAGGAACTATGGGTGGTTCACTATCAACTATTCCGGCAAAGGATTTGGGTGCTATCGTTATCAAGGAAGCACTTAACAGAGCAGGAGTAGATCCTAAGCAGGTCGACGAGGTTTTGATGGGCTGCGTTATACAGGCAGGTCAGGGACAGAACGTTGCAAGACAGGCTTCTATAGCAGCAGGAGTACCTATCGAAACACCGGCAGTTACTATCAATGTAGTATGTGGTTCTGGACTTAACTGTGTAAACATGGCAGCAGATATGATACTTGCTGGTGATGCAGACATAGTTGTAGCAGGTGGTATGGAAAATATGTCTATGGCACCTTACGCACTTGATAAAGCAAGATTCGGATATCGTATGGGCAATGCTATGATGAAGGACACCATGGTCAATGATGCCCTATGGGATGCCTTCAACAATTATCATATGGGAATTACCGCTGAGAATATATGCGACGAGTGGAAGCTTACACGTCAGGAGCTTGATGAGTTTGCAGCAAACAGTCAGCAAAAGTGTGAGGCAGCTATGAAGGCTGGAAAGTTTAAGGATGAGATAGTTCCAGTTGAGGTTAAGCTTAAGAAGGAAACAAAGATTTTCGATACAGATGAGGGACCACGTCCTGGAACAACTGTAGAAACTCTTGCTAAGCTTAAGCCAGCATTTAAAAAGGATGGCGGACTTGTAACAGCAGGTAACTCATCAGGTATCAATGATGGTGCTGCAGCTATAGTTGTTATGAGTGAGGAGAAGGCTAAGGAGCTTGGAGTTAAGCCTATGGCAACATGGCTTGGCGGAGCACTTGCAGGAGTTAGACCTGAGGTTATGGGTATAGGACCTGTTGCAGCAACTCAGAAGGTTATGAACAAGCTTGGAATGAAGATAGATGACTTTGATTTGATCGAGGCAAATGAAGCCTTTGCAGCACAGTCTGTTGCAGTAGGTAAGGAGCTGGGTTTTGACCTATCTAAGCTTAATGTAAATGGTGGTGCTATAGCACTTGGACATCCAGTTGGAGCATCAGGCTGCAGAATACTTGTTACACTTCTTCATGAGATGCAAAAATCAGGAGCTAAGAAGGGACTTGCTACACTTTGCATAGGCGGCGGCATGGGCTGCGCAACTGTAGTAGAACTTCCACAGTAATAAGAGCACTTAGCGAACACCATTTGGCTATTTGATTCTGATATTTAGAGTATTCGATGTGACATATATCATTCTCAAAACATTTGCTCGTGGCCGGCACTTCAAGGCTGCGTAAGCAGGCTTATTAGTACCGCTGCGTGAGGAGCAATAGCGGGAGCGTGTTTTGAGATGATAATATGTCACTGAGAACACGAATGTAGAGAATATAAAAAAACTAACACAAAAAACTAATACAGAGAAAAAAAACAGGAGAGATAACATGAGCTTTGTAAATTATGAAACAGAAGGCCACATAGCCATCATAACCATTAATAGACCCGAAGCACTCAACGCACTTAACGAAGACGTTCTTAAGGATCTAAAGGCAGCCTTCGAAAATGTAGATCAAAATGAAATAAGAGCAATAATACTTACAGGTGCTGGAGAAAAGTCATTTGTCGCAGGAGCAGACATAGCAGCTATGAGCACTATGACAAAGCAGCAGGGAGAGGTATTTGGAAAGTTTGGTAATGACATCTTTAGAATGATAGAGACATTCCCTATTCCGGTTATAGCTGCAATTAATGGCTTTGCACTAGGCGGCGGCAACGAGCTTGCTATGAGCTGTGATATAAGAATATGCTCAGACAATGCTATGTTTGGACAGCCAGAGGTAGGACTTGGAATTACACCTGGCTTTGGCGGAACTCAAAGACTTGCAAGAATTATAGGAGTAGGCAAGGCTAAGGAGCTAGTATATGGTGCTAGAAATATAAAGGCAGATGAGGCATACAGACTTGGACTTGTTAATAATGTATATCCACAGGCTGAGCTTTTAGCTGCAGCAAAGAAGCTTGCAAGCATTATAGCAGCAAATGCACCTATAGCAGTTCGTAATTGTAAGAAGGCTATAAATGATGGACTTCAGGTAGATATGGACAAGGCTATAGCTATAGAGGAAAAGCTATTTGGTGATTGCTTTGAAACAGCAGACCAGAAGGAAGGAATGGGAGCATTCCTTGAAAAGAGAAAAGAAAAGAACTTCATTAATAAGTAGGAGGTAGCCAAATGGCAAAGCGTAAAGTAGTACTTGCAGGTGCATGTAGAACAGCCATAGGTGTGATGGGCGGAGCATTGTCAACAATTCCTGCAGCAGACCTTGGAACTATAGTTGTAAAGGAAGCTATCAAAAGAGCCGGCATTAAACCAGAGCAGATAGATGAAGTGTACATGGGATGCGTTATACAGGCAGGACAGGGACAGAATGTTGCAAGACAGGCAGCTATTAATGCAGGCATACCAGTAGAGGTTCCGGCAACAACTATCAATGTACTTTGTGGCTCTGGTCTTCACTGCGTAAACCTAGCAGCTAAGCTTATAGAAAATGGTGATGCAGACATTATCCTCGCAGGCGGTATGGAGAATATGTCAAAAGCACCTTACCTTGTTCAGCATGGTAGATTTGGATATCGTATGGGAGCAGCACCTATAGAGGACTCTATGATTAAGGATGCACTTACGGATGCATTCGGTGGCTACCATATGGGAATTACTGCAGAAAATATATGTGAGCAGTGGGGCTTAACTCGTAAGGAGCTAGATGAGTTTGCAGCAGCAAGTCAGCGAAAGGCAGTTGCAGCAATTAAGGCAGGAGCATTTAAGGATGAGATAGTTCCTGTTGAGATAAAGAAGAAAAAAGAAACAGTTATCTTCGATACAGATGAAGGCCCTAGAGATAATACAACAGTAGAAAGCCTTTCTAAGCTAAAGCCGGCATTTAAAAAGGATGGCGGACTTGTAACAGCAGGTAATGCATCTGGAATCAATGACGGTGCAGCAGCTATTATAGTTATGAGCGAGGAGAAGGCAAAGGAGCTTGGTGTTAAGCCTATGGCAACATGGATAGCAGGAGAGCTCGCAGGAGTAGAGCCTAGAATAATGGGTATAGGACCTGTAGCATCTACAAGAAAGACTATGGCTAAGGCTGGCATGAAGATAGAGGACTTTGATCTAATCGAGGCAAATGAAGCCTTTGCAGCACAGTCAGTTGCAGTAGGTAAGGACCTAGGCTTTGACCTAACTAAGCTTAATATAAATGGTGGTGCTATAGCACTTGGCCATCCGGTAGGCTGCTCAGGCTGTAGAATACTTGTTACTCTTCTTTATGCAATGCAAAAGAAGGGCGCTAAGACCGGACTTGCAACGCTTTGCGTAGGCGGCGGAATGGGTGCATCTGCAATCGTGAAGATGGAATAACGATAGCAGTTGCAGAATAAAAAATATAGTATACAAAGCTTCGCATCGAATATTACACAAGAAAAAAGCAAGAGTGATTTTCGAGTATATTATTCGAATAAGAAGCAGGGAGATATAAAAAATAAAATACGAAGGAGAATAGTTATGAAGGTAGGAATTATAGGTGCAGGAACTATGGGATCTGGCATAGCACAGGCATTTGCTCAGACAGAGGGCTACGAAGTATGTCTATGCGACATCAACGAAGAGCTTGCTGCAAAGGGTAAGGCTAAGATCGAAAAGGGCTTTGCTAAGAGAGTTGAAAAGGGCAAGATGGATAAGGCAGCAGCAGATGCTATACTTGCTAAGATTCAAACTGGTGTTAAGGATATATGCAAGGACTGTGACCTTGTAGTAGAAGCAGCACTTGAGGTTATGGAAGTTAAGAAGCAGACCTTTAAGGAGCTTCAGGATATATGTAAGAAGGATTGTATCTTCGCTACTAATACATCTTCACTATCTATAACAGAGATAGGCGCAGGACTTGACAGACCAGTTATAGGAATGCATTTCTTTAATCCAGCACCTGTTATGAAGCTTATAGAGGTAATAGCAGGACTTAACACTCCTGATGAGCTTGTAGATAAGATTAAGAAGATTTCTGAAGAGATAGGCAAGACACCTGTACAGGTTAATGAGGCAGCAGGCTTTGTAGTAAACCGTATTCTTGTTCCTATGATGAACGAGGCTATAGGAATATATGCAGACGGAGTTGCTTCTGTAGAGGGTATAGATGCAGCTATGAAGCTAGGTGCTAATCACCCTATGGGACCTCTTGCACTTGCAGACCTTGTAGGACTTGATATAGTACTTGCTATTATGGAAGTTCTTCAGAAGGAAACTGGAGATCCTAAGTATCGTCCGCATCCACTTCTTCGTAAGATGGTTCGTGGCGGCAAGCTAGGTATGAAGAGTGGCGTAGGATTCTACGATTACAGCAAGTAAAATATATGGAGGAAGCAATAATGGATTTCACATTAGACAAGAAGCATGAGATGGCGAGAACTCTATTCAGAGATTTTGCTGAAAAGGAAGTTAAGCCTCTCGCACAGGAAGTAGACGAAACAGAAAAGTTTCCAAGACAGACTGTTGAGAAAATGGCTAAGTACGGACTACTAGGTATTCCAGTACCAAAGGAGTATGGCGGACAGGGCTGTGACCCTCTGACATATGCTATGTGTGTAGAGGAGCTAGCTAAGGTTTGCGGAACTACATCAGTTATAGTTTCAGCACATACATCACTATGTATAGATCCTATACTTACATACGGTACAGAGGAGCAGAAGAAAAAGTATGTTCCGGATCTTGCAACAGGTAAAAAGCTTGGTGCATTCGGACTAACAGAGCCAGGTGCAGGAACAGATGCACAGGGACAGCAGACTAAGGCTGTACTTGATGGCGACTCTTGGATACTTAACGGTTCTAAGTGCTTTATAACAAATGGTAAAGAGGCAGATGTATATATAATCATTGCTGTTACCGGTGTTGTAGAAAAGAAGGGCAGAAAGATTAAGGAAATATCTGCATTTATAGTAGATAAGGACACTCCTGGATTTACCTTCGGTACTAAGGAAAATAAGATGGGTATAAGAGGATCTTCTACCTACGAGCTTATCTTCACAGACTGCCGTATACCTAAGGATGCACTTCTTGGTGCACAGGGCAAGGGCTTTGCTATAGCAATGCATACTCTTGATGGAGGACGTATAGGAATAGCAGCACAGGCACTTGGACTTGCAGAGGGTGCACTTGAAGCAACAGTTAAGTATGTAAAGGAAAGAAAGCAGTTTGGCCGCTCTATAGCACAGTTCCAGAATACACAGTTCCAGCTAGCTGATATGGCTACTAGAGTTGAGGCAGCTAAGATGCTTGTATATAAGGCAGCTATGGCAAAGGCTACTCAGAAGGTTTACAGCGTTGAGGCAGCACAGGCTAAGCTATTTGCAGCTGAGACAGCTATGTATGTAACAACTAAGGCAGTACAGCTTCATGGTGGCTATGGTTACATCAGAGAGTATGATGTTGAGCGTATGATGCGTGATGCTAAGATTACCGAGATATACGAAGGAACATCAGAGGTTCAGCGTATGGTTATCTCAGGTAATTTACTAAAGTAGGAGGGTACGAACTAATGAAGATAGTAGTATGTATAAAACAAGTACCAGATACTAAGGGCGGAGTACAGTTCAACCCAGATGGTACACTTAACAGAGCAGCAATGCTCGCTATCATGAATCCGGATGATAAGGCAGGACTAGAGGCTGCACTTAGACTAAAGGATCAGTATGGTGCAGAGGTAACAGTAGTTACCATGGGACTTCCAAAGGCAGAGGAGGTTCTCCGTGAGGCTATGGCTATGGGAGCTGACAAGGGCATCCTTATAACAGACAGAGTTCTCGGCGGAGCAGATACATGGGCAACGTCATCAACTATAGCAGCTGGACTTAGAAACCTTGACTATGACATAATAATCACAGGTCGTCAGGCTATAGATGGAGATACAGCACAGGTAGGACCACAGATATCTGAGCATCTTGATATTCCAGTTATATCTTATGCACAGGATATAAAGGTAGAAGGGGACTATGTTATCGTTCAGCGTCAGTTCGAGGACAGATATCATGTACTAAAGGCTAAGATGCCTTGTCTTATAACTGCACTTTCAGAGCTTAATGAGCCTAGATATATGACACCAGGCGGTATATGGGATGCTTATGACAAGGAGATAACTGTTTGGTCAAGAGCAGACCTTAAGGACCTTGATGATGCTAACATAGGTCTAAAGGGCTCACCAACTAAGATAGCTAAGGCATCTGATAAGGTAAGAAAAGGGGCTGGAGAAAAGGTTAGCTTAGATCCGGATGAGGCAGTTGATTATCTTATGAAAAAGTTTGATGAAAAGCATATTATATAAAAGGAGCAGAGAAAAAGAATGAATATTAACGAATACAAAGGCGTATTTGTCTTCGCACAGCAGGTAGACAATATACTTGGTGGTATCACTTTCGAACTGCTCGGCAAGGCAAAGGATTTAGCAAAGGATCTTGATACTAATGTTACAGCAGTTCTTATAGGCTCTGGAGTTAAAGGCCTGTGTGATGAGCTGGCTGCATATGGAGCAGACAGAGTTATAGTAGTAGATGATCCACAGCTTAAGGAATACAGAACAGAGCCATATGCACATGCACTTGCAAGTGTAATTAATGAATTTAAGCCAGACATTATGCTAGTTGGTGCTACAGCTATAGGACGTGACCTTGGACCTAGAGTTTCAGCAAGAGTTGCAACAGGACTTACAGCAGACTGTACACAGCTTGAGATAGGTGACTTCCCACTAGTTGCAGTAGAAGGTCAGGAACAGAAGCATAAGCAGCTTCTTATGACAAGACCTGCATTTGGTGGTAATACTATAGCAACTATAGCTTGTCCGGATAACAGACCTCAGATGGCTACAGTTAGACCTGGTGTTATGCAAAAGCTTCCTAAGAATGATGGAGCTAAGGCAGAGATAGTTGAGTTTAATCCAGGCTTTACACCAGATAATAAGTATGTTGAGATTATGGATATAGTTAAGTCTGTATCTGATACTGTAGATATAATGGATGCACAGATACTTGTATCTGGAGGAAGAGGAGTTGGTTCTCCTGAAAACTTCAAGATACTTGAGGAGCTTGCAGAGGCAGTAGGCGGTGAGGTAAGCTGCTCAAGAGCAGTTGTAGATGCTGGCTGGAAGTCAAGAGACCTTCAGGTAGGACAGACTGGTAAGACAGTTAGACCTAAGATTTATTTTGCTATAGGTATATCTGGAGCTATACAGCATGTTGCTGGTATGGAGGAGTCAGATGTTATCGTAGCAATTAATAAGGACGAGAGTGCTCCTATATTTGACGTAGCTGATTATGGCTTAGTTGGAGATCTAAACAAGATAGTTCCAAAGCTAACAGCAGCTATTAAGGAATATAAGGCAGCTAAGAAATAAGTAGAGCGATTTAGCTGCGATGCATGACTATGAGAGTAGGCTAAAGCTTGCGACTAGATAGCTCGTGCCAAAAGAAAAAGTAAAAAAATAGAAAAAGACTCTGTCAAGTATTTTTGCTTGACAGAGCTTTCTTTTTATAGTACTATAGCCGTCGGTGACTTATTATGAATAAAAATAAAGATATAGTTGAACAAACATTATTATATGATTTTTATGGTGAGCTTTTAACAGAGCACCAAAAAAGAATATACAAAGAGGTAGTGTTTGATGATTATTCTATAAGCGAGGTTGCTAAGGATGAGGGCATATCAAGGCAGAGTGTATCTGACATGATACGAAGGATAGACGAGGCACTTTGCGGATATGAAGAAAAGCTTGGTCTTATAAAGCAGTTTGATGATACAAAAAAAACCATTAAAAAAATCAGCACGCTTATAAAAAAGTATAAGATAGATCATAATGAGGCACATATAGATAAGATAGATATACTTACAGGAAAGCTTTTAAAATAGGAGAGTATATGGCATTTGAGAGCTTATCAACTAAGCTGCAAAATATATTTAAAAATCTTAGAGGCAAGGGAAAGCTAACTGAGGCAGATGTAGATGCTGCTATGAAGGAGGTTAAGCTTGCACTTCTTGAGGCAGATGTTAATTTCAAGGTAGTAAAGCAATTTATAGCTGACGTTAAGGTTCGTGCAGTAGGAAGTGAGGTTTTAGAATCATTATCTCCGGGGCAGCAGGTAATCAAGATAGTTGATGAGGAGCTAGTTAAGCTGATGGGCTCTGAAACTACAGAGCTTAAGCTAAAAACTGATGGCAGCAAAACTATAATTATGATGGCTGGTCTTCAGGGTGCTGGTAAGACAACTACTGCAGCAAAGCTAGCAGGAAAGTTTAAGTCAAAGGGAGCTAGTCCACTGCTTGTAGCCTGCGATATATACAGACCTGCCGCTATAGAGCAGCTGCAGATTAATGGAGATAAGCAGGGCGTTCCGGTATTTTCCATGGGAACTAACCACAAGCCACTTGATATAGTAAAGGCAGCACTTGAGCATGCTACTAAAAATCACAACGACCTTATAATTATAGATACTGCAGGTAGACTTCATATAGATGAAGAGATGATGAATGAGCTTATAGCTATTAAGGGTGGCATAAGCATAGACTATACGGTACTTGTTGTAGATGCTATGACAGGTCAGGATGCGGTGCAGGTTTCTAAGACCTTTGATGAAAAGATAGGTATAGACGGAGTTATAATTACTAAGCTTGATGGTGATACAAGAGGTGGTAGTGCACTTTCTGTTAAGGCTGTTACAGGAAAGCCTATACTGTATGTCGGCATGGGCGAGAAGCTTTCAGACCTTGAGCAGTTCTATCCGGATCGAATGGCATCAAGAATACTTGGCATGGGTGATGTGCTATCACTTATAGAAAAGGCTGAGGCAGACCTTGATAAGGAAAAGGCAAAGCAGATGAGCCAAAAGCTCATGAAGGCGGAGTTTGATTTTAATGACTTTTTAGATCAGATGTCTCAGATAGAAAAGCTTGGCGGAATTTCGGGTATTATGAGCATGATGCCTGCTATGAACTTAGGCTCTAAGGCAGGTGCTATATCCGATATAGATGAGGGCAGACTTGATAAGATTAAGGCTATAATTTATTCTATGACAGCTAAGGAAAGAAAAGATCCTAGCATACTTAATCCATCTAGGAAAAACAGAATTGCAAAGGGAGCCGGAGTAGACATAGCAGAGGTAAATCGCTTAGTTAAGCAGTTTGATCAGATGAAAAAGATGATGAAGCAGATGCCGTCTATGTTTGGAAACAAAAGGGGCGGTCTTGGAAGTCTTGGAGGACTTATGGGAAAGCTTAAGCTTCCGTTTTAGAATTTAAAGCATGAGAAATGCATGGAAAATTTTTTGCTTTAGAGGATGCATTTCCCTATAAAACAGATATCACCGTGAAAAATCACGTTGAATATAATATTAGGAGGATAATACAATGGCAGTAAAAATAAGACTTAAGAGAATGGGACAGAAGAAGGCACCATTTTATAGAATCGTAGTTGCTGATTCTAGATCACCAAGAGATGGTAAGTTCATAGAGGAGATAGGAACATATGATCCTAACACTGAGCCTAGCACAATTAAGCTAGATGAAGAGGCAGCTAAGAAGTGGCTTTCTACAGGTGCACAGCCAACAGACAGAGTTGCAAAGCTTCTTAAGAATGTTGGTATAGAATAAAAAGAGGATAAGCCTATGAAAGAATTAGTCGAGGTTATTGCAAAGGCACTTGTTGATAATCCTGATAAGGTTAATGTAACTGAAACCGAAAAGGAGGATGCACTGCTTGTAGAGCTTAGCGTAGATCCTGCAGATATGGGAAAGGTTATAGGCAGGTCTGGAAGAATAGCTAAGGCTATACGAACTGTAGTTAAGGCAGCATCTTCAAAGGATGACAAAAAGGTAATAGTAGATATTAGATAAAATAGCAGTTCTATCCGAATGTAGGATAGAACAAACCTATAAGCAGGTTGTATATCAACCTGCTTAATGTATATAGTAAAGGCGAAAAATATGCGTGGAGATTTTAGAGTCGGCGTAATAAGCAGTGTACATGGCATACATGGCGAATGTAAGATATATCCGACTACTGATGACATTAGAAGATTTGATAATTTAAAAAAGGTATATGCACAGGGGAGAGGTAAGGATATTGAGCTTAAGATTAGCCATGTAAAGTATTTTAAAAATATGGTTATATGTAAGTTCGAGGGCATAGATACGCCAGAGGATATTCTGCCTCTTAGAAATATGGATCTTATGATTGATAGGTGCGATGCAATTCCGCTTAACGAGGGTGAGCATTATATATCTGACCTGCTTGGACTTGATGTTATTGATGAAACAGATGCTAGGCTTGGCACGGTCAATGACATATATGATACAGGTGCGAATCCAGTAATGGAGGTTTTGCTTGATAGCGGAAAAAAGGTTTTGTTTCCATATATTAAGCAGTGCATACTTGAGGTTTCATTAGAGCAAAAATATATTAGGGTTCATGTTATCGATGGGCTGTTAGATTTGTAGGAGCATATATGAGATTTTATGTACTTACTTTATTTCCTGAGATGATAGACTCATGCATGGAAACAAGCATTATAGGCAGAGCTCAGGACAGTAATATAATAGAGGTCAATACAATTAATATCAGAGATTATTCTAAGGATAAGCACAGACATGTAGATGATTATCCTTATGGTGGTGGTGCAGGTATGGTTATGCAGGCAGCACCTATATGTGATGCATATAAGGATCTTTGCGACAAGCTTGGTAAAAAGCCAAAGGTCATATATATGACTCCGCAGGGAAAGGTTTTTGATCAGGTGCTTGCTAAGGAAATGTCTATAGAAGAAGACCTAGTTATACTTTGCGGTCACTACGAGGGAATAGATGAAAGAGCATTAGAGCTGCTTGATATTATACCAGTATCTATAGGGGACTATGTTCTTACAGGCGGCGAGCTACCTGCTATGGTTTTGATAGATGCTGTTAGCAGAATGGTTCCCGGAGTTTTAACTAATGATGAGAGTGCAGATTTTGAATCCTTTGAGGATAATCTTCTTGAATATCCGCAGTATACAAGACCAGAGGTATATGAGGGCTTAAGCGTTCCAGAGGTTCTTATGTCAGGTCATCATGCAAATATAGAAAAGTGGAGAAGAGGGCAGTCTATAAAAAGAACGCTTGAGAGAAGACCGGATCTTTTAGAAAAGGCAAGGCTTGATAAGAATGATTTGAAGCTTTTAAATGAGTTAAAAAATAGTAGCTCAAAGGAATAAACCACCTAGGATTTATAAAACAAAATATATGCTTTGAGAATTGAGTCTGGCAGATGAGACACTTACAAGTGGCTTAATTGCTGGGCTCGTTGCTTTAGCAATATTTAAAGAGAAAAGTGCTAGTGCATATGTTGTACGAGAAACAATGGTGCGTGGCCGGCACTTCAAGGCTGCGTAGCAGGCTTGTTAGTACCGCTGTAAGGTGAATTTCGGCGAAGCCGAAAGAGAAGATGCCCTGGGGCACTTAAGCACCTTAGCGGGAGCGTGTTTCGAGTGCAATATATGCACGCAGCACGAGCGTTTTAGGTCATATGAAGGAGGAGTAATGATGTATGACATAATTATAATAGGAGCTGGCGTTTCCGGAAGTGCAGCAGCCAGAG
>CAVBBU010000050.1:0-14318 GCA_963593765.1 Bacteroidaceae bacterium | reverse complement strand
AAGGAATATGTAGAAGAAACGCTTGATATGGTGATGGCAAAATAATGAAGTCAGGCATATCGGACTTCACTTAGTAGATATTGCGTAATAATAAGAAATAACACAAAGGAGCTGCAAACTGCTGAAATTAATAGGTGGTGTTACGGCTCCTATTGTTTTACACAAATATAGATGTTAAAATATACCCATATACATTTTCCAAGGAGGGGCGAGTATGAAATTAACATTTATAGGTGCCGACCACGAGGTAACCGGCAGCTGCCATTATATAGAATATGGTAATAAAAAGCTCCTTGTAGACTACGGTATGGAGCAGGGCGTTAATGTATTTGAAAATGCAAGCCTGCCGTGCTCACCAGCCGAGATAGATTATATATTTATTACCCATGCACATATCGACCACACAGGCATGCTCCCGCTTCTTTATGTTCAGGGCTTTAGAGGAGCTATATACGCAACCACTGCAACCTGTGAGCTGTGCGAGATTATGCTTCTTGACACTGCACATATACAGGAGTCAGAGGCTGAGTGGAGAAACAGAAAGGCAGAAAGAGCCGGCAAGGCTTTAGTAGAGCCTTTATTTACTGTTAAGGATGCAAAGGCTATCCTTGATCTTTTTGTCAATGTCGACTATAAGGAAAAGCTAACTATAGATGATAATCTATCGGTTAGATTTATAGATGCAGGTCACCTGCTTGGCTCTGCCTCTATAGAGATGTGGATTAGCGAAAATAACAACCTGCGAAAAATTGTTTTCTCTGGCGACATTGGAAACAAAAACAGACCTCTTATACGAGATCCGCAGTATATAACTGATGCCGACTACGTGCTTACCGAGTCTACATACGGCGACAGATTTCACGCACCGGCAGTTGACCATGTAGAGGAGCTTAGGATAATTACTCAGGAAACCCTTGATCGTGGGGGCAATGTTGTCATTCCGGCATTTGCAGTCGGAAGAACTCAGGAGCTGCTATATTACTATAGAAAGCTAAAGGAAGAAGGCCTTATAAAGGGGCATAAAAATTTCAAGGTATATGTCGACAGTCCGCTTGCTGTTGAGGCAACTCAGGTTTTTAGAGACAATCTTCTTGACTGCCTTGATGATGAAACAAGAAGGCTGGTTAATTCCGGCATTAACCCTATAGGCTTTAGAGGTCTTAAGATAGCCGTTGCAGCAGAGGAATCTAAGCAGATTAATTTTGATACCGAGCCTAAGGTTATAATCTCGGCATCTGGAATGTGCGATGCAGGAAGAATACGACACCACCTAAAGCATAATCTTTGGAGACCAGAGTCAACTATAGTTTTTGCCGGATATCAGGCAGAGGGAACGCTTGGAAGAAGCCTGCAGGATGGCGTAGATAAGGTAAGGCTCTTTGGCGAGGATATAGAGGTTCGGGCACATATCGCAACCATGCAAGGAATAAGCGGCCATGCAGACCAAAACGGACTTCTTGAGTGGATTAGTGCATTTACAACTAAGCCTAAAAGAGTATTTGTTGTCCATGGTGACGATGAAGTATGCGATAGCTACGCAAGGCTCGTGCATGAAAAGACTGGTTTTGAAACAAGCGCACCTTGGTCTGGCTCTGTATATGACCTTATAGAGGATAGATGGATTAAGGAAGCTACTGAAATACCTGTACTTAA
This sequence comes from Bacteroidaceae bacterium, assembly GCA_963593765.1. GTDB lineage: Bacteria > Bacillota > Clostridia > Lachnospirales > Lachnospiraceae > CAVBBU01. Next base: position 12,665 of record CAVBBU010000050.1, on the reverse strand, counting down.
GGAGAAGCTTGATAAGAAGAGGGAGACCGGAGTTTATCTTAGACTTGTAGCTGCAGGTGAAAGGCTTAATGCAGTTATTAAGGAAAATAAAAACGGAGCAAATAAGGATTTGGCAAAATTTGCTGACCAGATTAATTCGCTGTGCGATAAATGGCAGCTGTAGCTAGGGGAGGAAATTATGGGAATAGTTAAATTATATTCGGATGGCTCTGCCAGAGGAAACCCAGAGGGGCCGGGCGGATATGGAACTATACTTCAATATATAGATAAGGACGGACAGCTTCACGAGAAAACTATGTCGCAGGGATATACTAAGACGACGAATAATCGTATGGAACTTATGGGCTGCATAGCAGGCTTTGAGGCATTAAAAAGGGCATGTGATGTAGAGGTATATTCAGACTCAAAATATCTTACAGATGCCTTCAACCAAAGGTGGATAGATAAGTGGGTTGCAAACAACTGGACTAGAGGAAAGCTAGGCAAGGTTAAGAATATAGACCTGTGGGAGAGACTTCTCGAGGCCATAGAGCCGCACAATGTTACCTTTACATGGGTAAAGGGTCATGACGGCGACCCCGTCAATGAGCGATGTGACAAGCTCGCAACTACCGCAGCCGATTCGGCAGAGCTTATCGTAGATTCCGGGCTCGATTTAGCGGCAGATGATGAGTCTTGACTTACTTAAACTTATTTACTAATATAGATTATTGTGCTTTGTATATGATGCTTACGTGTGTCTAGTTACATGCATTAAAAGCAAAATAAATATTACAGTAATAAGGTTAAGCCTAGTGTGTGCGAAGCTGCGAGCCGGCACGTGTTAAAAGCAAAACTAATATTACAATGGCAAGGGTAAGCCCAGCGTGTGCGAAGCGACGTGCCTGCATGTGTTGTATGAGAAACAATGGTGCGTGGTCGGCACTTCAAGGCTGCGTAAGCAGGCTTGTTAGTACCGCTACTCAAGCACCTTAGCGGGAGCGTGTTTCGAATACAATATATGTAGGCACGGAGCACCACCGTAGAGAAAGCATATTTCTAACACAACATATACCAGAACGGAGCATCACCGTAGAGAAAGCATATTTTTAACACAATACATACCAGCACGGAGCACCACCTTAGCTGAAATGTGTTTCTTACACAACATATGCAGACACACAACCTAACAAATAATACTTAATACTTAATTCAAATATATACGGGAGGATTTTATGAGTAAACAATATGGGGTAAATGAGTTAAGGAAGATGTTCCTTGACTTTTTTGAGAGTAAGGGACATCTAGTTATGAAGAGCTTTTCACTTGTTCCTCATAATGACAACAGCCTACTTCTTATTAATTCCGGCATGGCACCTCTTAAGCCATACTTTACAGGTCAGGAGATTCCGCCTAGAAGAAGAGTTACTACCTGCCAGAAGTGTATAAGAACAGGCGACATAGAAAATGTCGGAAAGACCGCAAGACACGGCACATTTTTTGAAATGCTTGGAAACTTCTCCTTCGGCGATTACTTTAAGGACGAAGCTATACACTGGACTTGGGAGTTCCTTACCGAGGTAGTAGGACTAGATCCTAACAGACTTTATCCTTCTATATATACAGACGATGACCAGGCCTTCGAGATATGGAATAAAGAGATAGGTATTCCGGAGGATAGAATTTTTAGATTTGGCAAGGAAGATAATTTCTGGGAACATGGCTCTGGTCCGTGTGGCCCTTGCTCTGAGGTTTATTATGACCGTGGCGAAAAGTATGGCTGCGGTAAGCCAGGCTGCACTGTCGGCTGTGACTGCGACAGATATATGGAGGTTTGGAATAACGTATTTACCCAGTTTGACAATGACGGACACGGTAATTATTCCGAGCTAAAGCAAAAAAATATAGATACCGGAATGGGACTTGAAAGACTTGCAGTTGTAGTGCAGGACGTAGAGTCTATATTTGAGGTAGATACTATTAAGAAGCTCCTAGATACAGTCGCAGGCATTGCCCACACAAAGTACAAGGATAATGACAAGCATGATATTTCACTAAGACTTATTACAGACCATATCAGGTCATGCACCTTTATGATATCAGATGGAATTATGCCATCTAATGAGGGCAGAGGCTACGTACTTAGAAGACTTCTTCGTAGAGCTGCAAGACACGGTCGTATGCTAGGAATTAAGGATAAGTTTTTAGCAGGACTAGCTGAAACTGTAATCGAATCTAGTAAGGACGGCTACCCTGAGCTAGAGGAAAGACGTGAGATGATACTTAAGGTTCTTACCGAGGAAGAGGACAAGTTCTATAAGACCATAGACCAGGGACTTTCTATACTTTCAGAAATGGAAGATGCTACACTTGCACCTGGAAAAAAGATTCTTAGCGGTGAGGATGCATTTAAGCTATATGACACATATGGCTTCCCTATAGACCTTACTAAGGAGATACTTGAAGAAAAGGGCTTTACTGTAGATGAGGCTGGCTTTGATAAGCAGATGAAGCAGCAAAAGGAAAGAGCAAGAAGTGCCCGTAAGGTTACTAACTATATGGGTGCTGACGAAACAGTATATGAAAAGATAGATCCGGCTCTTACATCAGAATTTACTGGCTATGATAAGCTTACAGATACAGGCAAGGTACTAGCTCTTACTACTGAGGAAGATTTAGTTGAGGCTCTAACAGAGGGCGATAAGGGAACTATCATTACAGATAGGACGCCATTTTATGCAACCATGGGCGGACAAGAGGGCGATATAGGTCTTATAAAGGCAGACAAGAATGAGTTTGTTGTAGTTGAGTCAATACACCTAAAGGGCGGCAAGATAGGCCATGTTGGATATGTTAAGCAGGGCATGTTTGATATAGGTCAGGAAGTAACTCTTCTTGTAGATGAAACAAACAGGAAGAATACATGTAAGAACCACTCATGCACCCATCTACTTCACAAGGCATTAAGGCAGGTTCTTGGTAACCATGTAGAGCAGGCAGGAAGCTTTGTTAGTAAGGACAGACTACGTTTTGACTTTACTCACTTTGCAGCACTTTCGGAGAATGAGCTAAAGCAGGTAGAGGACATAGTTAATAAAGAGATTAAAAATTCCCTTCCTGTTGTTACAGATATAATGAATATAGACGATGCTAAAAAGACCGGGGCTATGGCACTCTTTGGCGAAAAGTACCATGACAAGGTTAGAGTTGTTAGCATGGGCGATTTTTCTAAGGAGCTTTGCGGCGGTACTCATGTTAAGAACACAAGCGAGATCTCTAGATTTAAGATAATTTCTGAAAACGGAATAGCAGCAGGAGTTAGACGTATAGAGGCTCTTACAGGCGATGCGCTTATTAAGCACTACGAGGACTTAGAGGCAGAGGTTTTAGATATAGCAAAGCTTGTTAAGACTACACCAAGTGAGCTTAAGACTAAGCTTAAGTCACTTCTTGATGAGATAAAGCAGCTTAAGTCTGAAAATGACAGCCTAAAGAGTAAGCTTGCAGGCGAGGCAGCATCAGATGCAGAAAGCCATATAGAGGATATAGGCGGAGTTAAGCTGCTTGCTATGAAGGTAGATAATATAGAGATGAATGAGCTTCGAAACCTTGGCGACTCACTTAAGGAAAAGACAGGCGGCGGAGTAGTTGTGCTTGCATCTGTAGTCGGCAGTAAGGTAAATCTTATAGTAATGGCAGGAGATAGTGCACAAAAGAAAGGTGCCCATGCAGGCAATATAATAAAAGAAATCGCAGTCCTAGTTGGCGGCGGTGGCGGCGGCAGACCTAATATGGCACAGGCTGGCGGCAAGAATCCAGACGGAGTAGAAAAGGCACTTGAGGCAGCTAAGGAAGTGCTTAAAAAGCAGATAAATTAATCATCCTATAAACTCTCAGCGACAGAAGTTACTGGGAGTTTTTCAAATATGTAACATTAACGGAGGCACTATGAACAAGCAGCAGTTAGCTTCAAAGATTTGGGATTCGGCAAATAAAATGCGCTCTAAGATAGAGGCAAATGAATACAAGGACTATATCCTTGGCTTTATCTTCTATAAGTTTCTTTCTGAAGAAGAGGTCAAATATCTTAAAAGAAATGACTGGACAGATGAGTACCTGCCAGAGCTTAAGGAAGATGATGCCGATACAGTTAGGAGCATACAGCAGAATATAGGCTACTTTATCTCTTATGATAATTTGTTCTCTACCTGGCTTGATAAGGGCAGTGACTTTGCTGTATCAGATGTTCGTGATGCACTCTCAGCATTTAGCCGTCTTATCAATCCTACCCACAAGAGAGTTTTTGACGGAGTTTTCGATACTCTCCAGACAGGACTTTCAAAGCTAGGCGACAGTGCCGCATCACAGTCTAAGTCTATAAGCGACCTTATCTATCTTATAAAGGATATTCCTATGGACGGCAAGCAGGGCTACGACGTTTTAGGCTTTATATATGAATATCTGATTGAAAAGTTTGCGGCAAATGCAGGCAAAAAGGCAGGAGAGTTTTATACGCCGCACGAGGTTTCTCTTCTTATGTCTGAGATAGTTGCAAACCACCTAAAGGATAGAGATAAGATAGAAATATACGATCCTACAAGCGGCTCAGGATCTCTACTAATCAACATAGGAAAAAGTGCAGCAAAGTATATAGCTGGCGAGGATAAGGTAAAGTACTATGCACAGGAGCTAAAGCAAAATACCTACAACCTTACTCGTATGAATCTTATAATGCGTGGCATAAAGGCAGACAATATAGTTACGAGAAATGCAGATACCTTAGAGGATGACTGGCCTTACTTTGATGACAATGATCCTGCAGGAACCTATAATCCTTTATATGTAGATGCTGTTGTTTCTAATCCGCCTTATTCGCAGGCTTGGAATCCGACAGATAAGGAGATGGATCCTAGGTATGCAGGATTCGGACTAGCACCAAAGGGCAAGGCGGACTATGCCTTTTTGCTGCATGACCTCTACCATATAAAGCCGGATGGAATTATGACTATAGTTCTTCCGCATGGCGTGCTGTTTCGTGGCGGTGAGGAAGGCGAGATTAGGAAAAATCTTATAGAGAAAAATCATATAGATACTATCATAGGACTTCCTGTTAATATATTTTACGGAACTGGTATTCCAACCATTATTATGGTACTTAGGCAAAAGAGAGTTAATACAGATGTGCTTATTATAGATGCATCAAAGGGCTTTATAAAAGAGGGTAAGAATAATAAGCTGCGTGCATCTGATATAAAGAAAATAGTTGATACCGTAACAAAAAGAGAAAGCATAGAAAAGTTTTCAAGGGTTGTTACCCGTGATGAAATCCGTGCAAATGACTACAATCTTAATATTCCAAGATATGTAGACTCTTCTGAGGCGGCAGAGTCTTGGGATATATATGCGTCTATGTTTGGCGGTATTCCATCGCAGGAGATAGATAGCCTTAACCGGTACTGGGATGCATTTCCTAATCTAAAGGAATCTTTGCTTGAAAATGCTTCATCTAAGTATGTAAGGCTTACTAGCAATGATATCAAAAAAACTATTACAGAGCATGCCGATATAAAGCAGTTTAAGGCTAGGTTTAAGGATGCCTTTAATAGCTTTGATACTTTTCTTTATGATAAGCTTATAGCTAATATGCAAAGCCTTAGTATATCTAAAGCAGAGGATATATTATCTAAAAATATATTTGATAGAATGGCGGATATTCCTCTGGTAGATAAGTACGAGGCATACCAGATGCTTGATGATGACTGGGCTAGGATAGCTATAGACCTTGAGATAATCCAGACAGAAGGCTTTGAGGCAGTAAGACAGGTTGATCCTAATATGGTAATAAAGAAAAAGGATAATAAGGAGCAGGAGATTCAAGAGGGCTGGAAGGGACATGTAATTCCTTTCGAGCTAATCTGGGATAGTATGCTTTCTGAGGATAAAAGGGCTTTAAAGGAAAAAGAGGATAGACTTTCGGATATCGCATCAGAATATGAGGAGATTTTTGATACTCTTAGTGAGGAAGAAAAGGAAGCCGACTATGCAGGTGAGGACTCCTTTGTATTTGCTGAGATTAAAAAGGCACTAAAGGATAGTAATCTTGAAACTGAAACTAAGGAAAAGCTAACTAAGGTAATGGCTCTAAGTAATGAGGAGAAGTCATTAAAGACGGAGATTAAAAAGGATGCAGCCCTACTTGAAGAAAAGACTAAGAAGGCTATAGAGAGCCTTAGCGATGATAAGGCAAAGGAGCTTTTAAGGGATAAATGGATAAAGCCACTTATAGATAATCTTATGCAGCTGCCGGATAGTATAGTTGCTGAACTCTTTTCTAAGCTTGAGATACTATCTAAAAAGTATGAAACTACTTTTGCAGAGGTTGAAGGGCAAATTACAGAGACGGAAAGGTCACTTTCGTTTATGATTGATGAGCTAAGCGGCAGTGAATTTGATATGCTTGGGCTAGCGGAATTTAAAAAGCTCCTTGGAGGTATGCAAAATGACTAAGTCTAGTAGCAAGCCTCGGGTAAGGTTTAAGGGATTTACTGACGATTGGGAACAGCGTAAGTTAGGAGAAGTAGCCTCTTCTTTTGAATATGGATTGAATGCGGCAGCAAAAGAATATGACGGAAAGAATAAATATATCAGAATCACAGATATAGATGATAATACACATGAGTTTTTAACAGATGGTCTGACTTCTCCGGATATTGATTTGAATGGTGCAGAAAATTACAAACTTGCAGAGGGCGATATTTTGTTTGCTCGAACTGGTGCAAGTGTTGGAAAATCCTATATTTACAAGGCTTCTGATGGTCTTGTCTACTATGCGGGGTTCTTGATCCGAGCAAGGATTAAAGAAGGATATGACGCTGAATTTGTATTTCAGAATACGCTGACAGACAAATATAACAAGTACATTGCAGTGACTTCTCAGCGTTCTGGACAGCCGGGAGTTAATGCACAGGAGTATTCAGAGTTTGAAATTCAAGTTCCGAAAAAAGAAGAACAGACCAAGATCGGAGGTTTTTTCCGTAACCTCGACCACCTCATCATCCTCCACCAGCGTAAGTATGACAAATTGCTCAATGTTAAAAAATCTATGCTTGAGAAGATGTTTCCGAAAAATGGCTCAAATGTGCCTGAAATCCACTTTAAGGGATTTACCGAGCCATGGGAGCAGAGGAAAATCGGAGACTTACTTGTAGAGCGTAATCAGCAGGCACCGATGAGCGATGAGTATCCGCTTATGGCTTTCATTGCAAACGAGGGTGTTGCACCGAAAGGTGAGCGTTACGACCGAAGTGCCTTGGTTACAGATACAGAGAACAAACTCTACAAAAAAACAGAAATCGGGGATTTTATATATAGTTCTAACAATCTTGAAACTGGCTCGATAGGTCTAAACAAGTATGGAAAAGCCTGTATTTCACCTGTATATAGCATTTTTGAGCCTACTGGAATAGCTGATTCGGATTTTTTGGGAAGAAGATTAGTTAGAAAAGATTTTATAAATGCTATGGTTAAATGGCGACAAGGCGTTGTTTATGGTCAATGGCGAATACATGAGTCGGATTTTCTAAAAATAGAAATTCCAGTACCATCAGTAGAAGAACAAAGGGAGATTGGTGCATATCTCGACAGCCTCGACCACCTTATCACATTGCACCACCAAAGGCTTACCATGCTCCAAAATATTAAGAAAGCCTGCCTCGAAAGGATGTTAGTTTAGTAGTAACAAAATTTTTAAAGCTAGGAGGAAGCCATTATGATCTTTAATAAGGAGTCTGATTTTGAAGAGGCTTTAATTAAGATACTCTCCGAAAAGGGCTGGGAGAAAAACGTCCTTAAAAATTATACGCAGCAGGACTTACTTAAAAACTGGGCGAATATTCTTTTTGAAAACAACAGAGATAGGGATCGCCTAAATGACTATCCTCTAACAGATAGCGAAATGCAGCAGATACTAGAGCAGATTAATGTTCTTAAAACTCCTCTTAAACTTAATGGCTTTATAAATGGTAAGAGCGTTTCTATAACTAGAGATAATCCTGACGATAAGGAGCATTTTGGTAAGGAGATTAGCCTTAAGATATATGACCGTCACGAAATCGCAGCAGGTCAGAGTAGGTATCAGATAGCGCAGCAGCCAAAATTTCTAACCACATCGAACATACTTAGCGATCGCCGTGGAGATTTGATGCTGCTTATAAATGGGATGCCGATAATCCATATAGAGCTTAAAAAAAGCGGCATACCTGTTAGTCAGGCTTATCATCAGATAGAAAAATATTCAAGCGAGGGTATATTTAGCGGACTGTTTTCATTGATACAGATATTTGTAGCCATGAGCCCTGAGGAAACTGTATACTTTGCAAACCCAGGAACGGACGGAAGATTTAATCCTGATTATTATTTCCACTGGGCAGACTTTAACAACGAGCCTATAAACGAGTGGGAGAGAATAGCATCAACCCTGCTTTCTATTCCTATGGCACACCAGCTTATAGGCTTTTATACGGTTGCAGACGATTCGGACGGCGTGCTAAAAGTAATGCGAAGCTACCAATATTACGCAGCAAGTGCTATATCTGACAAGGTTGCCAAAGCAAAGTGGGGAAGTAACAACCAGCTAGGCGGATATGTATGGCATACAACTGGCTCTGGTAAAACTATGACCAGCTTTAAGTCGGCACAGCTTATAGCCAGCTCTAGGGATGCGGATAAGGTAGTATTTCTTATGGACAGGATAGAGCTAGGCACGCAGTCGCTTAAGGAATACAGAGGCTTTGCGGGCGAGAACGAGGAAGTTCAGGCAACAGAGAATACACATGTGCTTGTAGCTAAGCTAAAAAGCAAGGATCCTGCAGATACGCTTATAGTTACCTCTATTCAGAAGATGAGTAATATTAAGGACGAGGAAGGGGCTCTTAATTCAAAGGATATAGAGCTGATAAATAAAAAGCATATTGTATTTATAATCGATGAGGCACATCGCTCTACCTTTGGCGATATGCTTATTACTATAAAGAATACATTTAAGGGAGCTATATTTTTTGGATTTACAGGAACGCCTATTCAGGATGAAAACCAAAAGAAGAAAAATACAACCTCAACCATCTTTGGAAATGAGCTGCACAGATACAGTATAGCCGACGGCATAAGAGATAAAAACGTATTAGGCTTTGATCCTTATAAGGTGCTGACCTTTAAGGATAGAGATGTTCGAAGGGTAGTTGCGCTAGAAAGGGCAAAGGCTAGCAGCGAGGCTGAGATATATGCCGATCCAAAAAAGGAAAAGATTTATTCTAAGTACATGAATCCGGCTGAGGTTGGGATGGCAGGAAATGCAGCACCAAATGGCGAATATATAAAGGGGATAGAAGACTACATTCCAAGCAGCCAGTATGAAACAAAGGCACATACCGAGGCAGTGGTTAAGGATATAAGTGATAACTGGATAACTCTTAGCCATAATAGTAAGTTTCATGCTATATTTGCAACTAGCAGTATACCGGAGGCTATAGACTACTATGAGCTTTTTAAGGCAATGTGCCCTAGCCTAAAGGTAACAGCACTTTTTGATCCAAGTATAGATAATAACGGAGCCGGAATTATAAAAGAGGATGGACTATCTAGGATAGTTGAAGACTATAATAGTAGATACGGGCAAGGCTTTACTATACCTACATTTGCAAAGATGAAAAAGGATATTGCAGCTCGCCTCGCACACAAGAAGCCGTATGAGAGGATAGCAGGTGAGCCAGAAAAGCAAATCGACCTGCTTATAGTTGTAGACCAGATGCTAACCGGCTTTGACTCAAAGTGGATTAATACTCTTTATCTAGATAAGATACTTTACTACGAGGGCATTATCCAGGCATTTTCAAGGACTAATCGTCTCTTTGGACCGGATAAGCCATTCGGAACTATACGCTATTACAGAAAGCCGCATACTATGGAGCGTAATATAGAGGATGCGGTTAAGCTATACTCTGGCGACAAACCGCTGGGGCTTTTTGCTGAGCATCTTCCTGAAAATCTAAAAAAGATGAATGAGGCATTTGATGAAATATCAGAGCTGTTTTTAAGTGCAGGAATTAAAAATTTTGAAAGACTGCCAGAAGATACAGCTGCATGCAGAAAATTTACTAAGGCATTTAACGAGCTTAATGATTACTTAGAGGCGGCTAAAATTCAGGGCTTTAAGTGGAGCGTTTTATCGTATAAGGATGAGGCAACAGGTGAGGTAATAGATGTTCGGATAGATGAGAAAACATATTTGGTTTTAGTTCTTAGATATAAGGAGCTATCCGGCGGCGGCAGCGGTGGAGGCATAGAAGATGTGCCATATGACCTTGAGGGATATATCACGGAGATAGATACAGGTGTTATAGATGCAGATTATATGGAGTCAAGGTATAAAAAGTATCTAAAGATGCTTGGCACTGAGGGGGCAAGCAAGGATGAGATAGCACAGGCAGAGGCAGAGCTGCATAAGACATTTGCAACGCTTACAAAGGACGATCAAACATATGCAGAGCTCTTTTTGCATGATGTTCAAAGAGGTGAAGCAAAGTTTAAAAAGGGATATATATTAAGAGATTATATTAATGAATATAAGGCTGATTCTAAGCTAAAACAGATACACAAGGTATATCTTGCGGTAGGCGTAGACGAAGCTATGCTTAAAAAGCTAATGGAGAGCTATCCAACCGAAGCCACGCTAAATGAATTTGGCAGATTCGATGAGCTTAAAAAAACAGTCGATAAAAGTAAGGCAAAGGAATATTTTGAAAAATTAGAGGGAACTACCCTTATCCCTCCAAAGGTAAATACAAAGATAGATAAGCTGCTGAGGGAGTTTGTGCTAAGCGGTGGGGTTGATATTAAAATTCCAGAGGAGTAAAAAACAAGTGCAACCGCTGCTGACGGGGCACTTGCTTTTTAGTTTCTATAGCTTTGATTATTGCTGCTTGGTCGGTCTGTACCCGACCTAATGAAGGATAATTATACTCTATCATAAGAGGGAAGAGGATTGTAAATACTTGTCAGTAAATATCTTCTGCTTCAAACAAGGCAGAGATTTCCTCATCCCATTTATCAAAATCCTCTGGAACTTTAAAAGCACCCTCTGCAATGCCGATTCGTTTAACATTCTTTTTAGGCGGAATAGTTGATGATTTTGTTTTTGTTTTAAGAATATCAAACTGCATATTCTACCTCCTAAATATAATTAATTGAAATAACAATATCATTATAACCAAATAAGACCTCTATTTTTTATGCTTTGATTATGACTGCTTGGGCGGTTTGTAATTATGCACCTAGTTAAATAGTAATATTAGTTATGCTGTCACGGATTATTTCAAGCATTAATTCTACGAAGCCTGCACTGTCTGCTTGTTTAGCAGCACTGCCTAGGGAATCATAGTACTCCTTTTGTCTTGATTGAATTAATTCTTCAATCGGCAGCCAGAAGAAGAGTTCCTTCCACTTGCCTAGCAAAAGACTATGCCACATTCGCCCCATACGACCATTGCCATCTGCAAATGGATGGATAAATTCAAATTCGTAGTGAAAGATGGCACTCTTAATCAGCGGATGGAGCTCGGACTGACTATACCATGCAAAAAGATTATTAATATGTTCAGGCACTAGCTCTGCTGGAGGAGCTAGATGAATAAGCACCTCGCCATCAAAGACACCTACGCCGCCTGATCGAAATCTTCCATTTTCCGGTACCAGTCCATTCATCATAAGCCTATGAGCCTTTAAAAGATCATCTACTGATTCTGGATTTAATTGCAGCATTAATTCATAAGCATCATATGCATTTTGCACCTCTTTGATTTCATTTGGGTTTCCAAGCACACGCTTACCGTCTAAAATTGCTGTTACCTGATCTAATGAAAGAGAATTATGTTCAATCGCAAGAGAGGAGTGTATCGTACGGATGCGGTTTTCACGCCTTAGATGTGGGCTGATGCTTCCTTCTTGCAATACGCTAATTCGACCAACCTGCTCACTAATCGCTGCAATCAATGATGACATTTTATCTGTCATATGAAAAGGTGGCTTGTAATTATTCATCGTTAAATACCTCCAGTTCAACTGGGATAACAATATCATTATGCAAAACAAATGTAAATATACAAAAAACTAAAGTAGTATTATCATCTTAAATGGGATTTATTTAGGCTGTTGTCAAAAGTCTACCCACTCGATTTCCCTTTCTACTTGCCAGAAGGTTTTTCCGTCAAAGAGTGGTTGCTGCATAAAAGCATCAAAGCTTCCCTGATGGCTGAGTCCTTCAACACACCAAAGCAATTTTCCTTCAGGTTCCCACTGTTGCAATTCAAAGCGATATTGTCCATTATCGAGAAGATACCCTTGTGAGAAATATTTTTTTCCATTATAAGTATATATTAGTTCTTCGCCACCCCATAATTTATCTACAAACTCATTTGTGTTTCCGTTAATCATTTTTATTTCCTTTTTAACCAAACAAAACCTCTATTTCAGATTCAGCCTCATATATATTTAGCCCTTCAAATATTTTCGCTGTTTCGAATTGATGAGTACACTCAGCAAGGTTTTTACCCTTAAAGTTGTATGTCTTAATATATTTTGGCTCATCGGATTCTTGTTTGTCATACTCATCAATATGTAATTCAATATAGTCA
>CAVBBU010000049.1:0-14666 GCA_963593765.1 Bacteroidaceae bacterium | reverse complement strand
TTTGAAACAAAGTTCTATTGCATTGCTCTTTGTGTTAATATAACTTCAAAGATATGATACCGAACGGTGCATACTCTGATTCGGTGTTAAATTGTAAAGTGATTTAACGCCCCTTTCTTCGCAGCACATACATATAATGCGGGTACGTTCGCACTCTAGTGCTCGGTGCAGCGGTTCTAAGCCTGTAAAATACACAGGCTAAGAACCGGCCTCGCACATGCCCCGCATTATACATATGTGTCTGCTCGAGGGGCGAGGCTAGTATTTACACAAGGAAATGATTTGGTGGGTTGGAGAAAGCTGTATATATATACACCCTACTACAACTACATAATATTAGCTAGTGCAAGCACCCAGCTTTAAACATATTACACAAGAAACGAGGCATAAGCATATGAGATTTGAATTTAGAAGCATAAACATTCCAGCTGCGACACTTGTCGCTAATGAATTTATAGATAAATATATGTCTAAGGCTAACGGAGAGTATATAAAGATATATCTTTATATACTTAGACATGCTGATGAAGATGTGAATGTAGAGAATATAGCAGATGACCTCGACATGCTAGAAGCAGATGTAAGACGTGGAATAGCATACTGGGTTAGGCAGCAGCTTATATGTGAAAAGGAAGATTTAGATGGCACGATGGCAGTGCAAGGTATAGGCGAGCCAAAGGATAATATAGTCTATATTGCAGAGGCACAAAATAAGGAAGTTGTAAAAGAAAAAAGTGTCATATATGATCCTGATAATAGACCAAGAGCAGACATAGCAAAGCTTGACTCAGATGATAACTTTTCAGAGCTTATATATATAGTACAAAAGCTTTGGAAGGTAGGTCTAAAGCCAACTGATGTAGAAAGAATAGCATATCTATATGATAACCTAGGTATGTCTAAGGACTTGCTGGAATACCTAGCAGAATACTGTGCGACATATAGTAAAAGGTCTACAAGATATTTTGAAAAGGTTGCACTTGACTGGCATAGCAAGGGAATACTTACAGTTGAAAAGGCAAAGCAGGAGGGAAGCATATATACTAAAGAGGTATATAATGTTTTCAAGGCATTTGGAATTAGCAGAGCCGCAACTCCTGTTGAAGCAGAGATTATACTAAAATGGTACAAGACATATATGTTCTCAGATAATATAATAGAAGAAGCATGTAAAAGAACTATTCTTGGTGCACACAAGCCAGACTTTAAATATGCTGACAAGATATTAGCTGCATGGAGCAAGGCAGGAGTTAGAACATTAGATGATATTAAAAGGCTGGATTCAGAGCACAAAAAAGAGGGCAATGTAATTAATGCAAAGCCAAAGCAGCAAAACAGATTTCATAACATGAGCGAGCGTAATGATGATGTAGATGCAAGAGCATTAGAGAAGATGCAGGAGATGCTAAAGCAGTATAACTAAGGGGCAAAAAATGGGACTTAATAATTCGCAGTACAACCAAATAATGCGAGAGTATGAAAGAGTGCAAGCACAGCAAAGAAGAGCTTTTAAGGAAAGGATGCAAGAGATATATACTAAGCTTCCGGAATATAAAAAGCTTGAAGATAGTGCAGCCAGAATTGCCATTGAAAAATATAATAGTATAATGGATGGCGATGAGGCAGATACAAAAAAGCTTGAAGAGGATCTAAGAGAGCTTGAAAATAAAAAAAGGCAGCTTATTAAGGCAGCAGGCTATCCAGAGGACTTTGATAAGATGAGATATAACTGCCCTGATTGCAAGGATACAGGGAAGGATAGTAGTGGAGGCAAATGCCGCTGCTTTAGAAAAAAGGAGATAGCCCTTTTATATGCACAGTCTAAGATAGAGAGCATACTTAAAAAAGAGAATTTTGACAATCTAAGCTATGAATATTATGATAGTAGTAGGCTGCTTCCAAAGCTAGGCATTACCCAAGCAGATTATATGAAAAGCATAATAAGTAAATGCAAGGACTTTGTAGAAAAGTTTAAGGATAGCGGAGAAAACCTCCTGTTTATGGGACCTGCTGGTGTAGGAAAAACCTATCTGTCTAATTGCATTGCAAAGGAGCTTATAGATAGATATTATTCTGTTATATATCTTACATCAAATGAGCTCTTCGATGTAGTAGGTAAGGTCAAGACAGATAGAGATGCCACAGAGGATATGAAGGAGCTGTATAATTATATACTTGAATGTGACCTGCTTATTATAGATGACTTGGGGACTGAGCTTAACAACCTGTTAGTATCATCACAGCTGTTTTTCATAATTAATCATAGAATAACAGTTAAAAAATCTACTATAATAAGTACAAATCTAAGTATGTCTATGCTTAGAGACAGCTATACTGAAAGAGTTAGTTCAAGGCTTGCAAGTAATTATATGCCTATAACTATATATGGCGATGACATAAGACAAAAAATATAAAATGCGGAGGATTATATGGCACAGTCTAATAAGATTATAGACAGTATACCGGTAGGACCACTAGGGCTTATACCTCTTAAGAGCTGTGAGGAGCTTGGTAAAAAGGTAGATGAATATCTAGTGCAGTGGAGAGCTGAAAGAGAAAGCGAGCATAAGGATACTATATTTTTTAATGAATACCAAAGAAACAGCTATATAATTCCTGCTAAGATAAATAGGTTTGGAACGGGTGAAGCAAAGGGAACTATAGAGCAGTCTGTAAGAGGAGACGATCTGTATCTTCTTGTAGATGTATGTAATTATAGTCTTACATATTCGCTTTGCGGTATGACTAATCACATGTCGCCGGATGACCATTATCAGGATCTTAAGCGTATAATCGCAGCCGCAGCAGGAAAGGCAAGACGCATTAATGTTATAATGCCATTTTTATATGAAAGCAGAGTTCAAAAGAGAAATGGTAGAGAGTCGCTCGACTGTGCACTTGCATTAAAGGAGCTTACAGGCATGGGCGTAGAAAACATCATTACCTTCGATGCCCATGATGCCAGAGTGCAAAATGCCATTCCTTTAAAGGGTTTTGAAACAGTTCAGCCTATTTATCAATTTATAAAGGCACTCCTTAAAAGTGAAAATGATATACAGGTAGATGCAGAGCATCTTATGGTTATAAGCCCTGATGAGGGCGGAATGGGAAGAGCTATATACTTTGCAAATATGCTCGGACTTGACGTAGGTATGTTCTATAAGAGGCGAGATTATACCAGAGTTATAGACGGACATAATCCGGTAATTGCACATGAATATCTGGGTGCTAGCGTAGAGGGTAAGGATGTTATAATAGTAGATGATATGATATCATCTGGTGAGACGGTAAGAGAGGTTGCAAGAGAGCTTAAAAATAAAAAGGCAAGAAGAGTATATGCCTGCGTGACCTTTGGACTTTTTACAAATGGTCTTGCTAAGTTTGACCAGTTCTATGAAAATGGAATTATAGATAAGGTGCTTACAACTAATCTTATATATCAGTCACCAGAGCTGCTTGCAAAGCCGTACTATATAAGCGTTGACATGAGCAAGTATATAGCACTTATAATAGATAATCTAAATCATGACTCTTCTCTAAGTGAGCTGCTTTCACCTATAGACAGAGTAAACAAGTTTTTGGAAAAGTATAAAAATAAATAATTTAAGGGATTAAGGAGCACGAGGGAAATGTCAGATGATAAGAAGCTAGTTAAAGAAATTACAGCTATGGATGAGGATTTTGCACAGTGGTATACAGACATAGTTAAGAAGGCAGAGCTGTGTGACTATGCAAGCGTTAAGGGCTGCATGGTTATAAAACCAGCAGGCTATGCTATCTGGGAGAACATACAGGCAGAGCTAGATAAAAGATTTAAGGCAACAGGAGTTCAAAACTGCTATATGCCGCTTTTTATTCCCGAGAGCCTTCTTGATAAGGAGAAGGATCATGTCGAGGGCTTCGCACCAGAGGTTGCTTGGGTAACACAGGGCGGACTAGAGCCACTTCAGGAAAGACTATGCGTTAGACCTACATCAGAAACTCTTTTCTGTGATTATTATCAAAGAACGGTACATTCACACAGAGATCTTCCGCAGCTGCTTAATCAGTGGTGCTCTGTTGTAAGATGGGAAAAGACCACAAGACCTTTCCTTAGATCAAGAGAGTTTTTATGGCAGGAGGGACATACTGCACATGCAACCGCTAAGGAGGCTCAGGAGAGAACCGAGCTTATGCTTAATGTATATGCAGACTTTTGCGAGGAGGTTCTTGCTATTCCTGTTGTAAGAGGACGTAAGACAGACAAGGAAAAGTTCGCAGGAGCAGAGGCAACATATACCATAGAAGCACTTATGCATGACGGAAAGGCTCTTCAATGCGGAACCAGCCACAACTTTAGTGATGGCTTTGCAAAGGCATTTGGAATCCAGTACACAAGTAAGGATAATAAGCTAGAGTATGTTCATCAAACCTCATGGGGCTTTACTACTCGTATGATAGGTGCCATCATTATGGTACACGGGGACAATGAAGGACTTAAGCTGCCGCCTAGGATAGCACCAGTGCAGGTAACTATAGTACCTATAGCACAAAACAAGGAAGGCGTTTTAGATAAGGCAAGGCAGCTAGAGGAAAGGCTTTTAGCAAAGGGCGTAAGAGTAAGTCTTGATGCTTCAGAAAAAAGCCCAGGCTTTAAGTTCTCGGAATGTGAGATGAGAGGTGTTCCGCTTCGTGTCGAGATAGGACCTAAGGATATAGAGGCAGGAAGCTGCATATTAGTTAGAAGAGATGATAGGCAGAAGCTTACCGTAGCACTAGATGATTTAGAGGATAAGGTATTAGAGCTTTTAGATACTATTCAAAAGGATATGTATAATAAGGCATTAGCACACAGAGAGAGCCATACCTATACAGCTACTAATTTTGATGAGTTTATGGAGATTGTTAATAGCAAGCCAGGCTTTATCAAGGCTATGTGGTGCGGCAATCAGGAGTGCGAGGATAAGATAAAGGAGCTTACACAGGCAACCAGCAGATGTATGCCATTTAAGCAGGAGCACATATCAGATGTATGTATATGCTGTGGTAAGCCAGCAAAGAAGATGGTTTATTGGGGCAGAGCATATTAAAAATATATGTATATTAATATACCAAGAGACGTTAAAAAAATAATAGAGATACTTAACAAAGCCGGCTACGAAGCATATGCAGTAGGCGGCTGTGTTCGTGATAGCATTTTAAAAAGAACTCCGGGAGATTGGGATATAACAACAGCCGCAAAGCCGGATGAAATCAAGAAACTTTTTAGAAAAACTATAGATACCGGAATAGAGCATGGCACAGTAACTGTTAGAATGAGTGGAAACAGCTACGAGGTAACTACGTACAGAATAGACGGTGAGTATGAGGATAGCAGACATCCAAAGGCAGTTACATATACAGCTAGTCTTACAGAGGATTTAAAACGCAGAGATTTTACCATCAATGCTATGGCATATTCAGAGGGCGATGGACTAGTAGATATATATGGCGGACTTAGTGATATAGAAAAGAAAATTATAAGATGCGTAGGAAGCCCTAGTGAAAGATTTACTGAGGATGCACTTAGAATACTTAGAGCGATTAGATTTTCAGCACAGCTAGGCTTTAGTATAGATAAGGGAACATGGGAGTATATATGCAAGCTAGGCAGTAGACTAAAAAATATAAGTAAGGAAAGAATATATACAGAGCTTAATAAAACTCTGCTTTCAGATAATCCGGAATATATTAAGCTTATATATGATGCAGATATAGCAGGATATATGGCAGATGCTTTGGCAAATATAAAGCTGACGGAAAAAATAAATAATATAAAGCATTTAAAAAAAGAAAGATATGTTAGATGGGCTGCATTTGCCTCAGAAAGCAGTGAGGCGGTGTTAAAGGCTGCACTGTCAGAGCTAAAGGCAGACAATGATACAAAAAATAAGGCATGTATTTTAGTAAGAGAACTAAATGTCGAAATGCCGACTACAGAAACAGATATACGAAGGATGCTTTCAAGCTATGGAATAGAGATAGTTAAGGAGCTTTTAGAGCTTAAAAAATTAGGCTTTGGAATATGTGCAGAAGGTAAAGCGGATATAGATGAGATTGCACGCATTGTAGATATTATTATTACAAGGGGAGATTGCCTTAGCCTAAAGACTATGGCTATAACTGGTAGCGACCTTATAGCTATGGGATATAAGCCGGGGCGGCAGCTTGGCGATATACTTAATAGGCTTTTTAATATAGTACTTGATAATCCGGAATATAATACAAAGGAAAAGCTAAAGGAATATATATAATATATGGACATATGCACTGATTTAAGCTTTAAGCTATTAGAGGCAGAGGATCTTATTAATTATAATTATTTTTATGGATTAAGACCTAATAAGACCTGCGATAGTGTAAGCCTTGAAAGCTATCTGTGGAAGGATTTTTACAATGTAAGAGCAAGCATAGCTACAAGGGATAACAGACCTGCAGGGCTTCTTTGGCTTATGGGCGATGATAAGGAGCCATTTGCTGCTATGCCTCTTTGCAAAAATTCCGACCTTGAATTTTGCTTTTATACTATGGTTAATTATTTTAATAATGTACTTAAAAAACCATTTAAGATTTATCTTGCAGACGAAGAAGCTATTAAGGTTCTAGACCTACCACAGGATAGATTTTTAGTAAGGGAAGAAGAGGATTTAAAGGACTATCTATATAGTGGCAATGCACTTAGAACGCTATCTGGAAAGAAGCTTCACAAGAAGAAAAATAATCTTAATTATTTTACCAAAACCTACGATGGAAGATACGAGTACAGTACTATGTGCTGCTCGGATAGGGATGAGGTATTTAGCTTTTTAGATAGATGGAGAATAGCAAAAGCAGATGATATAGAGGAGCACCTAGAGGCAGAGGTAGATGGAATACATAGTATTCTTAAAAATTGCAGCATACTTAATATACATATGGGCTGCGTAAGAGTAGATGGCGTTATGGAAGCATTTACCATAGGAAGCTATAACCAGTTTGAGGACATGGTCATAGTACATATAGAAAAGGCAAATCCAAATATTAGAGGACTATATCAGTATATCAACAGAGAATTTTTGCTTAGAGAATTTCCTGATGCAGGACTTGTTAATAGGGAAGATGACATGGGGCTTGATAATTTGAGGCAGGCAAAGCTAAGCTACGATCCGATAGGATATGCAAGAAAATATTACGTAGAGCAATTAGACTTTAAGGAAGGCTGATATATGATTAGATATTTAGAGGACAATCAAAAGGAAAGCTCAAAGGAGTTATATAAGGCAGCATTTCCAGAGGACTCGGATGAGTTTGTAGATAAATTTTATTATAATACAGTAACTAAAAATAATAAGATACTTGTATATGAAGAGGGTGGACAGGTTCTGTCTATGCTTCAGCTTAATCCATATAAAACGCAGGTTGGAGAGGATACATATAATACGGATTATATAGTCGCAGTTGCAACAAAGGATGGCTGTAGAAGAAAAGGATATATGCGTCTTATTATGGAGCGTATGCTGCATGATATGTATAAAAATGATATTCCGTGGACATGGCTTATGCCCGCAAAAAAGGCTTACTATACTCCGTTTGATTTTGAATTTATATTCGATATGCCAAAGCTTAAAATAGCAGACACGGCTAAGCTTAGCGAAAAAGAATTTACAGAGGAAGGCAGGGCGACTGCCTTAAGCTGGATGAATAGCTTTTTAAAAGCTAGGTATGATATATATAATGTAAGAGATGATATATATATGGATAGGCTTCTTAGCGAGCTTGATAGCGAAGACGGAAAATTATATATGCTATATAATGAAGTCGGCGAGCTTGTCGGAGTAAGAGCAGTAACAGGTATAAAAGAAAAAAGGCAAAGAGTTCTTCTTTGTAACGAGGAATATGTTTCACGCACGGCAGAGGATAAGCCTATGATTATGGCAAGGATAGTTAATCTAAAAAGCTTTTTATCTGCAATTCATCTAAAAAAAGAAGAAAAGGAAGATCTGATTTCAGTTGTTATTAAAATTACTGATAAAGGCATCGTGGAAAATGAAGGCGTATGGCTTTGGAATATAGGAAGAAAGGGCTCTACTATAGAAAGACTAGATAATTATGATGATACAAATAAGGCATTAGAATATAGCATAGCAGAGCTTACGCAGTGGCTTTTTGGATATAGAAAAATATATAAGGCTAATTGGTGTGAAAGGGTACAGACCTATAATGGAGTTTGGCTTGATGAGCTTGTGTAAATAAGTATATGAGTATCTAGTGACTTGATATAATTTGCTATATTAGAGCAGATAGCGTATGGTGGCAAATTAGCAAAGTTTTTTTTAAGAGGTAATAAAATGAATAAGATAGATCAGCTTAAAAAATGGATAGATGAATCTAGCAGCATAGTTTTCTTTGGGGGTGCCGGAGTATCTACAGAAAGTGGCATACCTGATTTTAGAAGTCAGGACGGACTATATAATACAAAATATAAATATCCGCCAGAAACTATAGTAAGCCATAGCTTTTTTATTCACCATACAGAGGAGTTTTATGATTTCTATAGAGATAAGATGATATATACTGATGCTAAGCCAAACAAGGCACATATAGCACTTGCAAGGCTTGAAGAGGTAGGAAAGCTTAGGGCTGTAGTAACACAGAATATAGACGGACTTCATCAAATGGCAGGAAGTAAAAATGTATTAGAGCTGCATGGATCAGTGCATAGAAATTATTGTATGCGTTGCGGTAAGAGATATGACCTAAGTGCCATAACTAATTGCGATGGGATTCCACGCTGTGAGTGCGGAGGAATTATAAGACCTGATGTAGTTTTATATGAGGAAGGCTTAGATGATGATGTTATAAAAGCTGCGGTTTCAGCCATAGCTAATGCAGATATGCTTATAATAGGCGGAACGTCACTAGTTGTTTATCCTGCAGCAGGACTAATTAATTATTATAATGGAAATAAGCTTGTGCTTATTAACAAGTCAGCTACATCAGTAGATAATAGAGCGGATCTTATAATAGATGATAAGATAGGTGAGGTTTTAGCAGAGGCAGTAGGTATATAAGTATGCAAATTAATGTTGGAGATATAGTTAGGCTTAAGAAAAAGCACCCTTGCGGAAGCAGTGAATGGGAGGTGCTTAGAATAGGACAGGATTTTAGATTAAAATGCTGTGGCTGTGAGCATCAGCTTATGATTCCCAGAGTACAGCTTGAAAAAAATATAAAAAAGATAATTACAAAAAATGATAATTAATAAGAAGTGCTTTTACTAAGCAGCCTTATAATATTATCTACACAGTCAGAGGCAGAATGGTTATTAGCTATAACATATGTAGAATATTTTTTGTATAAGCTCATTCGCGTATTATATAGTGCTCTAACCTCTTCCTCTGATTTGTTATATACCATAGGTCTTGTTGAGTCGGATTTAAGCTTAGCATATAGCTTATTAAAATCTCTATCAAGGCATATAATTATAGAGGAGCTACTAAGTGCCTTAGCATTTCTCTCAAAGGTTAGCATACCGCCACCGCTAGAAACCACAGATGGATCTAAATCCTTTATAGCCTTAGCAACCTCATATTCCACATCACGAAAATAAGCCTCTCCATATTGTTTGAAAATATCAGGTATAGGCATTTGACATTTTTTGACTATAAGCTTGTCTGTATCAACAAAGGGAAGCTCTAGCCGCGTAGATAGCATTTTCCCGATCGTTGTTTTGCCTGCAGCCATAAAGCCGCATAGCACTATAGATTTATGTAAAGTAATCATATAAAAAATCCTCGCATTAGTAGGAATATTCTATCATAAAATCTTGCACTTTAGGGCACAATTTGATAAAATTTATATTCGTGACACACAAAGACCTTGCTTCCGAAGCTGAATCGGAGGCCAGAGACCAAAAGGAGGTAGAGCAGATGAGTAAATATGAGTTAGCACTCGTACTTAGCGAAAAGCTCGAAGATGACGCTAGAGCAGCAGCACTTGAGAAGGTTCAGGGATATATAACAAGATTCCATGGTACTGTTAATAGCGTAGATGATTGGGGCAAGAAAAGACTTGCTTACGACATCCAGAAGATGAAGGATGCTTATTATTACTTCATACACTTCGAGTCAGAGGATCCAACAACACCAGCTGAAGTAGAAGCACATATTCGTATTATGGAGCCGGTTGTTAGATTCCTTATCGTTAAAGAAGACGAGGCTTAGTTTGATCGGCGACGGTCATATATGGAGAGGAAAATATGAATAGAGCTATAATAATGGGTAGACTTACAAGAGATCCTGAGGTTAGATACAGCAGCGGCGAAAGAAGCATGGCTATAGCAAGATATACACTTGCAGTAGACAGACGTGGAAGCAGGAATAGTCAAGACGGTGCGCAGAATGCGGATTTTATACCTTGCGTTGCATTTGATAAGGCAGGCGAGTTTGCAGAGAAGTATTTCCGTCAGGGAATGAGAGTTCTTATTTCTGGCCGCATCCAAACAGGAAGCTATACTAACAAGGAAGGACAGAAGGTTTATACTACAGAGATTATAGTAGACAGTCAGGAGTTTGCAGACAGCAAGGGTGCAAGTGATGGCGGCTACAGTGCCAGCCAGAAGCCTTCACCAGAGGCAGCAAGCTCAGATGGATTTATGAACATTCCGGATGGAGTCGAGGATGAGGGAC
Organism: Bacteroidaceae bacterium; assembly: GCA_963593765.1. GTDB lineage: Bacteria > Bacillota > Clostridia > Lachnospirales > Lachnospiraceae > CAVBBU01. Next base: position 3,981 of record CAVBBU010000049.1, on the reverse strand, counting down.
TTCCATTCAACTAGATAACGCCGAGGGTGCTATGATAAGGGTTTAAGACATAGCCAAGGTGAGAAAGGGGATTATTAAGATGGCATTTAACAAGTCAGATAAGGCAGATGGTCCAAGAACTAGAAGACCTGGTATGGGCATGCGTAGAAGAAAGAAGGTTTGTGCTTTCTGCGAGGATGCTACAAAGAAGGTTGATTATAAAGATGTTGCAACTATGAAGAAGTATGTATCAGAGAGAGGTAAGATACTTCCTCGTAGAATTACTGGTACATGTGCTATGCACCAGAGAGAGATTACTAATGCGGTAAAGAGAGCAAGACATATCGCTCTTATGCCATATGTAGTTGAATAATTAATAATTTGCAATTTAAGAGCTGCATTCCGTACGGAGCGTGGCTCTTTTGTAATTTTCTATAAAGCTAAAAGGTGATGCCACTTAAAAGGCACCACCTTTTATAATTCTTAGCTTCTATATTAACCTTCGATAGCTATATAGTTATTTTCTTGTACAGTCTTTGCGGCCTCTTTTTTAGGAACCTCGATTTTAAGGATACCATCCTCAAACCTAGCCTTGATATCCTCCTGCTTTACACCCTCTCCTACATAGAAGCTTCTAGCCATTGAGCCACTATAACGCTCACGTCTTAGATAGGTTCCGTCCTGCTGCTTTTCATCCTTATCTAGGCTCTTACTTGCACTGATGGTCATATAGCCATTTTTAAGCTCTAGGTGAAGCTCGTCCTTCTTAAATCCGGGAAGGTCTACATCTAAGCAATACTTATCAGGCTGTTCCTTGATATCAGTCTTCATAAGATTCTTCTGGTGCTTGCCATATAGCGGATTTCTTTTATTATCAAAGAAATCTAGGCTAAAAGGCCAATCCATCATAGTGTCAACATCAAAATAATTATCTCCAAATATACTAGGCATATACATCATAATTAATTCCTCCTTTTTATTTAGGTTAGCTTTGTTATAGCTGTACTATAACACGCATTGTTAGCACTGTCAAGAGGCGAGTGCTAATTTTTTTAAATTTTTTTCCTTTATTCTGTAAGAGTGGGGGAAATCGCAGGATATTAGTGCGATTTTAGGGAGGGAAGTTACTGTAGGAAATGGAGTGGCTGGGATGCTGTTAGACGGATTGACATAATGTAGACAAGTTAGCGTTGACTAACGGGGGGGGGTATGATAACATATAAAAATGGCAATACAAATTGTTGAGTAAGAGGAGTAGGGAGATTTATGTTTAAAGCAGAGATGAAAAGTGGGATGGCACTGCTGCTTACAGCAAGTATGCTGATGGGGCTTTCGCTGTCAGCAGTAGATAGCATAAGCATACATGCAGAGACAGACAATACACCTAGTGTAGCTGCGTATGCAGATAAGGATACTCTTGCAGATGATACATTTACACCGAAGTATGATGATGAGGGTAAGTTTACAGGTACAAAAGGCAAGCTTAAATTCGGAAAGAACGAGGATGGGAGTGCTCAGGAATGGTACATCCTAGGCGGTGATAAGGGTGTGAATGAGGGTAAGGATAACACAGTCATCTTTGCAGACAGCAATATGATTTATTATCAAAGCGATACCAAGCCATCTGTAATGTTTGAAAATGATTATAATACAGATAAAGACTGCACGTCAGATATGGGAGCATACGAAGAAGGCACAGGAGCACCAACAAATGTATCACCAAACCATTACGGAGCAAGTGATATAAGACAAGTTCTCCAGCAGATAGTAGACGAAAAGGCTATAGATGATAGTGTTACTAATATATCTGCGGATAGGTACGCATCTAACGGTAAATCAAAGTTGTTTAGTAAAGCTGAACTGGATTTGCTTCAGGCAACTGAGGTAAGAACAGATGATTTTAGAGGAAAAAAGAAGAATGCATATCTTGATGAGCCAAATTACTATACAACCAGCGATAAGCTCTACCTAGGTGCGTGGGATTATAATGGCAAGAAAGCAAGCTATCCGTGGGCTGATGGACAGGATGATACAAAGTTTTATGTAGGAAGTGAAAAGGGCAAAAAGATACTAGCGATGGATGCATATTGGCCGAAGCCAGCAAGTGGGGATTACTATTGGTTCTGGCTGCGGTCGCCGTATAGTGGTAGCTATGCCTACAGCTTGATCGCGGATCCGGGCGTCGTCTCCAACAGCTACGGCGTGGGCTACAGCAAAGTGAACTTTTTCAGCATCGGCGTGCGCCCCGCTTCAAATTTGAATCTTTCAAACGTCCTTTTTGCCTCCGCTGCTCCAGCTGCAACGAGTACAACAGCAGTAGGAGGGATTATTTCTACGTGTGATGAGCTTGATGATGATGGAAATATTGTAAAAAAGCAGGATGCAATGATGCTTCGCTTTAATGGTATTAATGAAAGCATTGGCAGTGTTAAGGCCTATGAGAGCTATAAGGGCTATATAATAGCGCAGAAGGGCAGTACAACATCAGACGTAGCTCTTGTGGTGCAGGGTAAGAGCGGTGATGTAGACTGGTATTACAGCAGGCAGATAAGCGGAAATGAAGAGATTAAGGTTACAGTAGATGAGATTGCAGCAACGACAGGAATAGCTGCAGCAGCTATAGATCCTTATTCAGAAAGCTGCAAGGTCTGGCTTGAGATTCCTGTAGAGAAGGGAAGTACATTAGCCTATGCTGTAAAGGCTGAAAGGATAAAGCATACATGTACGCCTGGTGATGAATTAACTCCATATGATGATAAGCAGCATGGATATAAGTGCACAGATCAAAACTGTCCATTCAAGGATACGAAGGAAGGCTTTACGGATCTTTCGGATCATGTATGGGGTGAAGATAATGTCTGTACTAAGTGCGAATATAGACAAGGTGACCATATAGTTACTAAGGTTGATGAGAAGGCTCCGACTAGCACGGAAGTAGGATATAGAGAGCATTTTGAGTGCAGCCACTGCAGTGAGTGGTTTATATATCCGGCTACACTAGGAACACTTGTAGATAAGCCTAAGTCATATTTTGAGATACCTGCAACAGGTAAGAAGGATAGTAGTAGCGCAGGTGGCAGCTCATCAAGTGTAAGCACTGGCTGGATAAAAGATAGTAAAGGCTGGAAATACAGAAATTCTGACGGCATCCTAGCTAAGGGAACTACTGTAACAGATTTGGATGGTAACAAGGTAGAGAAGATCCTTTGGCAGAAGGCAGGCAATGAATATTATGCATTTGGCTCTGATGGATACCTAGTAACTGGCTGGATATATGATAAGCTAGAGGATAAGTGGTATTACTGTGATGAAAACATGGGTAAGCTATACGGCTGGTATAACGAGCCACAGGACGGCTACTGGTACTACCTATCTCTAAGCACAGGAGAAGCACTAACAGGCTGGCAAAGTATAAATGGTAAGGACTATTACTTTGCAGCACCACCAGCTGCTCCTACATACAGCTTTGATGCATCGACAGGCTTCTGGATATATAGCAACCTTAATGACAACCGCCCATTCGGCTCTATGTATGCGAATACAGTAACACCGGATAACTATACGGTAGATGCAAGCGGAGCATGGGTTAGATAAATTCTAGTATTTAAGACTTGTATAATATAACTTGTATTTAAATATTTAAATTAACGAATTAGAGTATATCCGAAATTTCTTAACAACTTTGTTATTTAGAAATTTCGCACACCTTCTGATCCGATTTAGTCGGGAAGAAAGTGTTCCCGACTAAAGAGTGTGAGCAGTGCATAGCGGTTTCCAGCGTAGCTGCGAGCGCTACTTTATACGGAATATACGACTGTTTGTAAAATATATTTATAATATAAATTTCAAAGACTAGCGTTGCTTTTAATTCTTCGCTAGTTTTTGATTTACTTAAAAATTACGATTTTTATTTCAATAAAATTAATTCTATAGATCAGTTTTATGCAAACATACGCCCTTCTCACAGCACATACGTATTATGCAGGTACGTTCGCACTCTAG
>CAVBBU010000048.1:0-14694 GCA_963593765.1 Bacteroidaceae bacterium | reverse complement strand
AAGTTCATATTATAAATATATTTTACAAACAGTCGTATATCCCGTATAAAGCAGTGCTCGCAGCTACGCTGGAAACCGCTATGCGCTGCTCACACTCTTTGTACGGGAACACTTTCTTCCCGACTAAATCGGATCAGAAAGTGTGCGAAATTTCTAAACAACAAAGTTGTTAAGAAATTTCGGATATACTCTGAATTCCAATTTTGAAGTAACATGAAGCCTCCCTATTTTGAGAACTAGAGCCCTCGAGCAGACACATGCCATTATGTAGGGCATGTGTGCAACTATCTCAGATAAACGAATCGTAAAATTTCATCAAGCTTTCATCTGTATTTTGATATGTGTTACCACCAAAGAAAAAATCATTGAGCTCATATTTACATTCATTAAGTTCTCCTAATCGCTTCTGATTTTTAGGATCACTTATAGTTAAATCAAGAAATTCCATTGCTTTTTTTAGAAAGCTAAGCTCCTTATCCTTCTCTCCTTTATTCTTCCATCTTATTGCACGGCTGATTTCACCGCCTACATTAGCTAGCTGCGTTCCAACAGGCATCTGATTCCATCTTAAAGCTCTATCCATTTTGACACCACCTCTGTAATTAGTCCTTCCTTAACGACAGCAGCACCAGCATCACAAACACGCATGCAAAGCCCACTCCATCCCATACAGTAAAGTCTGCTCCAAGTAGAAGGCTTGATAGAAGTGCTGCTGTTATAGGCTCTGTAAAGCCATACAGCACCGCCTTTTGTGCACCTATCTTACTAACGCCTAGCATGTATATATTAAATGCCATAATATTTCCTGTAATAACAACGCCTGCAAAGCCAAGCATAACCTGCCAGTCTACTATTTCGGGAGTTCTAGTCCATGGTCTAAAAATAATGCACAGTATTATTCCACCAATTAAAAATGACCATGCCTGAAGAAGTATAATATTATATGTCTTTAATATATTTTGAGGATAAAGATTATATACTACTACGCCGCAGGCTGTGATTACACCCATAATCAGCGCACCAGGTGATACTGCAAAGTCTCCTAGTTTTCCGTGCGTAACAAGAAGCATTACTCCAAAAAGTGCTAATGCTATAGCTGTTACCTCTCCAAGGCTTGGCAATCTTTTCCCTGCTATACAAACACATATAAGTATAAAAACAGGACTTAGATCCTGAAGTATAGTTGCGATGCCAGCTGTTGAAAGCTGTATAGTCATAAAATAAGCTAGCTGGCTAAGTGTAATTCCAAAGATAGCATATACCAGCAGCTCCTTTCTATGAAGTGCTACTGTAAATGGCTTTGTAATATATTTTATTCCAAATTTCAAAATGCAATATATTAAAAGTATTATTCCTGCAACTAGAAGTCTATATGGCACTAGCCACAAGCTAGATACTGCTTTTCTTGTAAAAAGAAATTCACCTATAGTTCCTGAAAGTCCCCAAAGTGCACCTCCAAAAAGTGCAAGCATTGCTCCTAGTATTCTATCTTTTTTCGATATATTATTCACGATGATTTATTCCTCTATCAAATTAGTCATGCTCTTTAAGCCTATTCCTAGCGTCGACATATTATGCAGTAGTGATGATGATGCAGGCGGAAGCACCCCAAGTACGCCAAGCACTATAAGCATAAAATTAAATGACATTATAAATTTATAATTACTATCAATTCTTTCCATAAGAGCCATGCTTATTCTTCTTAATAAAATCAAGGTATTTAAGTTTTCTGATGATATAGTTATATCTGCTATCTCTCTTGCTATAGCAGCACCCTCACTTATTGCTATTCCTACATCTGCCTCAGAAAGTGCCGGAGAATCATTGACACCATCACCTATCATAACCACCTTACGACCTAGCTCATGCTCCTTCTTAACATATGCTGCCTTATCCTCTGGCAGAACCTCTGCGTAGTATTCATCCACTCCTACCTGACTGGCTATAACGCTTGCAGTTTTTTTATTATCGCCAGTCATCATAACTATCTTACTAAAGCCAAGCTCTCTTAAGCCCTCTATAGCAGCTCTTGCCTCGCTTCTAAGCGGATCCTCTATACATATAACTGCTGCAAGTCTTCCACTTATAGCAAGGTAAAGCATAGAGCACTCTGCAGGCAAGCTGTCAAACCTTTCCTTTTCCTCAGCAGGAATAGCACAGCCCTCGTCCTGGAATATAAAATGATAGCTTCCTATACATACCTGCTTATCATCTACTGCACTTGCTATTCCATGTGCAACAACATAATCAACCTTAGTATGCTTTTCTTCATGATTTAGCCCTCGCCTTTTGGCCTCGGTTATAACTGCATTTGCCATAGAATGTGGATAATGCTCCTCTAGGCAGGCAGCAAGCCTTAGCATCTCATTTTCATCATTGCCACCAAAGGCTACAACCTTAGACACCTTTGGCTGTGCATAGGTAAGTGTTCCAGTTTTATCAAAAATTATCGTATCTGCATCAGCCATAGCCTCCATAAACTTACCACCCTTTACAGATATTTTATGGCTGCTGCTCTCTCGCATAGCAGAAAGAACAGATATAGGCATGGCAAGCTTTAGTGCACATGAAAAATCTACCATAAGTATAGATATAGCTTTCGTAATATTTCCAGTAATAAGATAGGTAAGTGCTGTAGCACCAAGGCTGTATGGAACTAAGCTATCTGCAAGATGTGATGCCTTATCCTCTGTAGATGATTTGAGCTTTTCGGACTCCTCTATCATCTTAACTATTCTGTCATATCTGCCGCTTCCTGTATCCTTATCTACTGTTACTGTGCAGCTACCTTCTTCGACTACAGTTCCTGCATATACATAGCTACCCTCGCTCTTTCTAACTGGAAGTGACTCACCTGTGATAGACGCCTGATTAACCATCGCTTCGCCCGAAAGAACTCTGCCATCAAGCGGTATCATGTTCCCCGTTCTAACTACTACTGCCTCTCCAACTGTTATCTGACTAACTGGTACAAGTATCTCCTGTCCACTGCTAGATATAAGCCATGCCTTATCTACATTAAGAGACATAGTTCTTGCAAGGTCATCTACAGACTTTTTATGTGTCCACTCCTCAAGTATTTCGCCTAGCCCGAGGAGGAACATTATAGAGCCTGCGGTTTCATGGTCGCCTCTAATAAGTGATGCTGCTATAGCCGTTGCATCAAGTACAGGAACCTCTATGCGACATCTAAGAAGGCAATCAAGTCCCTTAAAAATATATTTAACAGCTCTGACAGTTGATACCACATATCTTACAGGTGCCGGCAAAAATATCACCGACATTCCCCTTTTTATAATGGTAAATGTCAGTCTATCCTCGTAATCTCTGTTAAGCTGCCTGCCTGTATGCTCAGGAACTAGCTCATATGCCTTATCATAATCAAAGCTCTTTATAAGGTCTATTATATGCTCTCTCTTACCCGTATATACTATTATTATATCTCCGGTTCTGTCATATACCTTAACCTTAGTAACGTCCTCATGCTCTCTGATATAATATTCCCATGCATCAGCCTGCTGCAAGGTCAGCTTTTTTTGTCCTATATGTACTCTGATTCTACCCTTTGATTCGTGTAGTATAACCTTTTTCATATCTCCTCCACGCAAACAAAAGCCATTATAGGTCATTCCCATAATGGCTGTAGTTGCTATTAAAGCTCTTCGTTTTTCTCAGCTTCCTTCTGAGCTCTCTCTTCGTTTATGGCTTTAGCATCTGCTAATATGTCATCGCCATTTTCCCTTATAGTAGTTACTGTAGTCATAACGCAGTCCTTAGCTCTTAGCACTGCTGCTGTCGCATGTGTATATGCCTTCTTAGCATCCTTGCTTCCAAGTATCTGTACTCCTGCTGTTCCAAAAAGCACACCGCCTGCAAATAATGCAAGCTTACCGCATATCTTATTCATAGTAATACCTCCGTTTCATATACGTTTAATTATTATAGCATTTTAGTGATTATTATCAAGCAAATTTATTTTGTTTACCGACCTGCTTTAACGACTTTTTTATCAGTATGTTTGCTGCTTCTCGTCTACTCTTATATTTGGCTACTACTTCTTTATAAGCTTTTCAGCCCCACTTGTATATGTTAGGCTTCCGTCCTCATGTACAAAAAAAGCATATGTACCGTCAAGCCCTTCTACCAGCTTAGCTCCTTCCTCTTCTCCAAGGCAAAATACTACTGTGCTTAATGCATCCGCTGCTGTAGAGCTTTCTGTAATTATAGTAACCTGAGTAAGGCCATTTTGATATGGATATCCGGTTCTAGGATTAAGTATATGATGATAATGCACCCCGTCAAGGTCAAAGCATCTTTCGTATACGCCTGATGATACCACAGACATATTATCTATAGATAGAGTTTCTATCACCTCACTGCTATTTGAATAAGGCTTCATAAGACCTATATTAAAATTTTGATCATTATTATAGCTTCCGATACAAAGGACATTGCCACCAAGGTTTATAATCGCACTTGTAATGCCATTCTCCCTTAGATATGCAGCCACCTTATCTGCTATATAACCCTTTCCAATAGCACCTATATCTATCCTAGTGTCGTCATTTGCAAAGATTATATACTCGCCGTCTACTGATACGTTGTGATAATCAACTGCCGCTAGCGCCGCACTCAGACTCGCATCATTCGGAAGCGATGGCAGGTCGGAATTAAAATCCCAAAGACTGCTAACAGGCTCTATAGTTATATCAAAGCTTCCATTTGACATATCGCAGTAGCTAAGTGCTGCCAATATAAGCTCTGCTACCTCCTTTGTAGTTTTAATTTTATTTTCCCCTGCTGTTCTATGATTTAGTTTATATATCTCACTGCCTTCATCATCTATAGAGAGCATGCTGTCATATTGCTCACATAGTTTTATGCTTCCCTCAAGAACATCTTCTTTTTTAGCATCATCTCCATAAAGACTAATAGCTATAATAGTATCCATCATATAGGCAGATTTGCTTATGGTTGCGGTGGTTTTATTATTTTTCTTTTCGTACAATAATACCGCAGCTATAAGCACTACAAGTAGTATTATTGCTACGGTATATATTTTTTTAGTATTTGATTTCAATTCTTATCCTTCTGTACTATAGTTTGGTGCTTCCTTAGTTATATGTATATCATGCGGATGGCTTTCCTTAAGTCCTGCTGCAGATATCTTTATAAACTTCGCACTAGACTGCAGCGTAGGTATATCCTTTGCACCGCAATAACCCATACCTGATCTTAAGCCGCCTACCATCTGGAAAATAGTATCCTCAACAGAGCCCTTGTAAGCAACTCTTCCTTCTACTCCCTCTGGAACTAGTTTTCTTGCATCACTTTGGAAGTAACGATCCTTGCTGCCATTTTCCATAGCAGCTAAAGAGCCCATGCCCCTGTATACCTTATACTTTCTTCCTTGATACAGCTCGAAGTCACCAGGTGCTTCATCACAGCCTGCAAAAAGTGATCCCATCATACATACAGAGCCGCCTGCGGCAAGTGCCTTAGTTGTATCTCCTGAATATTTGATTCCACCGTCTGCTATTATAGGTATGTTGTATTCCTTAGCTACATTGTAGCAATCCATTATCGCACTTATCTGCGGAACGCCTATTCCTGCAACTACTCTCGTAGTACATATAGAGCCAGGTCCTATACCAACCTTAACGCAGTCAACGCCAGCCTCTATAAGTGCCTTTGTTGCTTCTCCTGTTGCTACATTTCCTGCTATTAATTGAAGCTCCGGATAAGCCTCCTTAATCATTCTAACGCACCTTATAACATTTTCCGAATGTCCATGTGCAGAATCAAGAACGACTACATCTACCTTAGATGATACAAGCTCCTTACATCTATCAAGAACATTTGCAGTTATTCCAAGAGCTGCTCCGCAAAGCAGTCTCCCCTGCTCGTCCTTTGCTGAGTTTGGATATTTAATCTGCTTTTCTATATCCTTGATAGTTATTAGACCAACTAGGTTATTGTCCTTATCTACTATAGGCAGCTTTTCTACCTTTGCCCTTGCTAGTATACTTTTTGCATCGTCTAAGGTCGTTCCCTCAAGTGTAGTAACCAGGTTTTGACTAGTCATGCAGTCTCTTATCTTTTTGCTGTAATCTGTTTCAAATTTAAGGTCTCTGTTTGTTAGTATTCCGACTAGCTTTTTACCCTCTGTTATAGGTACACCAGATATGCGGAATTTAGACATTAACTCGTCTGCATCTGCAAGCGTTTGATCAGGTGAGAGATAAAATGGATCTGTGATAACACCATACTCGGAGCGTTTTACCTTATCTACTTCCTCTGCCTGTGCTTCTATAGACATATTTTTGTGAATGATACCTATACCGCCCTGACGAGCCATAGCTATAGCCATCCTGTGCTCTGTAACTGTGTCCATGCCTGCACTCATAAATGGTATGTTTAGCCTAATCTTATTAGTAAGTCTTGTAGATATATCAACCTGATTTCCTATAACATTAGAATAAGCAGGCTGAAGTAATACGTCATCAAATGTAATACCCTCTCCGATAATAGTAGCCATCTTTAATCCTCCTTGTTTTTTATCTAAAATAGTAGCAAAATGCAGGGGGGATGTCAAAGCTTTTATTTGAGGAGATTTTGGGTATCATCAAGATACAGCCTAGCAACAGCCGCATCCTCCGGTGTAGTTACCTTGATATTTTTATAATCGCCCATAAGAAGCTTAGTAGCCACTCCGCCTAGCTTTTCTACTACCATAGCATCATCAGTATATGTCGCTATATCCTCGCCGCCCTCTATAAGCCTTGTATACGAATCCTTACATAGCTTATAGTCAAATGCCTGCGGAGTCTGCATGAGCCAAAGCTCACTTCTATCAAGACATTCTATAACCAGCTCATCGCTGTCAGCTCTTTTAATCGTATCCTTTGCAGGAACAGCATATTCTATAGCCTTATATATAGAAGCCCCACTTAATGCTCCATCTATCATGCCTGCAGTAACCATAGGTCTTGCGGCATCATGAATAATAGCTACATCATAATCCTCATCGCAAGCCATAAGCCCATTATATACTGACTCTGCTCTTTCCTTGCCACCGGCAACTACAGCCTTAACCTTGCCTAGCTTGTATTTTTTTACTAACTCCCTTTGGCACTTTTTTTCATCGCCCTTATTAACAACAAGGATAATGTCATTAACCCTGCTTCCATTAAATGTAGCAAGACTATAATATAGCATAGGATATCTTCCTATATACATATATTGCTTAGGCGTATTTGACCTCATCCGTAAGCCAACACCAGCTGCAAGAATTATAGCTACACTTTTCATTATCTCTCTCCTAGCCTTAAATTTGGCAATGCATTAAGATCTAATTTACTTCTTACCCCTTTAATATATTCATAATATGCAGCACTTCCTATCATGGCTGCATTGTCCGTACAAAGAATTGCCGGCGGATAATAAAGCTTATATCCAGCCCTGCTGCATGCATTATCCATAGCATCTCTTAGGCAGGTATTAGATGCAACGCCGCCTGCCATAGCGATACTCTTAAAGCCATACTCCCTAGCAGCAGCTATAGTATGCTCTACTAAGACATCCACTACTGCCTTTTGGAATGAAGCAACAAGGTCGGCAACATTTATTTCTTCATTTTTCATAAGCTTGCTATTTTGATAATTAAGCACTGCACTTTTTAATCCTGAAAAGCTAAAGTCATAAACCGAATCAGCAACCTTTGCTCTAGGAAATTCTATAGCATGAGGATTGCCATTTTTTGCTTCCTTATCTATCTTAGGTCCTCCAGGATATCCAAGCCCAACGCTTCTTGCAACCTTATCAAATGCTTCGCCTGCTGCATCATCTCTGGTTCTTCCTATAATCCTATATTCGCCATAGTCCTCTACAACAACAAGATTAGTATGTCCACCAGAAACAACAAGGCACATAAATGGCGGCTCAAGCTTCTTATGTGCAATAAAGTTTGCAGATATATGTCCCTCTATGTGATTAACTCCAACTAGCGGTTTACCCAGTGCATATGCAAGTGCCTTCGCATATGAAACTCCAACAAGAAGTGCACCGACAAGCCCCGGTCCATAGGTAACAGCTATTGCATCTATAGAATCAAAGCCAAGCCCTGCATCGACTAATGCCTTCCTAACAACAGCATTTATATTTTCTGTATGCTTTCTTGATGCTATCTCCGGCACTACTCCGCCATAAATTGTATGAAGGTCTATCTGTGATGAGATAACATTTGACAGCATATCTCTTCCAGAGGTCACCACTGCCGCTGCAGTTTCATCACATGAGCTTTCTATTGCTAATATATTTATCTTTTCATCATTTTGCATCATATGTTAGTTCCTTAGTCCAGCCATCCCTTGCAGTCCTTGCCCTAGGGAATATCTCCTGAACCTTTTTTATATATTCATCCGGCTTATTTAATGAAGGACTATAATGCGTAAGCCACAGCTCCTTTGGCTTTGCCTTGCTAGCAAGCCTAGCAGCCTCATACATAGTCATATGCTTATATTCCCTCGCCTTAGCCTCCTTGCCATCCTCCCCATACATGCCCTCGCATATAAAAAGGTCGGCATCCTTTGCCTTCTCGGATATAACAGAAACAGGCCTAGTATCTGTAGTATAGCATACCTTAAGTCCCTTCCTGTCCTCTCCAAGAACCATGTCAGGCGTATATGTAATATCACCATCAACTATAGTTTGCCCATGCTGGAGCTTATTCCAAAGCTTAAGCGGAATGTTTTGCTGCTTTGCTCTTTCTGCTGAAAACTCTCCTATCCTTGGAACATTAATCGTATATCCATAGCATGTAACATTATGATTAACCTTAAATGCTTCTATTATATATGGTCCTGCCTTTATAGTTTCCTCGGCATCACTAAGCTCCCTATATATAATGGAAAATGGAAGCTCTGGGGCTATAATTCGCATAGCATTTACAACTCTCTCTAGCCCCTTAGGTCCTATCATAAGTACAGGCTCTGTTCTTTCGGCATTGCCCATAGTTAAAAGTAGCCCCGGGAGACCGCTTATGTGGTCAGCATGATAATGTGTAAAGCATATGATATCTATCGGCTTTGGACTCCAGCCCTTTTCCTTAAGTGCTATCTGCGTTCCTTCACCACAATCTATAAGCAGATTACTTCCCTCACATCTTGCCATCATAGAGGTAAGCCACCTATATGGCAGTGGCATCATACCTCCAGTTCCAAGAAGACAAATATCCAGCATAGTTATCCCTTCTAAAATTAATATCAAAATATCACAAAGGTGCTTAAGCTCTATTTTGCAAATTTATTTTTTACAAAACAAAATCGCATCCTCATCTGGGCATTGATAATAGTTTCTTCTAACGCCCTCATTTTCAAATCCAAATTTCTTATATAATGCTATAGCCGCTTTGTTAGATTCTCTAACCTCTAGTCTTATAATGCTTACATTTTTCGTTTCGGCAAGACATAGCATACGCTCCATCATAAGACTTGCATAACCCATTCCTCTGTATTCATTTTTAACAGCTATACGCATCAGTTCTGCTTCATCAGCTATAATTCTTATATTAATATATCCAACTATTTTACAATCATTTTCTACTACAAAGGTGCTATCTAGCTTTTGATTGTACGTCTGCGTAAGCAGCTCCTTACTCCAGCAATCACTAAAGCACTCCCTTTCTATAGACTCTAGCTGTGATATATCATTTTCTTCCATAGGACGTATCCACATATCAGTCCTTAGCACCGCCCTTTTCTCTTTCTCTCTCAGCCTGTGATTTTTGCAAATACACAGGTGCCCAGCCATCATCTGCCATTAAGCCATTATCAAAATTTTTCTTTCCAAGAAGTGCAACAAGTGCTGCCCTGCTCTTACAAAGTGACGGAGCTGCCAGAGTATATTCTGCCTTTAAATCTGCTAATATATTTTCCTTATATGCATTAAGGCCATCACCTAGAAGATATATATGCTCTTCTTTTTTATTAAGCTCGTCTATAAGCTTTTTTATTTCTATAATTCTAGGCTCTGCACAGATTTCTATGCTGCCTTTATTTTCTCCGACACATCTATAAATACCATTATATACTCTACTTGCCCTTGCATCCATTATAGGGCATATTATTCCATCCACGTAGAGTATATTATATGCCATCGCCTCAAGTGTAGATACAGGAATAAGCGGCTTATCGAGTGCAAGTGCCATCGCCTTTGCACTGGCTGCAGCTATTCTAAGTCCGGTATAAGAGCCCGGCCCCTCAGATACTGCTATAGCATCTATACTGCTAACAGGCATATCTACCATGCTAAGCATCTGATCTATCATAGGCATAAGAGTCTGCGAATGAGTTTTTTTATAATCTGTTGTATATTCCGCAACAACTGTATCATCAACAACAACCGCAACTGATGCTACATTTGCCGCTCCTTCAATTCCTAATATTCTCATACTGCTCCTACTGATTTTTAATAGTTATCTTCCTATAATCATATCCCTTTGATATATCCTTTTCTATGCTTACCCATATAGCATAGTCTGGTATAAGCTCCTTAATAAGACTTGCCCACTCTACTAGGCATACTCCATCTGAATAAAAATAATCCTCATATCCTATATCATACATCTGGCTCGGATCATCGATTCTATATACATCAAAGTGATACATATTAAGCACATCGCCCTCATGTATCTGCACAAGTGTAAATGTAGGACTTGTTATAGGCTCTGTTATGCCAAGGCCTCTTGCAAAGCCTCTTGCAAATACACTTTTACCAGTGCCTAGATCTCCATCAAGACATATAATGCTGCCAGACTTTATATCTCTTGCCATAGCCTCAGCAATGCCTAGTGTTTCCTCCTCGGAATATGTTTCTATTATCATATATTTATCCCATTACTCTTCAAGTATCATAGAAAGGCCTATACGGTTTTTATCCTTATCTACGCTTATAACCTTAACATCTATAATATCGCCTACGCTAACAGCCTCAAGCGGATGCTTTATAAATTTTTTAGACATCTTAGATACATGTACCAGTCCGTCCTGATGCACACCTATATCGACAAACGCACCAAAGTCGATAACATTTCTAACTGTTCCCTTTAAAACCATTCCCTCCTTAAGATCATCCATCTCCATAATATCTGATCTAAGTATAGGCTTTGGCATCTCATCTCTAGGATCTCTTGCAGGCTTTTCAAGCTCTGAAAGTATATCATCAAGTGTAAGCTCTCCTATTCCAAGTCCTGCAGCAGTTTTCTTTTTATCTGTTACCTTTTTAGATATTCCAGATATACCGCCATGCTTTAATTCATCCTCGCTGTAGCCACATTCCTTAATTAGCTCCTTAGCTACCTCATAGCTTTCCGGATGAACACTCGTTGCATCAAGCGGCTCATCGCCACCTGTTATTCGCATAAAACCTGCACACTGCTCGTAAGCCTTAGGCCCTAGCTTGCTAACCTTGAGAAGCTGCTTTCTGTTTGTATATAGTCCATTTTCCTCTCTGTATGAAACTATATTCTTAGCTAGTGTTTTATTGATTCCAGATATGTATTCAAGCAGCGATGCTGATGCTGTATTAAGATCTACTCCAACCTTATTAACACAGTCCTCTACTACTCCGCCAAGTGCCTCACTAAGAAGCTTCTGGTTCATGTCATGCTGATACTGACCTACGCCTATAGATTTAGGCTCTATCTTAACTAGCTCTGAAAGCGGATCCTGAAGTCTTCTTGCTATAGATGCAGCACTTCTTTGTCCTACATCAAAATTAGGAAATTCCTCTGTTGCAAGCTTACTTGCTGAATATACACTCGCACCGGCTTCATTAACAATTACATACTGCACCGGTTTGTCCAGCTCCTTAAGCAGCTCAACTATAACCTGTTCGGATTCTCGCGATGCGGTTCCATTGCCCACTGATATAAGTGAGACATTATATTTGTTTATAAGCTCCTTTAGAGTTTTCTTAGAATCCTCTACCTTGTTTTGTGGTGCTGTCGGGTAGATAACCTTAGTTGCAAGAACCTTTCCTGTGCTATCTACTACTGCCAATTTACAGCCTGTTCTAAATGCCGGATCCCAGCCAAGCACAGTTTTCCCAACTATAGGCGGCTGCATAAGAAGCTGCTCAAGGTTTTTTCCAAATACCTTGATAGCCCCTGCCTCTGCCTTTTCTGTAAGTATATTTCTTATCTCTCTTTCTATAGCAGGTGCTATAAGTCTTTTGTAGCTATCCTCTATAGCAGCTGTAATAACCGGAGTTGTATATGGATTATCATTAATTATAGTTTGCCTTTTTAGGTAATCTAATATCTCCTCCTCTGGTGCTTCTAGCTTCACATTAAGTATCTTCTCATTCTCGCCTCTATTAAGTGCAAGTATTCTATAGCCTGTGCATTTTTTAATGCCCTCTGTAAAGCTGTAATATGTTTCATAAACTGACTTAACTGTTTCATCCTTAGCTGTAGATGTAATAACTCCCTTTTCTATGCTAAGCTCTCTTATATATGTTCTGTAGTCGGCTTCATCAGATATGCTCTCTGCTATGATATCCATAGCTCCGGCTATAGCATCCTCCTCTGATAAAACCTCCTTGCCCTCTTCATTGGATATATATGCTACTGCATATTCCTCTAGCGGCTTATCTATCTCCTGCTTAAGTATAAGCTCTGATAGCGGCTCTAAGCCCTTTTCCTTAGCTACCATAGCTCTGGTTCTTCTCTTTGGTCTATATGGTCTATACAGATCCTCAACCTCAACAAGTGTTGTAGCCTTCTCTATCTGCTTCTTTAATTCCTCAGTAAGCTTTCCCTGCTCCTCTATAGATGCTATAACCTGGTTTTGCTTTTCCTCAAGGTTTCTAAGATATCTTAATCTCTCATCAAGATTTCTAAGAATTTCATCATTAAGAGCACCTGTAACCTCCTTACGATATCGGCTTATAAATGGTATTGTATTGCCGCTATCAATAAGCTCTATAGTTGCCTCTACTTGATTTTTTCCTATCTGTAATTCACTTGCTAAAATTCCTGTTATATCCATATATCCATCCTCTGCTTGAACATTTTGTTACTTAATTATATTTTATACCGCTCTTATGCTAAGTTTCTCGTCCATCAAAAAAGCACCCGAAACATACCTTAGTATATCCCAAGTGCTTTATAATTTCAACTTATGCAGCTGCGTTGCATAGCTGTCGCCATTTTATTTGCAGAATTTTATTGTTCTATATAATTACTGTATCCATACTCCGTTAGCATCTACGTTATATCCATCTGATGTCTTGCCATTAACAACAAGTGATCCGACTGATGCATTATCAAGCTTTTGGGTATTAAAGAAGTACCACTTTCCATCTATCAGATTCCAGCCTGTAAGCATATATCCAAACTTTCCATCATGCACATTGTATAGATAATACTTTTGTCCATCTGTATCTGTAAACCAACCACCATCTGCATATCCATTGCTATTAAAGTGATACCAGCTTGTCTGTCCATTCCAGCTTAGCTTAAGCCATTCATTATTAGCATAGCTTGCATCATACTTTCTTGCCATCCAACCATAGCCATCCTGCGACCATATATTTGAATATGTACCACTACTGCTATTTGAGCCACCAGAGCTAGAGCTTTGTATCTTCTCTAATACTGCATTAAGCTCTACGCCGCCACCCTCAGGAATCTTAAGTGTATATGTTCCGTCGTCATTCTTAGTAAGAAGTCCCTGGCTATCTTTAAGTGAATACTTATAGCCTCTTACTGTTTCTACGTTGATTATTATCTCATTACCTTGATTAGCTGTATCGTAAGTCTTATCACCTACTGTAACCTGTCCTTTTGTTCCTGTAAGCTTTATCTGTCCCTTTGTTGTCTCTTTGCCATCTAATGTGGTATTTGCCTTGATTATGTAGTTAATAGAAGACTTGATTTTTTCCTCTGCATCCTTATCCTCTTTATAGTCGTTAATACCGAGATCATAATTATATACACCTACAAGTGCATCAGTATTTTCTACCTTCCATACTGTTATCTCTGGGTCTGCGGCTTTCTCGTCGTTATTTACAACCAATACAGAATAACCATCACCTGCCGAGAGCGTACCTGCGGTAGTTACACTAGTCTTAGCATTTTCGCCACTGTTGTATACATATATGCCTGTACCCGAGCTCTTGATATCTCCCTCTACCTTGACATCAACCGTATCGTCATTATCAATTATTGTTATACCTTTTCCGTTATAAGTACCCGATGCCTCAACATCTCCACCTACACTTATATCGATGCCACCGCTATTACTAGAAGCACGAACATAAACACCATATGCATCATAGCCATCTGCCGAAACGCTTCCGCCTACCTTGACCTCACTCTCGGTGCTTTTCTTTTCGACTTCCACGCCTATCGCCCAATCACCGTATCCATATTCTGATTCCTCTGATGCACCGTTTGCCTCAACATCTCCGCCTACTGTAACATTAGTCTTGCCATTGACAGAGACACCCTTAGCACCCCACTTATCAGATGAAGCTTCAACATCACCGCCTATATTTATATTAGCATCATCACCCTCTGAAAATACACCAAGTGCAGTGCCCACACCTGTTTTAGCCGTAACATCACCGTTAACGGTTATATCTGATTTAGTATTTGTAGATATTCCCTCTGCATGAGGTCTATCATTATTC
>CAVBBU010000047.1:0-15087 GCA_963593765.1 Bacteroidaceae bacterium | reverse complement strand
GGATTAAATATTTTCTCGGGAGCAGATCCTATTACAACATTATTTCAAATATTATACGCTTCGGGCTCAGGACTTTTGTTTGCGACCATCTATATAAAAACTGGGAATATGTGGATTACGATTTTCCTACATTCTCTAACAGATATGATTTATTATCTGGGAGCAGATGCACAGCTTGGAAGCGGAGTGCTCACGCAAAAATCTACCGTATCAGATGCTATAATTTTGCTTATCTATGCAGTGCTTTATTTTGCAAATGCATTTTTCGTTTTTAGAAAAAGTAATTGTAGTGATATTATAAAGGTATGGGAAGAGAAAGGGAGATAGAAGCTTATGAGAAGAAAAGATAGAGAAATTACAGACATTTGCAAAATAGAAGAAATTATTGCAGCTGCAAGGTATATGCATCTTGGAATGTTTGATGGAGATTTTCCTTATGTAGTTCCACTCCATTATGGATATAAGCTGGAGAATGGAAGGCTGACATTTTATATGCACTCGGCAAATGAAGGTCATAAGCTAGACTGCCTTAGAGAAAATGCAAATGTATTTGTAGAGATAGATAGAGGCGAAGCTTTGGTTACAGCCGATATACCTTGCGGATATGGAGCAAGGTATGAAAGCTTTATGTGTAAGGGAAAGGCAAGCATAGTAGAAAATATAGATGAAAAATGCAATGCACTTGAGCTCTTAATGAAAACGCAGACAGGCAGCGAGCATAGAATTAGTGATAAGATGGCAAGGAGTGTAACCGTAATCAAGGTAGAGGCCTACGAATATACGGCAAAGGCTCGTGTGTAATACCAAAAGCTTAAAATTGCACAAAAATCCGCTGGTAGCGCAAGAAAAATTGTTAAATTTTTATAAAATCGATTGACAAGAAAATAACAATAATATACCATAGAGCTATCTTATTATATTTTTAAATTAAAAGGAGGATAGCAATATGGCAAGATTTACATTACCAAGAGATGTTTACCACGGCAAGGGAGCACTCGCAGAGCTAAGGAACCTTAAGGGTAAGAGAGCTATGATCTGTGTAGGTGGAGGAAGTATGAAGAAGTTCGGCTTTCTTGATAAGGCAGTAGCTTATCTTAAGGAAGCTGGGATGGAAGTAGAATTATTTGAAGGAATAGAGCCAGATCCATCTGTAACAACAGTTATGAAAGGTGCAGATGCTATGATTAAATTCCAGCCGGACTGGATTATAGCTATGGGCGGTGGCTCACCTATAGATGCAGCTAAGGCAATGTGGATCAAGTATGAGTATCCGGATACAACCTTCGAGGACATGTGCAAGGTATTTGGACTTCCTAAGCTAAGAACAAAGGCTCACTTCTGTGCTATATCTTCAACATCAGGAACAGCTACAGAGGTAACAGCATTCTCTATTATTACTGATTATGATCAGGGTATTAAATTCCCTATAGCTGATTTCGAGATTACTCCAGATGTAGCTATAGTAGATCCGGAGCTTGCAGAGACTATGCCTAAGAAGCTTGTAGCACATACAGGTATGGATGCTATGACACATTCTATAGAAGCATATGTATCTACAGCTAATTGCCCTTATACAGATGCGCTTGCTATCCATTCAATAGAGATGATTCAGAAGGCACTAGTTCCTTCATACAACGAGGACATGACCCAGAGAGATGTTATGCATGATGCACAGTGTATGGCTGGTATGGCATTTTCTAATGCACTGCTTGGTATAGTTCACTCTATGGCACATAAGACAGGTGCTGCATTTGCAGATTATGGTGCACATATTATACATGGTGCAGCTAATGCTATGTATCTGCCTAAGGTTATAGCCTTCAATGCTAAGGATGCTACAGCTAAGAAGCGTTATGGAGTTATAGCAGACTATATGCATCTTGGTGGAAGCAGTGATGACGAGAAGGTTAAGCTTCTTATCGAGGCACTTCGTAAGATGAATGATGATCTTAATATACCTCATTGCATAAAGAACTACGGACCAGACAGCTATCCAACAGAGCAGGGCTTCGTACCAGAGAATGTATTCCTTGAGAGACTTCCGGAGATAGCTAAGAATGCTATAGGAGATGCATGTACAGGATCTAATCCTCGTCAGCCATCACAGGAAGAGATGGAGAAGCTGCTTAAGTGCTGCTATTATGATACAGAGGTTGATTTCTAAAAATTATAATAAGCAAATTGTAAGTCCTATGAATAGGCGAGAACATTATAAGTATCGTATTGTGGATTTTATAAAAAAGATTGAAAAAGCCGTCAGCAAATGCTGGCGGTTTTTTACTTCATAGGAAATTACGTCCTATGAAGTAAAAAACGCTCCGCTTTGGATCGCACTGCGGCGGAATGGAAGATGTCGCGTTGCGACCCGCCGCAGGCGGAGAATCCTGCGAAGCAGGATTCTTATTTACCTTATAGAGGAAAGCTTTATATGTCAATTCTGAAATTTTCATAGAATATTGTTAAGCCTTATTTTGCTTTGCAAAATACAATACGAAGCACCGTATAGTTTAGGGAACTTTTGGTGAGGAAAACGGCAAAAAAGCTCCCTAAAATGTTCTTGAAAATTAGGGAACTTTTGTATAAAATAAATTATATAAAGTTCCCTAAAAGGAGAATGACATGAATAAAATGGTTAGGATTCATGAATTATTAAAGGATAGAGCAGACTGTCAGGAAAGACTAAATCTAATGCCATATGATGGTTCGCCAGAGATAAAAAAGCAGAGCGGAAGGCAATATTTATATATAAGAAAAAGAATTGCCGGAAAGCTAACATCAACATATGTAGATACATATTCTGACGAGCTGTATCAGCTGCTTTTAAAAAATGCGAGGGATGCGAGAGCCCTTAGAAAGCAAATAAGGCAAATCGAAAGAGAATTAGCTGCACTTGGCTATGAGGAGATAGGAGTTTCAGACAAAGTGCTTAAAAATATTGATTTCGCTCGCTTGAACATGAAATCAAATATTTACGACCAGGCTGTACTAGAAGGCGTTGGAGCATCATTTCCACAGATTGAGGAAATTATAGATAATGGAGTTGTAAATGGAGTAAAGGCCTCTGATGTTCAAAAGATATTAAATCTAAAGCATGCGTGGGAATTTATACTTGATAAGGATGTTATCCAAAGCCCTACCGACTTTTATTTGCTAAGTCATATAGCAAAGCTTGTAAATGAAGGCTTCTATATGGATGGCGGGAGAGTAAGAAGTGTTCCGGTGACAATAGGCGGAAGCAGTTATATACCGTGGGTTCCGATAGAGGAAGTTATTAAGGAATCGATAGACAAAATTGTAAGGTCAAAAAATAAACCTATAGATAAAGCTGTTGAATTATGTATGTATTGTATGAAGTCACAGATATTTATTGATGGTAATAAGAGAGCATCAGTTATATTTGCGAATCAATATTTGATAGCAAAGGGGCAAGGATTTTTAGTTATCCCTGAAAAGGAGGTTTCTAAATTTAAGGAGCTATTGATTAAATATTATGAAGGTGAAGATATATCTATTATAGGTGGCTTCCTAAAAGATAAATGCTGGAAAAGATTTTAACGATATTAGGAAAAAGCACAAAATAAATGCTCGCTTTCGCGAGCAAATTCCGCACACTGCGGTGTCATCAAGGATGACGGGTTGAATAAATTTTTATTTGAACTTGCAGTGTTATATAAGTATGGACTTATAAACATTTATAGATTATCATAAATTTAATTGTAAGTAAATAGCTTTAGACTGGAGGGGCGATATGGGAGAATATTTTCTGGGCTTAGATCTTGGTACTAATTCTGTAGGATGGGCTGTAACGGATAAGTCGTACAAGGTAATAAAAAGACATGGAAAAGCATTGTGGGGCATACGCCTTTTTGAGGAGGCAAAGACAGCAAAAGAAAGACGTACCTTTAGAACTTCTAGAAGACGGAATATGCGAAAAAAATGGCGTATAGAGCTGCTTCAGGAGTTATTTGCTGACGAAATAAATAAAGTAGATGATGGATTTTTTCAAAGATTAAGTGAAAGCAAATATTATCCGGAGGATAAGAGAGATAAAGAGGGAAATTCAGTTGATTTGCCATATGCACTATTTGTAGATGCTGATTATACAGACAAGAAATATCATATAGATTTTCCAACGATATATCATTTAAGGCAGGCTCTTCGTTGTGAAAACAAGCAATATGATGTAAGACTTGTATATTTGGCATGCCATCATATTATAAAGCACAGAGGTCACTTTTTGTTCGAGGGAAGCAGCTTTAATGTCGGATCGGATTTTAAAGTGGCATGGGAACATCTTGTAAAAGCTGTAGAGGATGTTTTTGGAGAAGAAAGTGAGCATAAAATAGATATTTCGGATGATGCAGTATTAAGGCTAGAAGAAATCTTAAAAGATAGAAATGTTACAAAGACTGATAAAAAGAAAAATATAAAAGATATCATAGGAAGTAATACAAAGGTAAAAAAGAGTATTGCAGATATGCTCTGCGGCTCAAATGTAAAGCTTAGTGATTTGTTTGATACAGATGAGTTTAATGAATTAGAAAAGAAAGAACAGGAATTATGTTTTTCTGATTCTAAATATGAAGAGAATATAGACAAAGTAAAAGCTCTGGTAGGAGACAGATATACTGTTATAGAATATAGTAAGGCCATATATGATTGGTCTGTGCTTGTAACTATGCTATCTGGCGAGAAGTATTATAGTGACGCTAAGGTTAATATATATGATAAACATAGAGAAGACCTTGCATTACTAAAGAAATGCCTAAAGGATATGCATGATAATAGAGCTTCATATAATAAGATGTTTGTAAATGTAGATGGCGATAACTATGTAAATTATATAGGTATGGCTAAGAAAAATGGGCATAAAATTCCTGTAGCAAAAAAATGTACGCAGGAAGACTTTTATAAATTTGCCAAAGAAATAATTAAAAATAATAAATCAAATGAAGCTGCTATAATAAAAGAAGAAATTGAACAAGGTACGTTTATGCCTAAGCAGGTTGTAATAGATAATGGTGTAGTGCCATATCAATTACATAAAATTGAATTAGAGGAAATACTAGATAGGGCATCTGGATATCTAGATTTTTTAAATAACACAGATGAAGATGGGATTACTGTAAAGGACAAGATTATTTCGCTGCTTACATTTAGAATACCTTATTATGTAGGACCTTTAAATACATATCATAAGGGCGACTCAAAAAGAAGCCATGCATGGGCAATTCGTAAAGAGAGTGGAAGGATATACCCTTGGAACTTTGATAAGAAGATAGATAAGGACGAAAGTGCTAAGGCATTTATACAAAATATGACAAACAAATGTACCTACCTTAGAGGAGAGGATGTATTACCTAAGAATTCTATCTTATATAATAAGTTTATCGTATTAAATGAAATCAATAATATAAAGATAAATGGCGAGGCTATAAGTGTAGACCTTAAACAACAGATATATAATAATCTTTGCTTGAAAAATAAAAAGGTAACACAGAAAAAAATAAAAAAATATTTAGTTTCTATCGGAAAAATAAATAAAGAGGAAGAAAAAAGCTGTGAGATTACAGGTATAGATGGAGATATAAAAGCCTCTATGACAGCTTATATTGATTTTAAGGAATGGCTTACTGATACGGCTATTACTGATATAGAAAAAGAGGCAATTATTAAGGATATAACCTTGTTTGGGGCAGATAAAGGATTACTTAAGTCAAGGCTTGAGAAGCTATATCCAGTGCTTAGTGATAAGCAGATATCTAGGCTTTGTAATGCTGGATACACAGGCTGGGGAAGATTTTCTGAAAAGCTACTGCAAGGGATTACTGCGGTTAATCCTGAAGGTGGCGAGATATTATCAATTATACAGATGATGTGGGAAACAAATGATAATTTCATGCAAATTCTTAGCAACAAGTATGAATTTTTAGATGAGATTAATAAATTTAACGCGGATTTGAAGAATGATAATAAGATAACATATAATTCCTTAGATGATTTTGCCCTATCACCTGCTGTTAAACGACCAATATGGCAGAGCATTAAGATAGTAAAAGAAATATGTAAAATAATGAAGGAGGAACCTGCAAGGATATTTATAGAGGTTGCAAGAGAGCCAGACAAAAATCCAAAGAGAACAAACAGCAGAAAGGATAAGCTAAAGGAGCTGTATAAAAATTGTAAGGATGAGACTAGGGATTGGATTAAGGAGCTTGACTCTACAGAGGATACAAAATTTAGGAGTGACAGGCTGTTCCTATATTATACGCAGATGGGGAAATGCCCATATTGTGGTAAGGAGATAGAGCTTGGAAATTTGTGGGATAGAAATGTATATGATATAGATCACATATATCCGCAGTCTAAGGTTATGGATGATAGCCTGGATAATCGTGTTTTAGTGCATAAGACATGTAACGAGATTAAATCAGATGAATATCCTATCAAGCCCGATATACAAAAAAGGATGCAAAATATATGGGATATATGGAAGAAGAATAATTTTATATCAGAAAAAAAGTATGCAAGGCTAACCAGAAAAACAGCATTTGATGAGAACGAACTTGCAGATTTTATATCAAGACAGCTGGTAGAGACAAGACAGAGTACTAAGGCTTTAGCAGAAATATTAGGGGAAATGCTACCAGAGTCGAAGATAGTATATTCTAAGGCAGCAGTTGTAAGCAAATTCAGACAGGACTTTGATATGCTAAAGGTTAGAGAGGTAAATGACCTTCACCACGCAAAGGATGCATATCTTAATATAGTATGCGGCAATGTATACTATGTTAAGTTCACTAAGAATCCGATAAATTATATCAAGCATGATACAAAAAGAACTTACAATATAAGTAAAATGTTTGCAGACAATAAAAATCATGATAAGCAACCAGTAGAAAGAAATGGTGAGATTGCTTGGATATATGGAGATAGTGGAACTATAGCCGATGTAAAAAAGCAAATGAGAAAAAACAATATCTTATTTACAAGAATGCAGCATATAAATGCTGAAAGTGGTTTATTTAAGCAACAGATTAAGAGAAAAGGCAATGGTCAGGTACCCATTAAATCTAGTGATGAAAGATTGCGCGATATAAGCAAATATGGAGGATATGATAAGGCTTTTGGGGCATATTTTATCGTGATTGAGGGAGATGATAAAAAGGGAAATAGAGAAAGATTCATTGAGACTATACCACAATATGTGTCGGCGATTATCAGCTCGAACGAGGAGCTAGAACATTATTGCACTACGGTGCTAGGCTACAAAAATCCAAAGGCTGTTTCATGTAAGATTCTGATAGATTCGCTTATAAGTATAAGTGGCGCTAAAGCAAATTTATCTGGCAGGTCAAACAAACAATTGATTATCAAAAATGCTAATCAATTAGTATTAAGCTATGAAGAAGAAAAAGCTATCAAAGCAATGGTAAGATTTGCTGATAGGCAAAAGAAAAACAAAGAACTGAGGATAAATGAATATGATGATATAAGTGAAAATCAGGTTGATATGCTTTATAAGCTGCTCGTAGAAAAGCTGATAAATGGCATTTATTCTAATTTTAGCAATTTAAAAGGGCAGGGAGAATTTTTGCGTGATAAAGTAGATGAATATAATGCATTGTGCCTAGAAGACAAGGTGAAGCTTGTGCTTCAGATAATTAACATGATGTTATGTGATAGTACAACGTCGAATTTGTCGATATTAGTAGATGGAGGCAAAAGCGCTGGGAAGTTACTTATAGCAAATAATATTACTGAGAAGAATATAAAACTGATAGAGCAATCCGTAACAGGATTTTACGAAAAAGAAGTGAGCTTATAGAGATGAGTTGGAGAACAGTTGTTATATCTAGAGGAGCTAAGCTTGACTATAGTATGGGATTTCTAGTTGTAAGAAATGATGTTACCTCAAGGATTCATTTGTCTGAGATAGGAACACTTCTGGTAGAATCGACAGGGGTATCGCTTACTACCTCGTTATTAGCTGAGCTTACTAAGCAGAAAATCAAGGTGATTTTTTGCGATGAAAAAAGAAATCCATCATCGGAGCTGGTAAGCTATTATGGTAGTCATGACACAAGCAGCAAGATAAAAAACCAAATAGCATGGAAGCAAAATGCTAAAAATGCGGTTTGGACGGAAATCATTAGAGAGAAGATAAACCAGCAAAAGAAACTTCTGGATTTTTTGCATAAATATGATGAAAGGGATATCCTGGATAATTATGTTCAAGAATTAAAGCTTGCAGATGAAACTAATAGGGAAGGACATGCTGCAAAGGTATACTTTAATGCCTTGTGGGGAAAGGATTTTTCGAGAAGCCAAGATAATTATATCAATGCAGCTCTGAACTACGGTTACTCTATAATACTATCGGCTGTAAATAGGGAAATAGTATCGAATGGATATATCACGCAGATTGGCTTGTTTCATGATAATATGTTCAATCAATTTAATCTTGGCTCTGATATTATGGAACCATTTAGACCTGTTATAGACAGGACTGTATATTATATGTTGCATGATGACTTTACTCATGAGGACAAGATGCATATAGTAAATATTCTTAACCACAGTGCCATCATCGACGGAAAAACGCAGTATATAAGCAATGCAATAAAGATATATACACGAAGTGTATTTGACGCAATTAATGATAACGATATTTCATTATTAAAATTTTATGAGTATGAGCTATAGATTTATGAGAGTGATGGTGCTTTTTGATCTGCCTGTAGAGACATCGGCGGATAGGAGAAATTATTCTAAATTTAGAAAATTTTTGATAAAAACCGGCTTTCTTATGATGCAAGAGTCTGTTTATTGTAAGCTTGCACTTAATTCTACTGTGGCAGAGAGTATATGCGACAATGTAAGAAAAAACAAACCGGAAAAGGGCTTGGTGCAGATGCTTACAGTTACAGAAAAGCAATTTGCAAGAATGGAGCTTCTTGTGGGAGAGATTAAGGATAATGTTATAGATACAGATGAAAGACTGGTGATACTATGAAGATAGCACTTGGGTTATATAATATAGCCTTTGAATTATCAGATAATGAAAATATGATAGAGCTACAAGTGGAATCACCTCTAGATTATTCGACGTTGATACAATCGCTAATTTTATCAGCAAATGGCAGTGAATCATCATTTGCGATATTTGATAATGATAAGGAGATTGCCTTTGATAAGATTGTTGAATTTGTTATAAGCCCTATGATATTGGAAATAAATGAGCGAAGGATAATTCAGAAGCTTTATGCTAATATATCGAGAATTTTTAGCGAAAGTGAATACTACAAAGAATATAGGGGTATAGAGGGAGAGCTTATTTCTTTAATATCTAATGTTGTAGATGGAACTAGACTAGATGTTTCACTAAATGATGAGATAGATCTGAGCGGACTATTTAAAGCCCTAGATGTTAAGATATCATGTGAGGATAGTACACCTGCAGAGAGGGTAAATACATTTATTAAGGCTACCAATATTCTTCTAAAGAAAAAATTATATATATTCAATGATTTTGACCGGTGCTTTACGGAGACAGAGCTCTTGGAGATACAAAAATATATGAGATATCAGGGAGTATTTGGAATATTTATAACAGGGCAGAATGATTTATCGATGCATTGCAATAAAAAAATTATAATAGATAGAGACCACTGCGCAATTATGTGCTAAAATAGTGGTGGGTTCAGATAAAATATACCTTATATGGTGTGCAGAGCCATCTGCTTTTGAATTTGAGGTTTGAGAGCAGTGTTATAAGGTATGGGACTCAAGCCCCTAGTTTTAAAAGGAACTTCAGTTCTTAGTTTGAGAGCAGTGTTATAAGGTATGGGACTCAAGCGTCTTTAAATGGATTAATTCACACGTTTGCGTTTGAGAGCAGTGTTATAAGGTATGGGACTCAAGCGATGTCTGGAGTAACACCTTTAGAAGTTACAGTTTGAGAGCAGTGTTATAAGGTATGGGACTCAAGCTGCTGCTGTAAATAGGTGCGGCGATGGCTTGTTTGAGAGCAGTGTTATAAGGTATGGGACTCAAGCACTGCACTTGCTATTTTATCGTTGTCATAGTGTTTGAGAGCAGTGTTATAAGGTATGGGACTCAAGCTAAAAGCTGTATCGCCTATGATACCACTAGGTTTGAGAGCAGTGTTATAAGGTATGGGACTCAAGCAATTATTGAGATATCTTAGAGTGATGGATATATAGAGCGAAAGTACTGCATAGGCAGTACTTTCGCTCTGAAAATAAACAAACGGATGTAAAAAGAAATGCATAAAATTTGAAATGGAAACGGATACAAGAGGTTATTATTGTGGATTGAGATAAAGCTGTATAGTCGGAATATAAAATAATGATTTGTTTACTAGTTTTAGGGAACTTTCTGCCGCTTTTCTCGGCAAAAAGTTCCCTAAATTACTATAAACAATACTATAAAATATAAAACCAACAACTAGCCTCAGCACTTACACATTCTCCGCTATCTCATACAGTAGCCTTTCGGTTTCATTCCATCCAAGGCATGGATCGGTAATAGACTTACCATATATATGCTCGTGTATGCCTTGGCAGCCGGGCTCTATATAGCTTTCTATCATTACGCCCTTAACAAAATTTTTGATATCGGCAGAGTGATTTCTAGAATGTAAAACCTCTTTTACTATTCGTGGCTGCTCGTCATATCTTCTATTAGAATTATTATGATTGCTGTCTACTATAACTGCAGGATTTAGTATATCACGCTCTAGGTAGAGCTTATACAAAAGCTCAAGATCCTCATAGTGGTAGTTGGGCATGCATTGCCCATGCTTACTTAGGCTTCCTCTAAGTATAGCATGTGTAAGAGGATTGCCTTTGGTTTTAACCTCATATCCTCTGTATATAAATTCATGCGGCTGCTGCGCTGCATAGATAGCATTAAGCATAACTCCCATGTCGCCGCTTGTTGGATTTTTCATGCCAACTGCAACATCACAGCCAGAGGATGCAAGGCGGTGCTGTTGATTTTCTACAGACCTTGCACCTATGGCTATATAGCTCATCAGGTCATCAAGGTATGAAAGATTTTCGGGATATAGCATTTCATCTGCAGTATACATACCGGTTTCTTCTATAACTCTAAGATGCATTTTTCTAATTGCTATAATTCCCTCGTGCATGTTAGGCTTCTTTTCTGGATCAGGCTGATGAAGAAGTCCCTTGTAGCCATCGCCGGTTGTTCTTGGCTTATTCGTATATACTCTTGGGATAATGATAAGCCTATCCTTTGTCTTATCATAGACCTTAGCGAGCCTGTTCATATAATCGGCTACAGAGTCTTCATTGTCCGCTGAGCATGGACCAACAACTACTAAAAATTTATCGCTCTTCCCTGTGATCACATCCGAAACGGATTTATCAAAAGCAAGCTTGCCACTAGCATAGGCAGGCTTAAGCGGATATTCATTTTTAATCTCATCCGGTGATGGAAGAGTGCTTACATATTTTATTCCCATTATTTTCCTCCAAAGAGCGAGGCATTGACTAAAGCTTGCATTTGCCCCTAAACATTAACAAGCCCTAGTATAGCTTAAATTGACAAAAAATACTACAAATACTATACTAAGCTAAGCTGTCAAATGGCAGAAATTATTATAAATTGAGGATGGATAGATGAAGTGTTATGAGGAACTAAAAAAAAGAGGGCTTATAGCTCAGACAACTAATGAGGAAGAGATAAGCAAGCTTATAAATGAGGGTAAGGCTACATTTTATATCGGCTTTGATCCGACTGCTGACAGTCTCCACGTTGGACATTTTATGGCACTGTGCCTTATGAAGAGACTTCAGATGGCAGGCAATAAGCCTATAGCATTAGTTGGTGGCGGAACAGGTATGATAGGCGATCCTTCTGGCAGAACAGACCTTAGGAAAATGATGACGGTTGAGATGATCGATCATAACTGTGAGTGCTTTAAAAAGCAGATGAGCAGATTCATAGAGTTTGGCGAAGGCAAGGCTATGATGGTTAATAATGCCGACTGGCTAAGAGAGCTTAACTATATGGATTTTATAAGAGAGGTAGGTCCTTGCTTTTCGGTTAATAATATGCTTCGTGCAGAGTGCTATAAGCAGCGTATGGAAAAGGGACTTTCCTTCCTTGAGTTTAACTATATGATACTTCAAAGCTATGACTTCTATATGCTATATCAGAAGTATGGCTGCAATATGCAGTTCGGTGGAGATGACCAGTGGTCTAACATGCTAGGAGGTACAGAGCTTATACGTCGTAAGCTAGGTAAGGATGCCCATGCTATGACTATCACGCTTCTTCTTAACTCTGAGGGCAAGAAGATGGGTAAGACTGTAGGCGGTGCAGTATGGCTTGATCCAAACAAGACATCACCATATGATTTCTATCAATACTGGAGAAATGTTGCCGATGCGGATGTACTTAAGTGTATTCGTATGCTGACCTTCCTTCCTATAGAGCAAATAGAAGAGATGGATAGCTGGGAGGGTGCAAAGCTCAATGAGGCTAAGCAGATACTCGCATTTGAATTAACTAAGCTTGTTCATGGAGAAGAGGAGGCGAAGAAGGCTGATGAGGGAAGCAAGGCACTTTTTGCAGGAGGAGCTGTAAGTGCAAATATCCCAACATATGAGCTTAAGGATAGCGACTTTAAGGATGGAAGCATAGATATACTCGGAGTTTTAGTTGCATCAGGTCTTTGTGCTTCTAGGTCTGAGGCAAGAAGAAATACAGAGCAGGGCGGTGTAAGCGTAGACTCGGAGGTAATTAAGGATATTAAGACAAGCTATATGCCAGATGATTTTAAGGGAGATGGCAAGCTTGTAAAGAGAGGAAAGAAGAGCTTTGTAAAGGTTGTACTTAAATAAAAAAAGAAATGCTAAGCCACAGGTTTAATCCTAGGCTTAGCATTTTTACTTAATAGGGAAATGCACCCTATTACCTCAGCTCCTAAAATTAGGCAAACTGCTCGTAGTAAGAATCCTTATGAGTTTGCAACAGCAAATGATTATCACATGATTTTAATATCCGCTAAGAGGCTTGCCATCATTATAATTAAAGAAAGCTTCGTCAGCACCGATAGAGGCTATTAAATTATCATAGTATTGCAGGGCTTCGTCCCTAGATGCATTTGCACCATTTATTCTAAACTCATCATATTCTGTAGTATAATTAGGCATACCTTCATCGATGTTGTAGACACAATAGCATAGTTCGGTAATCGTTCCGTCGCCTATTGTATATATAGCGTGATTAATATAGCCCATTCTATCTTCTTCTGCTAAAAGATATCCACTAGTTGTATATCCAACACCTCCAGTATTGCTAAAGTTAATATATTGAGGCTTTTGTATAGCTCCATTTTGATAGGTACATATCTGTACGCTATTAGCTGTTGCTGTACCAAAGCTAAAGAAGATGCATGGAATATTATTAAGATAGATTAATTTGTATCTTAGGTTTGTTTTACTCCAGCTGAGTTCGCTTTCAGGTACAGCTTTTATATATTCCTCAAACTTTGCTTCTATATCGTTTGATGGTATGCTGCTACTTTCTGCATTTGCTGCTTCTTCGGTGGTCTCATCTAATGTGCTCCAAAAATCATTCGCTTCATATCTTATATTATCACTTTCATTTATAGTATATGCTTGTTCATCTAGGCTTACAGGCATTCCGTCATCAGCTATAGTATACCAGCCGTAGGTTCCATCTAAGTGGTACATAGGAAACCTATCAGTATTAGAAAAATGCATGTTAGGGAAATATGAACCCTCGTATACACCTACAAAACGTGGAGTATCCTCTGTAACATCATACACAAGCAGCTTAGCATAATTGTCATATGGGATATAGAAATATGCCTTATTATTATTTTTGATAATAAATTTATTGGAATAATAATCATAGTTGTCGACAGTTATACCACCCTGCGTAATGTCATCTCTATAATAAGGCTCATCACCATAACCCCTAAATGCAAGTAAGGAAATCTTGTCAGTATTAGTCACATCAAAGGATTTAATAGTTCCATCGTCTGTGGTGTATCTGCTGCCTGCATATCCATAGACTGAGGTTGTTGTATTATATTCATCCTTTACATAGCTCGTAACATTAACATCCTTAGCAGATGTTAGCCATCCTTCATCCTTTGCTATCTGAGAGAAGGCGTCATCGTCTAATGAAATAACAAGACCTTTCTCATCTAATCGCCATTTGATTCGTGTTTCATAATCATCAATTTCATTTAATGAAGCAAAGACCTCTCTAAAGTAGGCTTCATTAAAGTCAGGATATTCCTGCTTCTTTTGCCGTATAATCTCATCACATAAGCCAGAGGTATCTGAAGCTACATCAGCTAAGACCAGTCTTTTTCCGCTAGGGAGATCATAATTATAATAATTAATTCTGTCTTCGTCTGAGCTAGCCACATGTTTAATGCAAAGGATTTTATCAGTATAATTGGTTATCGACTCATATTCTGGATTTCCGAATCCTGAATAAATATTATTGATAGCATTCGTTATTTCATCACTAGCATTTACAAGAACCCAATTATCATAATCATTCTCTAAAATAAAATAGCTGTTTGTATTTATAGCAGTCTCAGCACTTAATGCTTTCGTTGCTTCAGAGCCTTCATCTGTTGCCTGCTCAGTGCTTGTTTCTATACTAGGAGCGTTATTATTTTTTATAAATTTCGCTCCTGCATAAGCACCGCCACCTATTACAGCTGCTGCGGTTATTCCTGCTATTGCCTTTGTTACTATAGACTTACCTGCAAATGCTCCTGCCTTTGCTGTTGTAGTTGCGACTGTAGATGCCGTACCTGTAGCTGTAGTGCCTGTTGCCGCACCCGTAGCTGCTGTGCTTGTAGCCGTAGTGCCTGTAGCCCCGCCTGTAGATGCGGCATTGGCTGCAGCTGACACATTTGCTGTGTTTGCCGCATTAGCTGCTTCGCTAATTGTCGCAGTAGCTGCACTGCCAGCGGATGCTAGAGTTTTAACTCCAGCACCCTCAAGCACCTCTTTTACATATGCTATAGCAGCTTCCTTTCCTGCT
>CAVBBU010000046.1:0-15117 GCA_963593765.1 Bacteroidaceae bacterium | reverse complement strand
TAATAATATTTAAATCAAAACTTATAGACTGGCCTACAGATGAATCAAAATGGCCAAAAGCCGTATCTATTTCATTTTAGTATGAACAAGAAGATAATATAAAGTTATATATAGCCACGTCGTTCAACCCAATATTGGTACTTAATATTACAAAAACATACAGTGATGCCTACGATATTGACGCAGTTTCGTCATACCCATCAGTGCTGTTCAATAAACCTGTGTTTGTAAAATATATTACAGGTGCAATGAATCCTGGCCTTGTAACTTATTCGTATTAGCTGTATAATGATCACGGCATAGCTACAGATGTATCTCCAGCATGTTAGTAGATCCCAGTAATAAATGTTAGCAAGGTTGACAATACTGACGTATTACAGATATCTGGGTCTAATTATGGGAAGAAGACTAGCTGCGGTATTTAGATACAGATCCCCGCTCTGGGAGATGTTAAGCTTGGAGCAAAATTTAATAAGATTAAGATATTTAGAATAACTCTACAGCAAAATGGACAAATTCCGACCATAGAGATTATTTATGACTCAATATTTGATAGATCTGACTCCGAAGGTTTTTATTTTAACGATGTTGGTCAAGACGCTTTAGATTAGATAACGCCAGAAGAGTATAATAG
Organism: Bacteroidaceae bacterium; assembly: GCA_963593765.1. Lineage (GTDB taxonomy): Bacteria > Bacillota > Clostridia > Lachnospirales > Lachnospiraceae > CAVBBU01. The sequence goes on along the minus strand of CAVBBU010000046.1, from coordinate 14,483 downwards.
TATATCTGGTGTTCATATAATCCCGAACTCTATAGAAAATAAAGACTAGATGCTATTTGCTGCAAATGTTGCAGAAAAGCAAACGTTTATAGATGAAGATGAATTTAAAGCGTGGGACGCTAGATCATATAGAAAGAATCAATATGGGTATGTAAAATTAGTTAATATTGATACAGAGGAAGATTTGTAGCTTACAGATGGATCGTGGCCAAAACCTAATGCAGATGGAACGTATGACGAAAAGATTCTCAAAGACGCGTTCAACCCATATAACGATATAAATAAACAGGAGTTTGATTCTATATCTGATAAGTGCATATATGACAATGAGGGGTATTTTGGTGGTAGTGGTACTAATGTATCATGGAGATTCGTGCTAACTTATGTTCCAATAGATACCTGTGACGTAGACGGTGCCGCATTGTCAATAGGAACTCAATATAACATAATAAAGTGCAAGTCCGGAATAGAGACACCAAAAAGCTTTTTTGTACATGGTAGCCGAGGGCTTGAAGAGGCCGGCATCCCAATAACAAACGAACCTGGAAGAAATACCGAATCGTGGCTAACGAAATCTTTAAGAAGAGATGAATTGTACAGATATGGTATAATACTATATGATAAAACAGGTAATCCTAGCCCAGTTAAATGGGTGGCAGATATTAGAACCCCAAATCTATATGACCAGTATTTCAATACATTTATATCCCATTATAAATCGCAAGATGGGACTGTATATGATTTAGCATCATTGCCGCTAGGTGTAGCGTTCAATGTAAGAAACCTTCCTGAAGGATGTGTTGGATATGAGATAGTTAGGTGTACTAGAAGAGAGTAGGATATCGCTACAATATCACAAGGCGTCATAAGTAAGCCGATAGTAAAATATATGAACCCTGCTACAAAGCTAGCAAAAAGTACAGTATACTATCCTACTGGATTATTGACAACGGCTATGGTTGCGCAAGGCGTTTACTTTGAATACTTCTGGAATCAAGATTATGACCCAGATGTTGGGAGTGACTCAGTAAATGCTTGTAAGGTTTGTGCTACTAATTTCGGCAACGACAAGATTTTGCAATTCGTATCCCCAGAAGTTGTATATCAACCAGAGTCAATGAAAACAGTATTTAATGGCAAAGATTATAGGCTCCAGCCATTGCGATACTTGTTTGGCAGTAGCGCCGTAAAGTTAGATGGCAATAAAAGCTACAACCAAATGGTTGGTAGTAAGTTGACTAGGTATTATTTGCGCCCAGGAATATCGAATATAAACCTATTTACTATGCCAGGTGTAAAAAGCGGACCAGACCAGCCTTGGAAATACTACTATATAGACGAGGGTGGGAATAATGCAAATAAGGATTACATTACTGATCCGTATATGCTTAAAATGGAAACATAGTCCGCTTGGCATACATATTATGAGGCTAGTCCGTATATGTACTCTATTACAAAGTATATAAACGACATGCGTTGGTATATACTTGCTAAGTATGGGTCAGCAGTAAAGCTTTGGGGGTATGTAAAACCAGGAAAGTTTGATAACCCGGTAATGTCTGAGAATAGAGGACATATAGACCAATAGGTGTTTGCTTATGTAAAGCTGTATGAACAGGCACGATCCTTATTGTATGTACGCACAGATTAGAAAGATAGCTTTAAGCATTTGGAATTTATACGTAATGGGATTATAGAAGATTCTGCAGCTTCATATGACATAAATAACATAGAAATAGCAACCGATTTGCAATGGAACGAAGTTATCAAAATGAGTTTTCAAGAGAAGGGTTCAAATCAAGACACGAAAGAAAATGGACGATGGTGGCCAACCTTGGAATATAAAAACCATATAGACACAGTTGGACAGTATTAGTTCTGCAATGCTGTAATGTATGGAACTGATGGTGCTATTGTTGACAAAGGAGGAGATTAGGGTGATGATACATGGACATACGCGTACGACATCATAAAAGGCGCAGAAGATTCAGACCCAATGATTGGTTTTGATTACCCAACCATAGATGGAAAATATCATACACTAAACGCTCCATATGCCGCAGGTGGTAGATGTGCAATAATTCAGATAAATGGAAATGGCGTGAGCTCGGAGAAGTTGACTGTTACTAATACCATAGGTGCTACCACTTATTACAAAAACAATGAGAATACACTCAAATCTGTCACAGACTAGTCTTATAATGGCGTGAATATAGAAAGTATTGCTGGTACAACATTGTGTAATATAAGAAAGAATGTAACTCCGTATAATGGCTATTCAAATGAAGCTAGAGAGCAGAATGTTTATTATTCCACTGGGCAATACTTTAAAGCTAGTAGTGATAGTAATGATTGGAATGCTGTATTTGATGGCGATGTTGTGATTTCTGTTCTAGATTACACATCAATGCACAAAGCTCCGTGTTAGTTACTTATGTCTAAAGATAGCTCTAAAAAGCAAGACATGTATAACTATAGATCAAAATCAATGATGGTTGGATATGCAATTCCAGTAGAATCTACAATAAACTGCAGATTGTCTGGCGGGCACGAATTTAGCAGAGAATCTTCTAACGACGGTTTCTCTCAAGTACAGATACAACCATCTAATATTGAGGGCATGTACTCGCAATTAGAGCCGGAATACATTTATAATACAGCTTACTCATCAGAGGATAAAGTTAGGGTTCATGCTTCATTTGATAGTACAAATGCCGATGATTTTAATAAACGCGTTGATTACAGAATTAGGTCATCTAATCTAAAAGAAAACAACGAACATATTGATTCGTGGACAAAATTCTATAGCTCTAATTTCATAGATGTAGATACACGGTATGGATCCATCACTAATATAAGGGATTTTAAAACACAGCTAATGTTTTGGCAACAGAAGGCATTTGGTGCCGTATCTGTTAATGAAAGAGCTATTACTACTGATGATAATGGGAATTCTATAATCCTTGGAAACGGAGGAGTATTAAACAGGTATGACTATGTAGATACTTCTTCCGGAATGCACGAACAGCAATTCTGCGATACTCAGTCAGAGTCTACGCTATACTGGTTTGATCATCATAACAACGAAATAAAATGCTATAGTGGGCAAGAGTTGTCATTGACTAAGAAATTCCTCGTCCAGTCTCTTATAGACAAATACAAATCGAATACATAGATTCCAAAGATATTCTATGATTCATCGTACAATGAAATTGTCGGCAAAACTCTTATTGATGGATAGTCTATTATTTATAACGAGGCGATAAACAAGTTTACATCTTTATGCGATATAAAGTTTGACGAAGCGCTTACATTTGCGAATGGCACATATCTGGTAAAGGGTGATGAAAACTTAGATATAGCTCAATGGAACGCCGATAATACATACACTACAACGTGGGGTGGCACTATAGCTAAGGCTATTATGAAGTTTGCAGTAAATAAGTATCCTACTACGACAAAGGTATTTGACAGCTAGGAGATTGTAACCCCTCAAGACGAATGCTCGCTTATCAAAGAAAGTAGCGACAATGACGCTAACTCATATTTTAGCTCAAATCATTCGTATAGTTGGAATACAGAATCATAGATTGCGCAGAGCTCTTTGAGTGGTGAAATTACTCTCAGAGAACATAATTATAGGTATTCTGTACCAAGACAAACAAACTGCGGAATTTACGGCGCTAGAATGCGTGGTAAGTACCTTGAGACTTATGTAGAAAACAGTAAACCTCGTACTGATATAGCAATTCAGTACATTATTACTAAATTTAGAACGTCATGGAGCTAAAACAAAGAAAAAGGATTATAAACAACATCCCGAGATTTAATTGGGGAAACGATGCAATTAACAGCATAGGAGCTTCTCCAACATCGTATTTGCAAACAAATGCAACATCGTTACCAACGTAGAGTCAAATAACATCCATGAAACTCCCGAGATTTAATGAGGGAGACAATGCAGCGGGTACTGGCGGCGATATAAAAGATACTGTTTACCAAAATGCTTACGCCGTCGGCGAGATGATGTCATAGAATAGTAAATTCAACGATAGTACATCAAGAGACATAAAAACGTATGGTGATACTATAGCAAAGATGATTCCAGGCAAGTATGGAAAAGCAGCATAGGCTGCAGTTGATTTAGCTTCGGACACAATAGGAATGTTTAATTATAAACACTCTGGTACCGAAATGATGAATTAGGCGGGGACTGGAACATCGACAGTAAACGGGATTTCTTACAACACGTAGAATTTGCTTGATACAAGAAAGGCTTATAATGACGTAAAAGGAACTGCTATAAAAAATGCTATTAGCGGAGGATTTAAGGGCTCTGCTGCCGGCTTTTCTGTAGGAGGTCCAGTTGGTGCAGTGATCGGAGGATTGCTTGGAAATACATTAGGTATATTTGCGGGGCGTAAAGCAATGATTCGACAGAAACGCATTAATAGAAACAATGCAATGCAAACGGAAGTGCTAAACCAAGATCAAATGGCGCAAGCGGATACAGAAGGTTTGCAAAATAACTATTACGCAAAGAACTACGATACCACTGGCGGTATTTTGTATGCCAATAGGGGTAAAGATTTGAAATAGCGAAAAAGATTAATGGATATAACCAAAGTATGAGAACATAGAAAGTATGGACACCTAATGGATATACATAGGGTCCAGTAAATAGTTTAGTAGGCAAAGGCGAAAGTATTATAGACTACACAAATGGTACTGGTACTTTGGTTACTAAGGGGAAAAGAGGAGTCGACAATCAGCCTAGTTCCGTAGAACGGAACGATGATAACGTCATAGCAGGCAATGATGTAGATTGGAGTAACGGTATTAAATTTTCAGACCAAGTAGCTCCATTAACTGCAAAATTGCAAATGTATAATAATATTGAAAAGCGAATAAAAGAAAATAAGCTTGACTCTTTATCAAAGCAAACTAAATAGCTACAAACTACGCAACTGCAACAAGCCAAAACACCTATTTTAGATATGATGAAAAATATTACTGATAGATAGCAAATGTAGCATTAGGTCGAAGATTATAACAATTATATTAGACATAATTGCGGGAAAGATAGATTTAATGAAGGCAAGCCTGGGCAAGTTCCTACATCATGGTTAAACGCTGGTCATGCAACAGCTGCTGCGGCAGATTTGTTAATGTTAAGCAGATGGCTTAAAGAGAATCCTATAATGCCAAATATATACGCAGCAAATAGATATGCCCCATCAGCACTATCTGCCCTAAACAGACTTAGGATAGATCCGTACAATTAGCTACAAGCTATTAATAATGCTGACAGAACTGCTTATTATAGAATATAGCAAAATGGCGGATATACTGGAGGACAAAGGCAGAATGCACGAATAGCTTTAGCTTTAGGTAATGCTAGAAATGTAGCAGATATCTTAAATAATGTGTAGTTACAAAATAACAAATATAGACAAGATTGGGCTACAGCTGCATTATCAGAAGGAAACCAAGATGCTGCTAGAAGACAATAGGCTAATCAGTATGCGTGGGAAGCTTACAGTAAAGCTCAAGGAGCAAAAACCAAAGGAATAGAGACCCGTCTTTCATCATTAGCTGCAAGAGGTCAAAAATATTGGGCTGATAGAATTAAGAACAAACAGTATGAAGATACTCTTAGTTTATATCAATAGGATGTTAATAATAGAAAGTTGGCTACAGAAGCAATGTTTAACAGATCTAAACCAGCAGATTCATCTCAATCAACAACCTCATCTCAATCAACAACCTCATCTAAACCAACAGTTTCATATCAATCAACAGCTTCATTTGTATCGCCAACGTTAAAATATGATATGCTTTCTCCGTATTACTACAAAAACTTAGGTGATAACGTATTTAGCACAAATAAAAGATTGATGTTTAATAAAGGCAAAAATAAAAGAAAATGATAGGAATGTATGATGAACCAGTAGCAGTCCCTATTATAGATCTACTGGATAGCAATATGATGTCGTAGTACATCAGTGCTGCGAGAGAATAGTACAATTAGGCTTTATAGGAACAAAAGGATTTTGCTAAAGAGTTTGGAGATTTATATAGCCCTAGTACTAGTCTTAATAAAGCATACTACGATGCTACTAAAGGTAGAGTAAACGACGCTATTAATTACCTGTATGCTAATGGAATAGACCCAGTTAGATCTCAAGAAGGTAGAGCTTACATACAAAAGGTTATTAGAGAAACGCCTTATGCTTAGATAGCTAACTGGAAGAGCGATGCTGAAAATATGAAGCTTTACAACAAGGCTGCAGCGTCTCTTATGGCTGAAGGCAGGTATGATAAAGACTATGCTAATTGGATGCTGAACCAGCAAGGTCTTAAACCTATGGATGAATTTGATCCGTATGGAGATACTAGATGGAATACCATAAGCCCAGCTAAGTATGAGAATATAGATGAGTTTACTAAACCTTATGGCGATGCTATTAAAGCAGGATTGTTATCTAAGGCTGATGTAGAAGCCCTAGGGTATCAATATGACCCTAAGAACGATTATATGGGTATATCTAACTCTTAGATTAATACAGCTGCAGATAAGGCTACACAAGCTCTTAAGGCTACTCCTCAAGGACAATTTGAATTACAAAGAATTAAGTCTCAGATGATAGCTCAAGGATTGGATCCTACAGACGCAGATGTTGATAAAGCATTTGCTGGAAGAATAGCCTCTGGGTGGGGAACTAAAGCTGGTGTACAAGCTATGGACGCAAATAAGTATGCTTACGCTAATTATGCTAACAAACTTGCCGATGAACTTGACCAAAAGAAATCTGCTAGAGATTTGTCTAACTATATTGCCAAACTTGATGCCGATAGACAGGATGAAATAACTAGATAGTCATTAGGTTTACAATCTAGATCTAGTAGAAGTGGCAGTGGGCAAGATTACGAAACAATATTTTATGTAGCAAAACGAAATCCTAGATAGCCAGTATCTACAAATATTGATAACCTAAGAGACAATGGTGTAACATTAGCTGATCCATCTGGATCTTGGGAGGAAGCTAGCGCTACTAAAGGTTCTACTAAAGATGGAGGAACATCGGTATCTGTAAAAACGCAAGCTATAACCATAACTGACGGAAATTACATAGTTAAACAAGGCGGATTTAAATAGATTAACGAAGGTAGATCTAAAGGCGTAAATACAGGATTATATAAAACTCCTGGTAGAAAGATAAAAGCCCAAGTTATAGGTGGAGTTACGTATAATGATAAAGTAGATAAGTACTACATAATGGCTAAGGTTACATCAGTTAATGATAATAAGCATGCTGGGACAGTAGGCAAAAAGATTTGGGTCGAAGTTAGACCTGGATATATAGGTAAAGCACCAAATAAAGCTAATTAATTATGGCAAATAATTTACAATATATTTTAAGACCAGACTCTAGTACTCCGTATACTAGAGTCTAGTCTGCTTTTAGGAAGTCTCTAGATAATATTGCTCAATAGAGATAGGTAAAGACTCCTAGAAAGGTGAATAATTACATAAGCAGACCTGCTAGAATAACTAGCGAAGTACTACCTTAGGGTAACTGGTATAAACCTTCTGCTACATTTAGAAGGAGGGAAGAAGATGCTGTAGCTAATTATGACTTTGATAGTAAAATTAATTAGCTGTTTAAATAGCAGAATAATCCATATGCTATCGATACAGAGAAAAGGCTTAACGGCATAGATCCAGATGACCCAGATTCTGACGAAAAGTTAAAAGAAGCTCAAGAACAACGACGTTAGAACTATTAGGAATTTAATAAGCTTAAGGGCGAGTATGATACAGACTATGATAAAAAGTATGCTGGCATAACTGCTGTTCATCCATTAGTTGGCAATACATTAAAGCTTTTAGCTAAGGCTGGCGATATTATTGGTAATATGGCTAATAAGTCAAGTGAAGGAGGTATTACGGAATCTTAGGGTAGAATAGCAATGGCTAATACAAATAAAGAATTAGCTGACGCGTACCAATATGTACAAGAAATTAAGACTCTTAGAGCTTACGAAGACTAGGATTTTGTAGACGGATCCGTAGACTACAATTAGCTATATAAAACCATAACTGATAAATATAAAAACTACCAAAAGAACGGTTATACTGAGAAAGATATAGCTGAGATGGCTAGAGCTTATGAAAAGAAGTTTATAGAGCGCGATACTAGATTAAGTGGAGCTCCTCTTACGCTTGTAGACGAAACTGGATCAAGATAGCTTGCAAATGAGAGAAAGGCTTTACAAAAATAGTTAGGTACAGTATCTGACTTTGATTACAATAAAACTCTCGGTTAGAAAATTAAAGAAGTAAATAAGTACAAGAAAGAACAAGATGACGACATAAAGTCCGAAGAAGAAAGCTTGTATGGTAAAGGCTCTTGGGGAGGTCTAGTTCCAAACAAAATGTACAGAAAACAATTCTGGAACAATGTGTGGAATGTAAACGATACCGCTAGAAAACTTGGAGATCTTGGAGCCTCTTTAGATTGGAATGATCCAGATTACTTTATTTGGGGTCAATCTGCACAGTTTGGTTATTCTGTATCATCTGGATATGGAGTAGTCGGCTCATTACTCGGAGCTGCTGCTATGGGTGCTGGTGTAGCTGGTACGGCAATGGGAGGTCCGGGAGTTGGGCAAGCCGCCTACAATGTATTAAATACGCTAGCCGTGCCGTTTAACTACCAGTCTGGAGTAGGAGAAAACTATCAGGAAATCGCTACAAAGTGGGGCGATAATATCGAAGCTAACCTACAACTGTAGTTTAAAGGTAAGGATCTATCTAAAATGCCTTCAGTTAAAGCCTTGCAGCAACAGGCTATAAAGAAGGCTGTAAGTAGCGGTTTATCTGAGAAAGAAGCTAAAGAAATGTATGATATTAGCAACACCAACGGTTTGAATAATGTCTTGCAAATGTTCGGAACTGGTGCAATTACTAGTAATGATATACGACTTAATAAAGCTAAAGTTGGTTCTACTAAGGGACTTAAACAGCAGTTTATGGCTGACAATATTCGTACTATGGGTGATACTGGTATACAGTATGCTATATCTAGTATAAATATTGCAGGACAAGCAGGAAAATTCTTAGGCCATGTAGCTAGCAAGATGGGAGGTTCTACTATAACTAGAAAGCTTGCTAATACAGCAGCTGGTAGAGTCGTATCAAAGATAGGTGAGTCTGCTAAGACTTTCGCATCAGACGTAAAAGGGTATCAAAATACATTTGCTGGAAATGCTATTGATAAAGGCGCCGAGTTTGGCCAAGCTGCATCAGATATGCTTGGTGGTGGTATACTTGGTAGAGGTGTTGGTAGAGTAGCTGGTGGTGCTGTAGGTGGTACAACCAAAGCTGTTACTGACGCTATATGGCAAGCTGCTCCAGATAAAATGAAAGCTGGATTATCTGCGTTCTCTGAAGCTGCTATGAATAAGTTCGAAGCATTAGGTTCTATATTTGGAGCAAAAAAGATTAAGAGAGAAATACTTAAGAAGATTGCTTAGAATCCAGTAGCTGCAGACGTTGCTAGATATCTTGGAAAGTATGGATATAATAATGTAAAAGCTGGATTAGTAGATCACTTCTCTGAAGGTAACGAAGAGTTAGCTCAGTATATAAATAGTAAGAAAGATTTCGCTAAGGCCTATGGTTATGATTCTGGTAATCTGGCAGACTTAATCTGGGACGACTTTAAGCTTGGCGGTTAGATAGCTAAATTCTATGCTGCGGCAGGAGGTTATGGCAACTCTGAGTTATATGATGATGGCGAAGCTATAGATAACTGGAAGGGAGGCTTCTTTATGGGTGGTATGCACCCTGTAATGGCATCTAATCTATACTTTTCATACAAGGACATGAAGGGTTAGATTGATACCAATGCTGCAATTCTTGGTAGCACTATAGCTAATAGAGAAGCAGATAATAAGAGTAGAGCTAATAATTAGGTTCTTGTAGACGCTGTAGCTAAAGGTAATTATAGCCAAGCTATGACTACTCTTAACGATATGTAGGAAAGAGATCGCCGTAGAGCTGAGCGCAGCGAAAGGCTTGCTGATGATCAATTCTGGGATCGCAAGAAAGAAAATCTTAACCTTATCTACAGACTTGTTAACGACAAAGTATTAAGAAAGCAACTTGAAGCTCAAGGCATATTTAAGGGTACTCACGAGTACAACATTGCTATAGCCGATAGAGCTAACTTAATGCAGCAGAGATATGAGAATCAAAGAGAAAGGCTTGAAAGACAAACGTCTCTTGATTAGCTATACTCTAAAGAATAGTATAAACGTCAAGCAGAAGATATGGAAGGATAGGTTTCTGCCAGACAGATGTTTGGAGATTCTATAGATGCTTCTGAGTAGAAACAAAAAGCTATTGACGACTACGTAAAATCTAAGACTAAAGAAGGCGATCCTGAAGATGTTGTAGCATCTTACAGAGCTGAGGCTGAAGAGAAATATAAAGACTTCGCTAAAGAATATCAATAGAATATTAAATAGAGAAGACGTGATAATATATTTACATTTAGTAGAACCGTAAATAGATTACACGCATTACTTGACCTAAAGTCTTAGATGAACACTATGGACGACTGGTTTAAATTTACAAGCGAAAAGTTTGGGATTAGAACTAGTAGACCAGATGCTAAATTCTTGGCTCAGAATATAGATTCTCAAATAGCTGAAATAAAGAAATAGCTAGCTAGCTTTGACGAATCATTTAAAGCGGAATCCAATGATGCCGAAGCTTTACTTTACGTGCAAGACGCTACAGACGCTGTAGGTTATGGAGATAAGTAGATTGTAGACGAAGAAAAATATCAAGCTATCTACAATGCTAACGAATAGCTTATTTAGAGATAGCTTACTGCTATGACAGATGGAGTCATAGAAGATAAAGGTAAGTACGAATATAATCCAGAAGAGGCTAGATATAGAAGAAAGCAGTAGACTTTAAGATTAACTCTTGGCGACAAATATAAAGAAGAAGAGAATCACGAAAGAGCTAAGTCTAGAGACCCTAAAGACTCATATATAAGCAAACGTGTCAAAAAGATATCTGAAGCCCAGGATAATAACTCTGCGCTTGAATGGATGCTTGCTGATATAGCTTCTGGAGACGCTGTAACACAGCTTAATGAAGACGCTTTTAAAGAGCAAGAGAAGCAAGGTAATGAAGACTTTAAGTAGATTAAAGATGCATATAATGCTGCTAATAAAGTTAATGAAGAAAATCCTAGTGTGGAAGAGTCTTTGAATAAAAACAAAGAAGAATATTAGAGAAGAAAGGCTACCACTAGAGAGAAGTACAGAAATAGACGTAAGAAGCGCAGAGGTAATGCTAGAGCCTCATTCTTACTTGGTTTCGATGAACTTGCTATGCAATCTTTTGATGGACTTATAGAGAATGCCAAGGTAGGATTTTATAAGTTCGAGTAGTTCTATAATGACATTAAAGACATTATGGAACAAGAAGGCGAACAAAGTGGTCCTAGACTTATGGCTATAGCTAAAGCTATGTACATTCGCCATTATCTTACATCCACTAAGTCTGAGAAGGAAAATATGAATAGGCCTATGGATGTACAATCTTTTGGTGCATAGGTAGCTACTCACGCTTCTCAAGATATAATGTTTGATGGCTATAGGAAAGCTTTAAAACAGCAACAAGATAGAACCCTTGTACATAGTTTTCATGCATCTATCGCATATGATGAATATGGTAAATTAAACGTTTTTGTAAACCCAAACGAAATTCAAAGACTTAAAGAGGAATCTGCATATTCAGAAATATCGAAACATGTAATATCTAATAATAAGGATAGTGTTATTACATACCTAAATGAAAATCAAGATTTATTCGGAGGAATAAATTACACAAATATTGTAAATGAAATATTTAAATAGGATAATACACAAGAACTATTAGTTGGATTATCGTATTATTTGTCATCTATAGATTAGTCTAGATTTATATCTCAATCACTAAATGATTCTGATCAAATACGAATTGCCGTACAGCAGATCCTTTTAGGAAATTCAGAAAACGCGATGTCTGCATTTGAAGGTATGGATGGGTTGGAAGATACGATAGCGCGTATAAATAATCTTAAGGATAGAATGATAAATGGCGGGCAATATAAAGTTCTTGACACCAATATTCCTATATATGGGTTTGATGAAAACGGAAACGGAGTTCAAGGTTTAGCAGATGTTGTATTAGTAAATAATGATGGTTAGATTATACTTATCGACGTTAGGAGTTCTTATGCAAACAACATGGAGCAAAAGATGAAGAATGGCGCCCTTGCATATCATTCAACTTAGACTATGTTGTAGAAATAGCAAGAATCAATGCGTAACCTTAATACTGCATTATACGATTTATTTGGCTCAAATATAGAAGGTAACTATGTATTTCCATTTATAATAGATAGAAAATTTAATAGAATAGGGTGTGATAGAATATTCTCAATTGATATGATAGACTTCAGTAAACCTGTAACACCTTATTATAATAAGTCTAATCAAGAGATATCCGATGAGATCGTAAAGCCTTTGCAAGACAAAGTAAACGAACAAGTAGAAGAATTAAATTCTGTATTAGAGTAGCTAGCAGACGAAACTGGAGAATAGGTAGAAAGGCAAGAGTATAACATCTTCAAAGAAGGTTCAAATAAGGCTGAATTATTGCTTCAGATAAGAGATCTTCATGCTGCCTTAGAAGATATACAGGCGCAGAAAGAAAGTGCCTCAGATCGCCTAGAATAGCTTAAAACGCGTACTGAATACACAGATACATCTAAAGAGGAGTATCCTGAGGATTATTTCAACCATGATGTAATGGATTTTGACTACGAAGCTGGCTTAGCTTAGGTATACAATACTTGTAAGAAGCTTGATACATTGCTTAGTTAGATGACAGATCTTAAGGTTACTACAGCAGATGAAAGAGCTAAGATTAATGAGCTTATATACGCTATATATGACGCTCAGACCGCAATAGATTAGTTCTACGGTTCTGAATAGTTTGATCCTAATAGAGTATTAGCTGAGCAGAAATTAATCGCTGCAGCGGTAAATAAATTGGTTTCTAACAGCCTTATTTATGGCGACGCTGCATAGAAGGCTACGCAGTGGTGGTCTACTTAGTTTGCTTCAAATTTAGGTAACGCTAGTATGACGTACTTCAACAAGATTAAGTCGTACCTCAATACATTTGACGATGAGTTTACGAATAGTCTTGTTGGCAATAGGGACTTACAAAGATTCTGGTCTGGTATATTTAATAGCAATTTGAAGTTTATCGCAGATCAAGCTCAGTAGATTAAGTCTTAGAATAATACTCTTGATGCAGCCTTACAAGATGTAGCATACGAAGCTTAGACGTTTATATAGCAGTTTAATCAAAGGTTCCCTGTAGATCCTAATGAGACTGAAACATTTGATCCTAATAGCGCGTAGAGTATAAATAATATCGATGATCAATGGAGAGAATTGTATAGCGATACTACTAAACACTTCCCTGCTTTTGTATCTATGATTGATCCTCATTACTTCTCTATAGCCTTAGATCCAAATCTTATCTACCCAGGCGAGAATGGAAAAGTAGGCTCAGCAGAACTCGTAATGAGAGGCGACGATGTACAGCTTAAACTTGTAGACTCTAAAGGTAAGACTATATACCTTACATTTAATTAGGGTAACGACCAAGGCCCTAGAGGTATAGATCCTAAGTACTTTGCTAGAAAGAAAGCTGCAGACGCCGTATTTGTGCAGAAAGTTAAATACATGATGCAGTTTATGCAGGCTCATCCAGGCTATCACATTAGTCTTACATTAAGTAGGTCTAAAGGTTCTATTAAGAACGGTAAAGCTTTACAACCTGTTACTAAGTTTGTATTTGCCAGTACTCTTAATCAGCACGATCTGTATAATATTACTTGTGATAAGAATAATCGTATAGGATTCCTTAAGACAACTATTAATGTAAATACTGGCGAGGAAACAAAGATTGCTTATGGTGGCCCAGAGCTTAATAATCCTATCAATGGTTTTGATATGGAATATGTTAAGCATACTTCTATTACGCAGTCTGGAAACCTTGTATACTTCTATGATACAGGTGAAGTTGAAAAAACTGTACAAAGTAGATGTATTGGTATTCCTTTGATGCAGCCTAGATTCACAGCTGGAGTTGGCGGGTAGGCTAACAAGATAGCAGACTTGCTTTGGTACAGGATTAACCAAGGTTAGACTATGTATTAGGGTTACTCTATAGACGATCTTCTCAGGCAGGTGCTTTATATAAAGGATGATAATAAAAAGCTCAATGAGAAGTATAACTCTATAGAGGGTATGGTTACACTAGACCCATCTAATAGACAAGTATATATAGGTAATGTAATATATCCTTTAAACAACGGCTAGGACTACACTAATCTGTA
>CAVBBU010000045.1:0-15172 GCA_963593765.1 Bacteroidaceae bacterium | reverse complement strand
CAACAAGAAAGCATGCTAGTAGAAGCATTGAATATTTCGAATGAAATACAAATTCAAAGCAGTCATACCATGAATAGCCTTGTATATTCCAGTTACGTACTACATTACCCTTCATAATTAAACTGCCTATAACCCATGGTGCAAATAAAACAAGTACTGAAATTCCTGATAGGAATACCTTTATTGTCTGCTTTCTGTTCGCAAAAAGAAAATATATAAGCATCACTGCATATATCAGACCCGTGCTTGACAATGCATAATAATGGCTATAAATTGCCCCTACTGAAAACAATGTCATAAGAATATAATATTTATTCTTGCCAGTTTTATATATACCATATGCCATTAAATATGCAAGAAATGTAAACAGCTGACACCAGGTATACATTCTTATCTCAAGGTTATACGTTACAGCACAACCAAGCAAGGTACTAAAGGTTATTAAAATAATTGTAGCCTTATTACCAAACCACTTTCTAACTACTGTAACCATAATAATCACAGTAATTACATATGGAATAAATCCCGACAGATGATATACCAGCCCTGACTCGCCAAACAGCTTGCAGCAAAGCCATATAAACACATAATGAAATGGTACATGTCCAACCTTCATAACTAGTCGTAGTACCCCCAAAAATGTGTCAGAACGAGCATACAGTATGGCTGTGGCTTCATCATACCAAGCAGCATTATCAAAAATTCTAATAAAATGATGTAAAGTCATTACAAATGCATATGAAATAACGATTATAGCCTTTGCTCTATCTGATAGCTTAACAGGATTAAGGCTAAGCCTTAAACTAGAGGGTGCTACTGCCCTTATAAGCTTTTCGAGAAATGGTAGAGTAATTGCAAATACAAGCCCTAGTGCAAGATATTTTATAGCAAAAAGTGATGAATTATTTAATGCTTCAAATATACCACCATCATATACCTTAGAATGAAACATTCTTATTACTACAACCACTGTATTAATGAGTGCATAGCCACAAGCAAATTCTAACGCATAGCTAATTATACATTCCTTTTTATTAGTGTTCTTATTAGCTACTAGTTTTTCTCTTAATAGGCAAAAAACTATCGCTGGAAAAATCATACATATAAGTCCCATAAGTAAATCCCCTCTATTTATTATCATCAGCTTATACTGAAACTGTATTACAATTATTCAAATACAAATTGCTTGCATCGCTTACCTTACACCATATGTTTAGTGCGACAACAGCCTCTGAAGTCGCTCTAGCCCCTCTAAAAGAACATCTACAATAAACCTATCAATCACCCACGCTGCTGCTACTGACAGTAGTATGCACCAAATGATCGGCAAAACCACCTGAAGATATCGACTCATATGAGAGCTGAAGTAGCCATTATAAACTACACGAATCAGAATATACCAGTGGATCAATATGATAGAATAACTATATCTGCTAACTACTGCAAGAAACCTTCCAAAGAGCGCAAGAAGCTTATCTCCTCTAAGGAATGTAGCAAAAATAGCAGCAGACATTAGCATCGATAGAATCGACTGATTTGCAATAATATCCATGCAGTTTTCATGAGTCTTCACAACCCAACCAGATACTGCTAGTGCAATCACTCCAGCAATCAGTAGCATTATATCATATTTACGCATCCAAGGCTGGTTAATGAGATAACCCATAATAAATATCCCTGCCCAGCTACCTAAAAAGGCTGAAATCCCAACCTCTATTCCTATAAGCTTTCCAATAGTATCTACAAGCAAGCATAACAAAATCACTATAGCTAATGCCTTCTTTGCATCTTCCTTCATCTCCTGAAGCATATACCGAAATGGAATTACTGTAATATAAAGTCCTAACAGTACATAAATCAGCCATAAATGACGTCCCTTTATAAAATCTCCACTAATAAAGGTCTGTATGCCATAGCTAATCCATGAGATAAAATCTGCCTTGGAAATACAGCAGCCCTTTAGGTAAAACATTCCATATACAGCAAGAGGAAGCATCACCTTTAAAAATCTCTTTTTAAAGAACTCCCCCCAGCCTTCTTCCTTCCAGCCAAGGAGAAGTGCTCCGCTAATCATAACAAATAGCAGATTGCAATTTAATGATACAGCAGATAGCAGCCTAAGAAGAACATACCTTTTAGAGCCCATAGGATAAAGAAGTGCTAATGGTTCTATTACATGAACAACAATTACTAGCATTGCAGCAAGCACGCGAATTCCGTCCAGATAGACATATCGATTTTCCTGTTTTTCTGCATTTTCTATGCAAATGCTTTTTTGCTTTCTTTCCCTTCCATATAGGTACAGTCCTGATATCCCAAAAAAGGCAAATACTATCATTCGCACCCAGTTAATGTGCAAAAAAATCAGTTTAGGTGTTATACCCCCCCCAAATATTCTCTCGGTTACTGCTATGGATTCAAGGCGAAAATTTCCATGGATATTTAATCGGAGATTTCCATTGTCCTTTATAGGAAGAGTAATACTCGCCTCTTTTGTTTCTGGCATAATGTAACCCTGCTTACAACGGAAGCGGTCAAAGCTATCATCTTCTTGCGGAGAATTATACCATTCTACTGTAGCAGCTTCTAAAACTGGTTCACTAAAGGTAAGTCGAAGCTGCCCCCAGTCTTCTGCTTTGTGAAAGATCAGCATAGCATTAGCATCCTTTGACAAAATACTGCCATCTTCCAAGGTACAGTCCGTAAGCTCCAGTTCATTTTTGCTTATCATACTTCCAAGGTCCAACACTCTGTACTCCTGCCAATTCCCAGCCAAAATAGCCGAAGCCGTAAGTATAATCTCTAAAAGTATACCTAAAATTGCTCCAAGTATTATCCATTTTAAATTGTTAGCTCGATTTATCTTTGTTTCTAACTTTTCCATAGTGTATACTATACCCAAATCTTATAATGCTGTTTAAGCTATGTGTTACTTAGCACATCTAATATTTATCTTTAAATTTATATTTGCTTTCAGGATTGTAATGACCTAATGCAAGATGATATAAAATACTTAACAGGTATAAGTCTCCCTTTATTCCACCAACCTTTGTAGGAACCTCGCCCGTATCAGGATAAGATCTCGTCACTGGTATCTCGCAAAATCTAAAGCCCAGCTTACATGCACGTGCAGGTAGATAATAAATATATTCATAGCCATAAAAAATATCTCTAAATGGTGAAACCCTTTCATCTGTTAGATATTTTTTAGAATATGCTCTAAATCCATTTGTAGTATCTGTTATATGTTTTCCTGCACAAAATGCCATTATCGGCTCGCTGATAAATCTATGTGCAATATATCTAACTATCGGAGTATTTTCTGCCACTCCTCCCTTAACATATCTTGAACCCTGAACATAATCATATCCCTCATCGAGCTTCTCTATTATTTTAGGAAGTGCCGATGTATCGTCCTTGTCATTGCCATCTACAGTTATAAAGCCCTCATATCCCTGTGCTAATGCCCAGGCATAGCCCATGCGAGTATCTGTAGACTGTCTGCCTTTACCCTTTCTAGTTAAAATCCCTCTGTGTCCTGTGCTTTTTAGAAACTCTGGATCGCTAGATCCATCTGTAGATCCTGCATCACAGATAATTACATCAATCAAATCGAAAAGTCCATTTTGCTGCATCCTCTTAACCTGATTTGGATATCGAACACCCTCATTAAATATAGGTATGAGGAGACAATACTTGCTTCTCTTTTCAAAAAACATATTTTCATCATACTGTGGAACCTGCATTTCCATATATCTACCTACCTTCTTCGCAAATATAATCCTTTAAACTAATGTCATTCGTTTTATTTTTGCAACGCCTTATTGTTAATTCTATTTATTTGTCTCTATGCGTTTAATATATATTGATTCTATTGACACTATGTCGTCTGTATTATTTAATACTCTAGTCTCTACATTTTTATATGTTCTTCCCTTCTCATATCGCAGCCTTCCCTACTTCATCGGCGTAAATGTTCTATCCTTTACAACTGCCTTATTCTTTTTTTCTATCTCCTCTGCTGCCCTCTGAGCTTCTATAACAAACTGCTGCTGCGAGCATAGCTTTTTTCTTCCTCTGGTGCTAGGCTTTATATATGTTCCATCCGGCTGCATAATCGAAGCTTTAACATTGTCCGCTAGCTGAGTATCCAGATAGTGATCTAGCTTTCTTTTTATCGCATCATCATCTATAGGAAAAACTATCTCAACTCTCTTTTCAAGATTTCTTGGCATCCAGTCGGCACTTCCCATAAAATATCTTTCATCGCCATCTATATCAAAATAAAATATTCTGGCATGCTCAAGAAAATCTCCAACTATAGACCTAACTCTTATTCTATCGCCTATTTCATCAAGCCCTGTTTTAAGACAGCATATACCTCTTACTATAAGATCTATCTGTACTCCTGCTGCTGCCGCCTCATATAGAGCTACTATTATATCCCTATCCGACAGCGAATTAACCTTTGCCTTTATAACAGCTCTCTTTCCCTGCTCTGCCGCTCTTCTTGTCTTTCGTATAAGATGCAAAAACTTTTCCTTCATCCAAAGCGGAGCTACAACAAGCTTATTCCACCTAGGCGGCTCTGAATATCCGCTAAGCATATTAAAGACTGCTGTCGCATCCTCACCAAACTCACGGCTGCATGTAAAAATTCCCATATCAGTATAGAGCTTGGCTGTTGAATCATTATAATTTCCTGTAGCTACATGCACATATCTTCTTATGCCATCCTCTTCATCTCTTACAACTAGAGTTATCTTAGAATGAGTTTTAAGTCCAACCAGTCCATATATAACATGGCAGCCTGCCTTTTCTAAGGTCTTTGCCCAAATTATATTATGCTCCTCATCAAACCTAGCTTTAAGCTCAACTAAAACAGTAACCTGCTTGCCATTTTCTGCTGCCTTAGCAAGAGCTGCTATTATAGGAGAATTGCCACTAACTCTGTATAGCGTCTGCTTTATCGCAAGCACCTTAGGATCCACGGCTGATTGCTTTACAAATTCAACTACAGGATCAAAGCTCTCGTAAGGATGGCTAAGAAGTATATCCTGCTTTCTTATATTAGTATATATATCATCATTATTCATAAGCTCAGGAACAGGACTAGGCACATGCTTTGCTGCCTTTAGCTTTTCAAAACCATCAAGGTCATATACCTTCATAAGCACAGTCAGGTCTATAGGTCCATCTATCTCAAATACATCAGACTTATCTATATCAAGCTCCTTACTTATACGCTTTAAGAGCTTTCTATCCATAGAGGCATGTGCTTCAAGCCTTATAGCCTCGCCCCACTGTCTTTTCTTTAGCTGCTTTTCTATCTCCTCTAAAAGATCTGCTGCATCCTCCTCATCTAATTCAAATTCAGCATTACGCATAATTCTAAATGGAGCAGCTGCAACTATATCATAATTAAGGAAAAGCTCTGTCATATTTCTCTCGACTATCTCTTCAAGAAAAATTATAGTCTTTTGCTTATTTCCACTAAGGTACTTTTCTGGAATTTCTATAACACGCGGCAAGACGCTAGGCACCTGAACTAATGCAAAGTCTAGCTCTATCTCCTTATTCTTACCCTTTTTATCCTTGCCCTCTCTAGCAAGAGGTCTGGTATCCTTTTTTCTTTTTAATAATGCTGCAATATTTAGCGACTTGTTTTTAACAAGCGGAAATGGTCTTGATGAGTCAACTGCCATAGGTGTGATAACAGGATATACATAGTCCATAAAATATCTATCTACATATTCTGCCTCTGCCTTAGTTAGCTTCTCGTGACCTTCTATAATTCTAAGTCCACTTTTTTTAAGCTCTGGGATAATGCTTCTGTTGTAGTTTTCATATTGCATACGAACTAGCTCATGTGTCTTAACCGCTATCTTCTCTAGCTGCTGCTTTGGGCTAAGACCTGCAATATCTCTTTTGTCATATCCGGCATGAACCATGTCCTTAAGAGAGGCTACCCTAACCATAAAAAATTCGTCGAGATTAGAGGATACTATACTCGTAAACTTAAGCCTTTCAAAAAGCGGAATAGTATTATCCTTTGCCTCTCTAAGCACCCTGTGATCAAACTCTATCCATGACAGCTCTCTATTTATAAAATTTTCGTTATTATCAAATTTTGATTTTTTCTCGTCCATAGCCCTCCTTATCCTCTAGCTCTTGAGGTCTGTGTTAATATTGGCTCTATTCCAAAAATCTCTTCAAAAAATTTCTTATGCATATCAAAGCTTATAAACTCAAGTGACATATCCTCGCCTGTTGTAGCTGTAATAATTAGATTATCATTTACCATCTTAAATCTATAATTATCTATCTTTTGCTTATGCGACCTATCAAGCGAATTTGCAAGCCTTAGTATAGCAGTAAGCTTAGCTATAGTCATAGTTGATTCCTCGTATGAGAATCTATCAAGATTGTTTTTAGCTATAGTCGCTACCATCATACGCTCAGCATGCGAAAGACCTATAATCTCTGTAGATGAGATAATATTATAGGTACTGTCAGCAGGAGCACGCATATTAATAAACTTACCACAGTTGTGAAGTATGGCTGATATTTGAAGAAGCAGCCTTTCTCTCTTTCCCATACCGTGATATTTTTTCATAGCATCAAAAATATCAAGAGCATATTCTACAACATTTTGCATATGAGCGCTGTTGCCTCTATATCTCTTTGACATACTTTTAGCAGCAGCAACTATATCCTTATTAAAGTCATGTCCCAGCTTTACAATTTTTTGGTCGTCCGCATACTCTGCTGCTATTCCATCAGTTAAAACCACTCCCGGAAACCATATATTGTCACTGCCCATAAGCTCTAATATTCTGGAAAATATAACCATACACGGAAGTACTACCCTTGACTTTTCCTCATCAAGCTCCAGCTCCTCCTTTATATCTGCTATATTCCTACCATAAAGCCTTCTAAGCCTTTCCTTATACTCGTCTATATCCATATTATTTGGAACACTGCTGCTTCCAAATATATATTGCATCGGCTCGCCTATACCTATTATATGCTTTATCTGTCTGTCCTTTAGATATATCTTTTTATATGTTGCAAGCTCATTATCTATCAGCTCCTCAAGTATATCTATCTTTTTTGCAAGCGGCTTATCTAGCCTTGACAGCATCTCCTGAGTTCTCAAAACTCCAAGCTCTATGTTCTGAGTTGAGAGCATGTTCCCCTTATCATATAATGTAATCTGCACACTGCCAAAGCCTACATCTACTATAGCTGTTCCCTCAAGTACCGCCCTTTCAAACTTCTCTCTTTGATATGCTATCGCCTTATAGCTTATAAGTCTTTGCTCGGAATTAGAAATAACCTTTACATCTATGCCTGTTCTGTTTTTAATCTGATCAAGTATAATAATACGGTTTGAAGCCTCACGCATAGCACTGGTTGCATATGCCCTATAGCCTGCCGTCTTATACTCCTTCATAATATTAGTAAAATCAGTAAGCACCTCGCACATTTCCTCAACAAGCTCGTAGCCTATAAGTCCTGTATTGTATGTATCCTTACCAAGACCTATAGTATGCTTTATATTATCTATACGTCTGATTCCTATCTTAGGACCTATCTCATATATAGACATCTCAAGTGAAAATGATCCTACATCTATCGCTGCAAATCTTACTATACCCATATAATCACATCCTCTTTTTACCCTTTAGATATGTAATAAACTGACTAGCTGTTCTTCCTGAAAGTCCGCCATGTGAAAGCTCCCACTTGCCTGCCTCAAGGTTAAGCTCATCATCCGGAATATCTATACTACTTTTTTTTGCAAGCTCTCTAACTATATGCAGATATTCATTCTTATCTGGCGAGCCAAAATAAATAGTTACTCCAAACCTTGCTGAGAGCGAAAGCTTTTCCTGAACTGTATCTCTGGTATGCAGCTCAGTATCCGTCTCTTCCTTATCTCTAAAGCTTTCTCTTATAAGATGACGTCTGTTGCTTGTTGCATATATAAGAACATTGTCCGGTTTTTTACCAAGACCGCCCTCAAGTATAGCCTTTAGATATTTGTACTCGAGCTCACTATCCTCGAACGAAAGATCATCCATATATATAATGAACTTATAATTTCTATCCTTAATCTGCTCAAGTACATCCGAAAGAAGCTTAAACTGATGCTTATATACCTCTATAATTCTAAGCCCCTTATCATAATACCTATTTACTATCGCCTTAACGCATGACGACTTTCCTGTTCCTGCATCTCCAAAAAGAAGAACGTTATTGCTAGGTCTTCCCTCTACAAAAGCTTCAGTATTTTCTATCAGCTTATTTTTTTGAAGCTCATATCCCACAAGGTCATCAAGCGATATATGCTCTATTCTGGTTATAGGCTCTATATGTGCTCTGCCATCTGAAATCTCTTCTATTCTAAATGCCTTATTTAGTCCAAATCTTCCTACGCCAAACTCCTTATAAAACTGCGTTACTGTATCCTTAAAGGAAGTAGCATCCTTGCAAGCATCAAGCCCGACAGAAAGCTCTATAATTCTATCTCTAACTCTCTTATTATATATATTTGATTTTCCGGTAGGTGCCATGTAGCTTTTTAGACTGCTCCATACGTTGCCAAGCCCCTCTATATCCTTTTCATATAGCTTTTTAAATATCGCAAAATCATGCAGTGATAGCTCGTTTAATGTTCCCTCTACACTTCCTACTATCTCACATGCCCTGCTATATGAGTTTTCGCTTTCTGCAAGGCATAGTGCTAAAAAAGCATGCCACAAATTACCAGTAAGACCATAGCTGCCTGAAAGCTCTATCAGCTCATGTGCCACAGCATATGCATTTTCTGCATCTACTCCATCAAACAAGCTGCAAATTTTTATTAGCAGCCCCTCATGCTTAAAATTTCTATATATAACTAGCTTATCTATATCCATATATACTCCCGATTAATAATTACCTATAATTCTAAGCATGGCTGCCTCTGCCTTAATTCCTGCAAGTGCATTTTTTACATTTGGCTGTGACAGCTTGCCCTCTATATCTACAAAAAATCTATATTCAAAGCTTTTTTCTCTTATAGGTCTTGATTCTATACGCAGCATATTAATATCATTGAATATAAAATTACCTAATATGTTATATAATGCTCCGCTTTTATGTGGCAGCTCAAATATAAGACTTATAGTTCCTGCATCCTTTTTATATATCTTATCCTTACTTAAAATAACAAACCTTGTTGTGTTGTCCTTTCGGCTTATATCACTATCCAAAACCTCAAGACCATATATCTCACCGGCTATAGGACTTGCTATAGCAGCCTTAGTAGAGTCATTTTCCTCTTTTACGCTCATAGCCGCAACTGCTGTATTTGACATACTAGTTCTTTTTATTTCCTTATGCATATCCAAAAATTCCTGACACTGCATAAGTCCCTGCGGATGCGAATATACCTCGTTGATATTCTCTAGCTTACTTCCGGAAATTCCAAGCAGCACATGGCTTATCCTTTGCTTGCACTCACCAACTATATATAGCTTATGCTTAACTAAAAGATCATAGGTGTCTACAACAGATCCTGCGGTAGAATTTTCTATAGGAATAACTGCATAATCTGCTTTCCCTAATTCCACCTCGTCCATGGCACTGTCAAAGCTTTCTGCATTATAATAGCTGGCATTAATACCAAAAAATCCTCTTGCTGCCATATGGGAATATGCTCCCAGTACGCCCTGATAAACCACCCTGCATTTATCAAAATCCTTTAGCTCTTTATTTTCAAAGCCCTCTGCAGATATATCATCAGCTGCCATAAGCAGATACTGGTATCTTCTTGATACTGTCATAATCTGCCTGTAAAGCTCCTCTAGGGCTTTCTTACTAAATGCATCCTCTGTCATAGCCTTTACAGACTCTAGCTTTTCAAGCTCTCTTTTAGTATCAAGCACATTTTTTTTATTTTGAGCCTTATACTCCGCCACATCCTTGCAAACTCTTATCCTCTCAAGATATAGCTTAACTATATTCTCATCTATGCTATCAAGCCTTTTTCTTATTTCACTAAGCTCCATATTTTCGTACCTTACTTATCCTTATTAACTAGCATGCTATATATAATATCTCTTGTAAAGCTACCGGGTCTTTTCTTATTTTCTTCATCAAGCTCTGCTATCTTAAACGGCTTGCCATATTCTATAGTTACATGACTTTTTTTAATTAGCGGCATATGTGCCTCTAGTATCTGCCTAGTTCCTGTTATAGCAACCGGCACTACATAGCATCTGCTCTTTTGGGCTATCTTAAGCGATCCCTCTTTAAACTCAAGTAGGTTTGTTTCATCCTCGGATTTATTTCTCGTTCCCTCTGGGCATATCCATACTGAATATCCTTCTTTAACATTAGATATTCCATCAAGTATAGTCTTTAATCCCTTTTTAATATCCTTTCTATCTAAGAAAAGGCAATTAACAAGTACCATCCATATGTTAAGTATAGGCACTGCCTTCATCTCCGTCTTAGCTACAAAGCCAAGCAGCTTTGGTGTATAGGCATATCCTGCAACTATATCAAAAAAGCCTTTGTGATTGCTTACAAAAAGCACTGCCTCGTCCTTAGGTATATTTTCCATTCCTCTAAGCTCTACCTTAGCACCACTAACAAGCATCATCAGCTTAAATACTGTCGCTACCATAGTCTGCGCTACTCTTGAAGAACCTCTTTTGTCAAATTTCCTCCATATAAGAAGTATAAGCATAATAGGTAAAAAAAGTACAAGATATGCTATAAGAATTATAAGTATTAAAATCAGCCTAAGCATATTACCTCCTGATTATAAAAGCGGACTAAGAAGCCTGCTTATCTGCTCCTTAATTCTAATTATTAAGCCTCTGCCTTTATATATCTTAGCTGTTATCTCCTTGCAATAAGGAAGATCCTTTTCAAAGCATTTTTTTAATTCTGTGCTGGTTGCTTTATCGTATATGGTAGCATTTACTTCGAAATTAAGCTCGAAGCTTCTTATGTCCATATTAGCTGTTCCGACACAAGCACAAAGTCCATCTATCTCTACAGTCTTTGCATGCAAAAATCCATTCATATATGTATAAACTCTAGCTCCTGCTGCAAGAAGACTGCCAGCCCAGCTATATGTAGCCCAATATACAAATGGATGGTCGGGCATACAAGGAATCATCAGTCTTACATCTACTCCTGACCTTGCCGCCATAACAAGCGCTGTCATAATAGCATCATCAGGTATAAAGTAAGGTGTCTGTATATATATATGTTCCTTTGCCTTATTGATGAGGGCAATGTAATTATTTCTAATTATTTTTTCTATAGAGTCAGGTCCGCTGGTTATAATTTGTATTTCAACATTCTTACCTTCCGCCACTCTCTGTTTTACATCCTCTATAGTTTTCTCTTCAAAATATTCTTTTGATTTAAACAAATTTTCATGCGTTGCATAATTCCAATCGAGGGCAAATCTTGACTGAAGCGAGGTAACGCTATCGCCCGTAAGCCTTAGGTGAGTATCTCTCCAGTGTCCAAATTTTTTAGACTTGTCTATATATTCCTTTCCTATATTAAAGCCACCAACATAGCCTACCCTTCCGTCTATTATAACCATCTTTCTGTGGTTTCGATAATTAAGACGGAGATTAATCTTACCAAGCATTGCCGGAAAGAACTCACCAACCTTTATTCCATAGGCTGTAAGCCTTCTCCATTTTTTAGCAGGCATAAACCTACCGCCCATTCCATCATAAAGAACTCTTACTTCTACTCCCTCGCCAGCCTTTTTTATAAGCTCTCCCGAAATTCTATCCCATAGCTCATCATTTTTTATAATATAATACTGAATATGGATATATTTTTTCGCATTTCTTATATCCTCTATAAGACTGTTAAACTTATCATCGCCACAGGTAAATATATCAACTGTATTATCTACAGTCATAATAGAAGATCCAGCCTCTAAATTATACAAAACAAGATCCCCAAAATTATTTGCCATATCATTTGATTTAAGACTATTATGTCTTTTGATTATATTTTCCTGTATTCTGGTTGAATAGGCTATTCTATCCTCTGCTTCCTTAACCCTAAACATTTTGCTTTTTCTATAGTCCTGTCCGAGTATAAGATAGAATATAAATCCAAAGACTGGTACAAAAAACAAAACAAGAAGCCATGTCCATACAGCCTTAGGATCCCTTCTTTGAAAAAATACTATTATAATTGCAAGCAAAAGATTGACTATCCAAAGATGGTCAATAAGTAGATTCCATATAATTGATACGTAGCTAAAAAGTGTACTCATATGTCTTAGTTATTATAATTTTATGTAGCATGCATATCCTGCATTTGAAACAATATGCAAAGCGAAAATATCCGCCGCAAAAAGCGACGGATATATTATATCATTGTATCAATATTTAGTAAAATTAGCATATATCGGCTCTAAGCTCATCCTTTGACTTATCTACATCTATAACAATTTTACTTCCGGCGTGTATGCTGTCATTGCCCAGTATAAGCTTAGCGACTGGTGTCTCAACATGCTTTTGCAAAAATCTCTTAAGCGGTCTTGCTCCATATACCTGATCGTAGCCTCTTTCTATAACAAAGCTCTTTGCTGCATCTGTAAGAGCTATGCTTACCTCCTGCTCGGCAAGACGTTTGTTTGTATCCTCTATAAGAAGGTCTACTATGCCGCCTATATTATTCTTTGTCAGCGGCTTAAAGAATATAATTTCATCAAGTCTGTTAAGAAACTCCGGCCTAAAGTGTGACCTCAAGTCCTCCATAACGGCATTACTTGCTGCATCGTTTATATTGCCATTAGCGTCTATGCCTTCAAGAAGATAGCTAGATCCTATATTACTTGTCATTATGATTATAGTATTTTTAAAATCTACTGTCTTTCCAAGCGAGTCTGTTATACGTCCATCATCAAGCACCTGAAGTAATATATTAAATACATCCGGATGTGCTTTTTCTATCTCATCAAAGAGAACAACCGAATATGGCTTTCTTCTGACTGCCTCTGTAAGCTGACCACCCTCCTCATAGCCGACATAGCCCGGAGGTGCTCCTATAAGTCTAGATACAGAAAACTTTTCCATATACTCACTCATATCGATTCGAACTATGTTATTCTCATCATCAAAGAGTGCCTCAGCAAGTGACTTAGCCAGCTCTGTCTTACCTACACCGGTAGGACCTAAGAACAGGAATGAGCCTATAGGTCTCTTTGGATCCTTAATTCCTGCCTTTGCTCTTTGTATAGCCTCCGCCACCTTAGTTACAGCCTCATCCTGACCTACTACTCTCTTATGAAGCGTATCACCAAGGTGAAGGGTCTTGCTCTTTTCTGATTCTCCTAATTTAGCTACAGGTATTCCTGTCCACCTAGAGATAATCTTAGCTATCTCATCATCTGTTACCTCTTCATGTACCAGACTAAGATCCTCCTTACCGATCTTAGCCTCCGCGTTTTTCAGCTTTTCCTGGAGCTTTGGAAGCTTGCCATACTGAAGCTCTGCTGCCTTATTAAGATCATATTTTTGCTTTGCAGCATCTATCTGTCTATTGACATTGTCTATCTCCTCACGAAGACTAGCTAAAGAACCTATGCTCTTTTTCTCACTCTCCCACTTAGCCCTTTGCTCTGAGAATTTGCTTTGAAGCTCAGAAAGCTCCCTTTGAAGATCAGCAAGTCTTTCCTTGCTTAGATTATCTGTTTCCTTTTTAAGTGCAGTTTCTTCTATCTGAAGCTGCATAACCTTACGATTCATCTCATCAAGCTCTGCAGGCATAGAATCAAGCTCTGTTTTTATCATGGCACATGCTTCATCTACAAGGTCTATAGCCTTATCCGGTAAAAATCTATCTGTTATATATCTGTCTGAAAGCACCGCCGCACTAACAAGTGCAGAGTCTGTTATCTTAACTCCATGATAGGTTTCATATCTATCCTTAAGTCCTCTAAGTATAGATATAGTATCCTCAACCGTAGGCTGATTAACCATAACAGGCTGAAATCTCCTCTCTAGTGCAGGATCCTTTTCTATGTACTTTCTATACTCATCAAGCGTAGTTGCACCTATGCAGTGCAGCTCACCTCTAGCAAGCATAGGCTTAAGCATATTTCCTGCATCCATAGTTCCATTGCCCTTGCCTGTTCCTACTATAGTATGTATCTCATCTATAAAGAGAAGTATCTGTCCCTCTGACTTTTTAATTTCATTAAGAACAGCCTTAAGCCTTTCCTCGAACTCACCCTGATATGATGCTCCTGCTATAAGAAGTCCCATATCTAGTGAGAACAGTTTTTTATTTTTAAGTCCCTCTGGCACATCACCATGCGCTATACGCTGTGCAAGTCCCTCTACTACTGCAGTCTTACCAACACCCGGCTCACCTATAAGCACTGGGTTATTCTTAGTTTTTCTGCTAAGTATTCTAACTACATTTCTAATCTCAGTATCTCTTCCTATAACAGGATCTAGCTTCTGGCTCTTTGCCTTTTCAACCAACTCCACGCCGTATTTTTTCAGTGCATCATATGTAGTCTCTGGGTTATTCGTAGTAACCTTTTGATTGCCTCTTATCTTAGAGAGCTCCGCAAGAAACTTATCTCTAGTAATTCCATATGCTCTAAAAAGCTCACTGACATCCCTTGAAGGATTTTTTAGCATAGCAAGAAACAGATGCTCTACAGATACATATTCATCACCCATAGCCTTAGCTTCATCTGTTGCATTAAGCAGTACCTTGTTAAGGTCAGCACTCATACCAACCTGAACATTACCACTGACCTTAGGAAGCTTACCAAGCAGCGACCTAGCCTCATCAAGGAACTGATTTTTACTTATTCCCATGTTCCCTATCATATTTAAGATAGTCGAATTTTCTATCTCAAGCAGACTCACTAGGAGATGTATCTCTTCTAGCTGCGGATTGCCATATTCATATGCAAGCTTTTCGAGATTTTTTATAGCCTCTAAGGATTTCTGCGTAAACTTATCTATATTCATATCCTCACCCTCTTTCTAAAAGTAAAGTTTTTTGTTCTATGTGTACTATAACAGATATACGTTTTTCTGTCAACATTTACGAAATGTTTATATAGTGAAGTTTCCGTGAAGTTTTTATGAAATGCTTGAAATAACCAGTGATA
>CAVBBU010000044.1:0-15307 GCA_963593765.1 Bacteroidaceae bacterium | reverse complement strand
AAGTTTGGGATATTTTCGATTGCTTATGAAGAAAACGAAGATTTATATAAAATGGGGAGCAAAACAACCTGAGTCTTGGCACATATATGCAGGGGGATTATTATATATCGCATTGTGCGAACGTACCTGCATAATACGTATATGCTGTGAGAAGGGCTTGGATTCGTTAAAATTTCGATTTAGAGTATATCCGAATAAAGAGTGTGAGCAGCGCATAGCGGTTCCCAGCGTAGCTGCGAGCACTGCTTTATTCGGGATATACGACTGTTTGAAATATTTATAAAAAATACCTAGCAGAAAAATCTGCTAGGTATTTGCATAAAATCTAGTTACCACATTCAATACTTATTTCATTAAACTTAGCAAGCAGGTCATCTACATCGACATTTGCCTTGGCGTTTCCTTCTACATCTATTACATTGCCACCCTGGTGCATCATGATAAGTCTGTCACCGTACTCAACAGCATATCTTAGATTATGCGTAACCATAATTGTAGTCATTTTCTTTTTCTTAACTAGCATGTCTGTTAGCTGCATAATGGTTTCAGCTGTTTTAGGATCAAGAGCTGCAGTATGCTCATCAAGTATTAGAAAGTCTATATCAGTCATAGTAGACATCACAAGGCTTATTGCCTGACGCTGTCCGCCGGATAAAGCTCCAACCTTGACATGAAGCTTATCCTCAAGACCAAGCCCAAGAACTGAAAGCATCTCACGATAATGATCTATGCGTTTCTTATCTGTGCCAGGAAGAAGATTAAAGCTTTTGTTTTTATTATCTGCAATGGACATATTTTCAAGTATAGTCATACTAGGGCAGGTGCCTAGCGCAGGATTTTGATAAACTCTGCCGATAAACTTCATACGTTTAAACTCTGGCATATGGCTTACATCCTTGCCACCTACAATTATTTTCCCGGAATCAAGAGGTATGCTTCCGCAGATAAGATTAAGCATAGATGTTTTACCAGAACCATTGCTTCCTATTATAGAAACAAACTGTCCATCAGGTATAGTTAGATTATAATCCTTAAAAAGACACATCTCATTAACTGTACCTTGGTTATAATATTTGTTGATGTTTTTAAACTCAAGCATGCATCCTCACCCTCCTTCCTTTATTAGTACCACCTATAACTAATATAGCAAGGAATAGAAGAGCCATAATTAGTTTTAGATCTGAGGCTGGCATACCTAGTGATATAGCAACAGATACGCAAGCTTTATATATAACAGAGCCTATTATAACTGCAGTTGTTTTCCTTATTATATTAACATTTGCAAATAGCTTAGTTCCTATAATTACGCTTGCAAGAGCTATAACTACAGTTCCTGTTCCCATATTTATATCAAATACTTCCTTTTGCATAACATATACGCTGCCACCTAGAGCAGCAAGAGAGTTTGCTATAGATAGTCCAACTATCTTAACTAGTCCTTTATCCTTGGCTATAGATGTGACTAGGGTAGCATTGTCCCCGACAGCTCTAAGCAGATAGCCTGACTTTGTTTTAAGATAAGAATCAAGCAAAAGCTTACATATGATAAGAATTACAAATATAATAATCATGGTCATGTAAGGCTTTATAGGCGCTGGCAGGGCATCATTAAGAAAAGCGGCATTAAATATAGTATGCTTTGAAAACAGTGGAACATTTGCCTTGCCTGCTATTCGAAGGTTAATAGAGTAGAGTCCTGTCATAACTATTATTCCAGATAGCAGATCTCGTACATGAAATTTAACATGTATTATTCCAGTAACTATTCCAGCTACAGCTCCAACTAGGGCGGCAAGCAGCATGGCTACTATAGGGTTTATATTACATGTTAGCAAATATGCTGTCACAGCACCGCCTAGTGGAAATGAACCATCTACGGTCATATCTGGAAAGTCGAGTATCTTGTAGCTTATATACAGACCTAGTGCGATTATCGCATATATAAAGCCTTCTTCTAAAACGCCGATTATTATATCCATCATAAACTCCAATCAGTAATTATTCTTCTGATATAGTATCAAAAAGCTCTGCAGCAGATGATGTAAGCTCATCTGGGAAGGTTAGACCAAGATTTTCGGCAACAGCTGTATTGCCATAAAATGCTGCTTCATCTATAAGCTCAAAGCTAAGCTCGCTTGCCTTGCTTTCGCCCTTAAGAACCTTTGCTGCCATAGCACCTGTTTGCTTACCGAGTGAAATATAATCAAGTCCCTCAGCAGCAAGGCAGCCGATCTTAACCTGCTCTATCTCTGAACCAAAGACAGGTATGTTCTTGCTTGCTGCCTTATTAAGTATGGTTGGAAGAGAGCTAACTACAGTGTTGTCTGTAAGATTAGTTATGCAATCAACCTTAGTAAGAAGACTGTCTGCAGCCTGTGAGATATCAGCAGAAGATGATATACCGCTTTCAACTATCTCAAAATCATAATTAGGTGCTAGTGACTTATATTCCTCTATAGCAGATATAGAATTTATCTCTGATGTTGTGTACATTATTCCTATTTTCTTAGCATCAGGGAGTACCTTTCTTATCATCTGAAGCTGAAGCTCTACTGGTAGCTTATCAGATGTACCTGTTATCTCACCAACTGGAGTACCGTCTTCATTTGCAAGCTCAGCAGCAACTGGATCTGTAACAGCTGTATATATAACAGGTGTTCCCTTATCCTTAGCAGCACTATATGCAGCCTGAGCCGCAGGAGTTGCTATAGCACATATAAGATCTGCATTCTTAGATAGGAAGTTGTCAACTATCTGAGTTGTTGTACTTCCGTCTGCATTTGCATTTTCATAAAGGATAGTAAGATTTTTGCCTTCCTCTATACCTGCTTCCTTAAGTCCCTCGATAAAGCCTGTGCGGCAGTTATCAAGTGAGCCATGCTGTGCGAACTGAACTATGCCTATAGTATATTGCTTGTCATCGCCGCTCGCTTCAGCCTCTGTTGTGGCACTTGCTTCTTTGCTAGCTTCGGCAGATTTGCTCGCTTCTGTACTAGCTGCTGTAGTTTCGCTTGTGCTACTGCCACAGCCTGCTAGTAGAATAGCAGATAATACTAATGCGCCTAAACCTCTTAAATTAACTCTTTTCATAATTTTGTTCTCCTTTTTATTTTCTACAAGATTTTTGAGCTTGCTTTGGATTTTTGTATCAAAGGATGATATGAGCGTTTTTTATTTAATAGTACGCACCTTCCTATGAAATAAAAAAATCTCAAGCATATATATGCTTGAGACGAAATTTATCCGCGGTACCACTCAAATTAATCTTGCGATTCACTTAATCCATATACTATCATATATGCCACGCTGATAACGGTTGTGGATTCCCGTCAGTTCATACTCCGTAATGTTTGGGAACTGCCCTCGAAAGTCCATTCAATTAAATCTTACATGCTGCAATCGCACCAGCTGCAGCTCTCTGAAAATGCAGTACTTAACCTACTTCTCTTTCTCTTCGGTTTTTTCTATTGTGTGTATGATATATTCGTTTTTTGGATTTGTCAACAATTTTTTGAAAAAAATTTAGTCTTGGTACATATACCTTGGTACATCATATGCAGACATTATTTAAACCAAACAAACGCCATAGCGCCAGCGAATACGCCGATCATATACAAGTAAGCAAAAATCCTAGCAACCTGTTTTTTGTCCTTGCAGGTTCTTATTAAAACTACAGGCCCTATTCCAGCACCGGTACATAGTCCTGCTATAAGTGCAGCAAGAGATAACGAACCGGATATATACAGCTGCGTAAGAAGTATAGACGAAGCACAATTTGGTATCATACCTATTAGTGCAGCTACAAAGAGCTGGAGCAGCTTATGCTCGTTGATTGCTCCGATTATATTTTCTGCCCAAGGAAATAGCATAATTATATTTAGCAGTATTGTAATAGCATAAATAAATACAAATATATGCATGGTATGCTTAATAGCAGCCTTTAGTACAGAATCATTTTCCTCATGCTCGTGGCAGTCGATTTCATTTACATGAGAGGTATGAGCCCTAGAAAGCTTATCTACTATATATCCAAAGCCTGCTGCGACAGCTAGCTTAAAAAGCAGGAGAGGAATGAGGACATTATATAGCTTAGGGTAAGATAAAAGTATAGGCACAGCCTCATCTGATGTGCTTATAAAAACAGCAAGCAGCGTACCAAGAGTTATAACACCGCTTGAATATAAATCAGCTGCCATTGCAGAAAAGCCGCATTGCGGAATCAGACCTAAGATGGCACCGGATAAAAATCCAAGTCTGCCGCCACCGGAGATTATTCTTTGCATTGCTTCAGAGCGATTATGCTCTATATATTCTATTATAAGATATGCCACAAAAAGAAATGGCAGCATCTTAAGACTATCTATAGTTGCATCCTGTATTGCAGAAAAAAGCATATATTTTACCTCATTTTTTTATAGCTATTTTAAGCTAATTCTTAAAATGCTTACTTATAAGTAGGAGTGCATAGATACTTATAGGTATAACAACATCACAAAATATCAAAGCAAAAAGAATTCTTTTTGAAGCTCCGAAAAGTCCGGCAATTAGCGTTGCAATTATTAATAGCAAAATAATTATTACAGTAGTAAGAGCAAGTATTCTTTTAAGCCTATTATTTTTATTCATCAGCTAGCTCCTCCCATTTGCTATATAATGCATTTAAACTATCCTCGATACCTTCCTTTTCCCTTTGCAGCTCTAAAAGCTTAGCAGCATCACACTGAATATCTGTATCATTAAACCTATTATCTATATCACTTAGCTTTTCTTCTAGCTCGGAAATTTTTGCCTCACATTCAGAAAGCTCCCGTTGTCTTTTTTTATTATTTGCAGCCTCCTTTTTTGCAGCCTTCCAGTCTGTCATAGAAGAACTTTCCTCTTTGACTTTAATGCCTGCCTCTAAAGAGCCCTCAATTACATCCTTTTTCTCTAAATAATAATCATAATTACCTATATAATTATATAGCTTATTATTCTGCAAATGTAAAATTCTGGTAGCAGTTGAATTAATAAAATATCTGTCATGTGATACATATAAAACTGTACCCTCGTATTTATTTATAGCTGCCTCAAGTATTTCCTTACTTATCATATCAAGGTGGTTAGTTGGCTCATCAAGTATAATAAAATTTGCATTACTAAGCATTAGCTTAGCAAGAGATACTCTGCCACGCTCGCCACCGCTAAGACTTGAGATTAGCTTAAATACATCATCGCCTGTAAATAAAAATGCAGCAAGTATATTTCTGATTTTTGTATTATCCATATCAGGATAGGTGTCATGCAGCTCATCGAATATAGTTTTATTATCATCAAGAACCTGCTGCTCCTGATCATAATATCCTATCATTACACCTGCACCGTAGCTTATATCTCCGGATATAGGAGAGTACATACCAGTTAGAAGCTTAAGAAGCGTTGTCTTTCCGGTAGCATTGTCCCCTACAATAGCTATATGCTCGCTACGTTTTATATCGAAGCTAAGATTTTCAAAAAGCATATTGCCATCAAAGCCCATGCTAAGATTATCTACTGAAAGCACATCCATTCCGCTTATGCTAGACTGCTTAAAGCTAAGCTGCATATCAGAGCTTATATCAGTTGGCTTTTCAAGCCTTTCCATCTTAGATAAAAGCTTTTCCCTGCTTTCAGCACGCTTTATAGACTTTTCTCTGTTGTAGGATTTTAGCTTTTCTATAACTGCCTCTTGATGCTTTATATCACGCTGCTGATTTTCGTATGCCTTAAGCTCGGCCTGCCTTTTAGCAGCCTTCTTTGTAGCATAGTCACTGTAATTGCCATCATATGTAGTGACAGTAGCTCTGTCGATTTCTACAACCTTATTAACTATCTTATCTAAAAAGTATCGGTCGTGGGATACTATAATTACAGCCGACTTATAGCTTGACAGATAGCCCTCTAGCCACTCGATACTTTTAAGGTCAAGGTGGTTTGTTGGCTCATCAAGCATAATAATATCAGGCATATATAGAAGTAGCTTAGCAAGATATACTCTGGTTTTTTGACCGCCTGATAGGGAGTTGATAGGCTTTTTTATATCCTCATCACTAAAGCCAAGTCCCTTTATAGTGCCATAAACTCTGCTTGTAGCACTATATCCATCCATAAGCTCGTACTTATTCATCAGATTATTATATTCATTATATAAGCTATCAAGAGTATCCTCGCTTGCATTTTCTATTTGAGTATGGAGAACATCAAGTCTATCCTTAATATCAAGCACAGGCTTAATAACCTTAAGAAGCTCATCCTCTATACTAAGCTCCGAGCTAAGATTATGCAGCTGATGAAGGTAGCCTATAGTCGCATCCTTTTTTAGACCTACAACGCCGGTATATTCGCTATCCTCACCGGATAGAATATTAAGCAGCGTAGTTTTTCCGGCACCATTGATACCGACTATAGCTAGCTTATCGTGTTCATTTACCAAAAAAGAAGCATCCCTTAAGATGCTTTCACTGCCAAATGCCTTGGTTATATTTGATGCACTTAAAATCAATATTTAGCCTCCTAACATATGCAAAACATAGTTATAATAGCCTATTAAAGGATAGTTGACAAGTAAAATGCTTAACTCTATAATCTACATAGTAGAATTCTTAACAAGCAAAGGCTGGGGGTTGATTTAATGGAAAATAGCAAAAAAATTTCAAGAGCTGTTATTTCGAGGCTGCCTAGATACTACAGATACCTCGGTGAGATATCTGAGGAAGGCATAGAGAGAATATCTTCTAAGGATTTGAGTGTGCGTATGAATGTAACCGCATCTCAGATAAGACAGGATCTAAATAATTTTGGCGGCTTTGGACAGCAGGGCTACGGATATAATGTTATGTATCTGTATAATGAGATAGGAAAGATACTCGGAATTGACAGGCAGCATAATGTTATACTAATTGGTGCCGGTAACCTAGGCAAGGCGATAGGCGGATATACGAATTTTGAAAAGAGAGGCTTTGTTATAAGGGCTATATTTGATGCTTCTCCTGAGGTTATAGGTAAGCAAATTCGCGGAGTTGAGGTTATGGACATAGCTGACCTTGAAAAATACCTAAATGAAAATGATATACAGATCGCAGCACTTTGCATACCTAAGGGACAGGCAGTTAGTGTTGCAGACAGGCTGGTTCGTGCAGGAATTAAGGCTATATGGAACTTCGCACACATTGACCTTAAGGTTCCAGATGATGTCATCGTGGAAAATGTTCACCTATCGGAATCACTTATGAAGCTTTCATACAGAGTATGCAACGAGATCAAGAGAGATATTTAATATGATACTTGGTATCGGAACAGATATTATTGAGATTAGCAGGATAAAAAAGGCATGTCTTAATGAAGGATTTTTAGATAGGGCATTTACAGGGGCAGAGCTTAAAGAGGCAAATGACAGCGTTAGCTTTTTAGCTGGCTGCTTTGCGGTTAAGGAGGCAGTAGCTAAAAGCCTTGGAACAGGGGTTTCGGGCTTTTGCCTTAATGATATAGAGGTTCTTCGCAATTTAAAGGGAAAGCCATATGTCAATATATATAATAATGCAAAAAGGATATATGAGGCACTTGGCGGAGAAAGTATACATGTATCGATAAGTGATACAAAGGATATAGCTATAGCTTTTGCTATAATCGAGGGCA
This sequence comes from Bacteroidaceae bacterium, assembly GCA_963593765.1. Classification (GTDB taxonomy): domain Bacteria; phylum Bacillota; class Clostridia; order Lachnospirales; family Lachnospiraceae; genus CAVBBU01. The sequence goes on along the minus strand of CAVBBU010000044.1, from coordinate 7,654 downwards.
AGGAAGATATATATGGCTGATTTCTATGATACTAAAGCATTAAATATGATTCCTAAAAGGCAAAAAAATTCTAACAAGGGAAGCTTTGGACATGTGCTTGTTGTTGCAGGAAGTGAGGGAATGGCAGGAGCTGCATATCTAAGCTCGCTTGCGGCATATAAAACAGGTGCAGGCTTAGTTAGGATTTTTACGCCTGAGTGTAATAGAAATATACTTCAAACTCTTATACCTGAGGCTATACTTGATTCATATACTGAGGAAGCTGTATTAAATAGAGAATATACAGATAAGCTTAGTAGCCTTATAGACTGGGCAAGCGTAATAGTACTTGGCCCTGGAATGGGAATAAGCGAGTGCTCAGAGATAATAGTTGAGGATATACTTGAGGCGGCTTATATGCCACTTATAGTTGATGCAGATGCTATTAATATAATTGCAAACAGAAATGAGCTTATAAAATATTATAGAGAACAGATTATTATCACTCCGCATCCGGGTGAGATGAGCAGGCTAATAGGAATACCTATACCAAATATTTTAAAGGACACAGAGCATACAGCAGCAAGCTATGCCACAAAGCATGGAATAACCTGTATACTTAAATCCTCTGAAAGTATAGTTGCAAATTCCGAGGGCAGAACCTATATTAATACATCAGGTACGCCGGCACTTGCTAAGGCAGGAAGCGGAGACGTACTAACAGGAGTGATAGCAGGACTTGTGGGACTTGGTCTTGATAATTGGAAGGCAAGCACACTAGGCTGCTATATACATGGAAGGGCAGGCTATATGGCAAGCAAGGGCGTTTATGAGCATGGAGTTTTAGCTCGTGAGGTAGCCTATGCCATACCTGAGGCAATGAGATATGAAACCATCATATAACAGAATATATGCAAGAATAGATTTAGATGCACTAAGATTTAATGCTAATTCGATACGAAAAAAGCTGCCGTTAGATACTAAGCTGGCAGTAGTTCTTAAGGCAGATGCATATGGACATGGTGCACCTGCTACTTGCTATGCTATAGATGCTATAGCAGATTATTATTGCACAGCTACTGCAGATGAGGCGATTAATCTTAGACTTCATAATATAACTAAGCCTATACTTATACTTGGACCTATTATAGGTAATGAGTACAAGGCTGTTTTGGAGCATGAGATAAGGGCAACTGTATTTACACTAGATCAGGCTAAAAGGCTTTCTAGCATGGCTCTTAAGCTTAATAAAACTGCATTTATACATATAGCGGTAGATACAGGCATGAATAGGATAGGAATAGAGCCTGATGATAGCGGAATAAGGCTAGTTAAGGAAATTAATAGGCTTTCTAATATTAATATAGAAGGAGTATTTTCACATCTATATAAGGCAGATGAAACTGATCTAACAAGCAGCAAAAATCAGCTAAAGCTTTTTTGTAAATTTATAGAGCTTCTTAAAAAGGAAAATATAGATCCGCCAATTAAGCATATATCTAATTCAGCAGGAATTATGAACGCTGTTGGATCAAGCCTTAATATGGTAAGAGCAGGAATTATATTATATGGCATATATCCATCTGATGAGGTTGACAAAGATCAGCTTGATATAAAACCTGTTATGAGCATTAAAAGTGAGATAACCTATATTAAAAATGTTCATGTAGGCGAGGAGATAAGCTACGGCGGTATATATAAGGCAGATACAGAAAAGAGGGTTGCTACTATACCAGTTGGATATGCAGACGGATATCCGAGGGATCTAAGCTCTAAGGGCTATGTGCTTATATGCGGCAAGAGAGCAAATATACTCGGGCGAATATGCATGGATCAGATGATGGTTGATGTTACAGACATAGAGGCTGCACGTATAGGCACGGCGGTTACTCTACTTGGAGAAGACGTGGGCAGTGCTATAAAGGCCGAGGAGCTTTTAAGCTGCAGCCACAGATTCCCATATGAGTTTATCTGCGATATAAGCAGAAGAGTTCCGAGAGTATATTATATGGGCGGAAAAGAGGTCGGCTGTAAGGACTATTTCGAGGACATATATAGGGATTTTGTGCTATGATACAAAGCACTTAAATTATAATAAGGAGTTTTATGGAGAAACATAACTATGGATGATGGTCGATTGTGGTTTAATATAATTATATTCGTTTTATTTATTATTATTGATGCCATGTTTTTTGGATTTGGCAGTGCCATTCAAAGCCTTAATACAAAAGAGCTTGAATTTAGCATGGAGCAGGGCGATAAAAAGGCGGCTAAGGTTCTTCGTATAATTAACAGACCAAAAAGCTTTATTAATACCTTGCAGATTACCTCCTGCCTTATATGCTTTTTATCAGCCGGCTTTTTGGCTGCAGGATATGTAGATAATATTTGCACGCTTTTTAGGACTATGCCCATTGGCAACAATGCTTCGTATATACTTTCACATCTGATAGTATATTTTATTTGCATCATACTAATTGCATCACTTGGAATTGTAGTTCCTAAAAGACTAGCAAGAGCTAATCCAAAGGGCTGGACATTTGCTATAGTCGGCTATATAGGCTTTTTTATGACTATATTTAAGCCATTTACTGCAATTACTAATGTTATCTCATATATTATACTTAAGCTTTTTGGCATCGACATGACAAAGGCAGAGGAAAATGTTACCGAAGAGGATATTATGAGCATGGTCAATGAAGGCCATGAGCAGGGCGTGGTTGAATCTAGCGAGGCTCAGATGATTACAAACATCTTCCAGCTTAATGACAAGACTGCTGAGGATGTTATGACACATCGGAAAAATATAATAGCTATAGATGGTCAAAGATCGTTAAAGGAAGCAGTTGCCTTTATGCTAGAGGAAGGAAGTAACTCCAGATATCCTGTATATGAGGAGGATGTAGATAATATAATAGGTACTCTTAATCTAAAGGATGCCGTTATAATAGATGCTAAAAAGACTGATTCAGATAAATGCATAAAGGATATAAAGGGACTTCTCAGAGAGGCACATTTTATTCCTGAAACAAGAAACCTAGATATCTTATTTAAGGAAATGCAATCTCAAAAGATACATATGGTTATAGTCGTAGACGAGTATGGACAAACCTCTGGTATAGTTACTATGGAGGATATACTCGAAGAGATAGTTGGAAATATAATGGACGAGTATGACGAGGACGAGGAGCTTATAACTCTTAAGACAGATGGCAGCTATATTATGAATGGTATGGCACCGCTTGATGAGGTGGCAAAGGCTCTTAATATAGAATTTACTGAAGAAGAGTATGACAGCTTCGATACCTTAAACGGATATCTTGTTTCGCTATTAGACAGGATACCTACTGATGGTGAGAGATTTGAGATAGCTGCATATGGATATAAATTTGCGGCGATTGAGGTTGAAAAAAATATTATCCAAACAGTTAGAGTAACAAAGCTAGATGCGGCAGATGAGCCTAAAGCAGGCAATGTAAGGCTTGACTCAAAGCAAATGCAAGAGTAGTATTATACAGGTTGAAAAAAATTAAGTTGAGGTAATTTATGTCAGGACATTCAAAATTTGCTAACATACAGCACAAGAAGGAAAAAAATGATGCAGCTAAGGGCAAGATGTTTACTATTATAGGTAAGGAGATTGCTGTCGCTGTAAAGGAGGGCGGACCTGATCCTAATAACAACGCTAAGCTAAGAGATGTTATAGCTAAGGCTAAGGCAAACAATATGCCTAATGATACCATAGACCGTGGAATTAAAAAGGCAGCAGGTAACCTTTCGGCAGTTAATTTTGAGCACAATACCTACGAGGGCTACGGACCGGGTGGAGTAGCTATAATAGTCGAAACACTTACAGATAATAAAAACAGAACAGCAGCTAATGTTCGTGCTGCATTTACTAAGGGCGGTGGCAATGTCGGAGCACAGGGCTGCGTATCATATATGTTCGATAAAAAGGGACAGATAATTATTTCTAAGGAGGACTGCGACCTCGATTCTGACGAGCTGATGATGCTTGCACTTGACTCTGGAGCAGAGGACTTTAGCGAGGAGGATGACAGCTACGAGATTATAACCTCTCCTGATGATTTTACTGCAGTAAGAGAGGCACTCGAGGCTAAGGAGGTGCCTATGGCTGAGGCAGAGGTAACTATGATACCTCAGACCTGGACAGAGCTTAGCGATGAAGAGGATATCAAGAAGATGAATCGCATACTTGATATGCTTGATGCAGATGATGACGTGCAGGCGGTTTATAATAGCTGGGATGCGTAGTTTTGATGACGGCCATTAATCAGTAGTTTTTGCACTTATACTTTGCATACCCCATGCAAAGACAAATGGAATAATGAAAATGATAGGCATGTAATATCTAAAATATCCATTTACTGGTGATGCGAGGCAAACAAGTAAATTAGTAATTAAAGGCATAGAAGCGATTATCCAATATTTCATTTTTCTATATAAAGAGTAGGTGCAAAAGAGTAAAATCAACCATGTGTAAAATCCGTGGTGGAACAAAAGACCTATGCCCGGCAAATCCTTCGATAGATATAAAATGTTTTGAAGAATATTTCTTGCGCCAGGGATACCGATATAGTGGATATCAAAATATCCAGTATTTACTCTAACATTGTCAGAAATAAAATTATATACTATTTTTTTTACGTTTGACTCGCCGTTAGGATAATAATAAGAGTAGGTATTGCAAAGGAATGCCTTAACATATTCACTAGGATGCTTTATAAAGCATTTTAACCATACCTTAAAGAATGCTGTCCCAATCTTCGTATTCTTATAGGTTTCCTTAACTGGATCTGAGAGTTCAGGATTATACTTCTCTGCCAAGCTGTCATATTGCAAAATCTCGTTAATTGTTTGTTTGTCTTCTTCTGTGAGTTTATCATCGTGATATTTTACATAACGAGCAATCTGCTGAAAAGGTATGGACATCATTTCTCCTGAGCTAGATGGAACTGCATCAGTATATTTTATGATACTGTTTGAAATGAGACCGGAAATAAAAATAATAGCTAATATGCTTCCAAGTATTTTTAATTTATTTTTAATGTTTGCATTGAATAATAGGAATACCATTGATAAGGCTGTGCAATAAACGCCATTATGACGCATTAGGCTTGAAAGTATTGCCATTATAATAAGCAGGATATATTTTTGTGGCAATATATTTTCATGCCTAGACATATCTCTTAATATATCGAGGTAGGCGATACTGAAGCAAAGAATAAATGCATAGTATGATACATCCTTCATTACACTTTGACCCTGAAATGCAATTAATGGGTGAAGGCAGAAAAAAGCTAATATAGCCAATCTGATTTTTTTGTTGAGCTGCCATTTGTTCAAGGTATAGATGCCATATGAAACAGAGGCGGCTAGTATTATATGCTGATATAAGGCACATAAAAAAACCCCAAAATTGTCATTTGCAAGAGTTTTCCCAGTACTCATAATGAAGCCATAGATCATAGTGGAAAATACCGGATGCCAATTTGACCAATCTCTCAGCCCAAAATATTCATCAAATTGCTTGAATGGGTCATACATTACACTTCCAGGAAGATAGACAAGCCAGTATGGCAGCCAGCATATAAATAGACAAACAAAGGCTTTAATAAAGAGAACCCTTCCAGACTTGATACTGCTATTATTACAGCAACATGTGCCCAAACTAGGCTCAATCAAATCAAACAGGCATCGAATTGCTTTTGAAAAAAAGATTGTATATCCAAGAAAAATAAATATACTGATAACCATCTGAAAATAATTGCTATGCAAAAAGGTAAAATCACCGTAAGCTTTAATACTAATTCCCACTAGCATAATGAGCGAAAAAATCATCGCTAATAGATGTATATATATATCCCTAGTATTATTTAAAGACTTATTTTTTTGCTTTTTTTCGCAATATAGATAGAACAACAAAACTAATACAAACACGCAAGCAGCCAAGGTAGGAGCTTTTTCTAGATATATCCTCAGCTTTCCTAAAAAAATTGATAACGGATTTGAAAAGCCACCGGTCAGCTTTAGTGCACTTTCATGGCTTGGGATAGTTGCTTTGCTTAAAAGTGCAAACGCTGATAATAAACTAATAAAGAAAAGATATATCCCTTTAGCGAGGTTGGTTGCTTTATACTGTCTGACTTTTTTTAAATAGTTATTCATTTTATTAGCTCCTTTGGGAATTTAGTCTACTCAGCCTTATCTAGTTTTTTTACTTTGATGATTTCATACCTACTGTATAGTCTCAAAGTACTCATACCCATCAGCTCTATATTCACGAAGAAGCTTTTGAATCTTGTTCGTAGGTGACATAGCCTCGCCTATAGACATATCATGGTTAAATGAATTTATAATAGCAGCAAGGTATTTACTCATATCTGCCTCGAGATACCAAGGTGCATCAAGAAGCTCAGGACGTCTGTAATTTAAATTAGTAGTGCAGACATAGTCAAGATAACCCTTTCTGTGATATTCATTAAACTTTTCTATTCCATTAGTAAACAGTCCAAAGGTAGCACATATGATAACTCTGCTTGCCTTTCTATCCTTAAGCTCTCTTGCAGTATCTAGCATAGACTCGCCAGATGATATCATATCATCCATAATTATAACAGTTTTTCCTTCTACGCTTGAGCCTAAAAATTCATGTGCAACTATAGGATTACGTCCGTCAATTACCTTAGAATAATCTCTACGCTTGTAGAACATACCCATATCTACACCGAGGTTATTTGCTAGATATACGGCTCTGTCCATAGCACCCTCGTCCGGGCTTATTATCATAAGATTGTCCTTGTCTATCTTTAGATTAGGAACATTTTTGAAAAGCGTTTTAACAAATTGATATGTAGGCATAAAATTATCAAAGCCACTAAGAGGGATAGAATTTTGCACTCTTGGATCATGAGCATCGAAGGTGATAAAGCTGCTTACACCCATGTCTACCAGCTCTTCAAGAGCGAATGCACAGTCAAGAGATTCTCTTTTGCTTCTTTTATGCTGTCTGCCTTCATATAGAAATGGCATAATTACAGTGATTCTATGTGCAGTAGCAACGCATGCACTAATTATTCTTTTTAGATCCTGAAAATGGTCGTCAGGAGAATAGTGATTAACAAGTCCATTTACAGTATATGTCATAGAGTAGTTTGTGATATCTACCATAGCATATATGTCAGTACCTCGAACTGTCTCACCTATCTCACCCTTGCCCTCACCAGTTCCGAACCTAGGGCATTTTAGATTAAGAAGATATGAGTCTGCATCATAGCCTCTGTAGTGCAGGCTTTGCTGTCTTTTTAATAGCTCTATAGTATCATTACGTCTAAAAGAGACTATGTGATCATTGACCTTTTTAGCTAGGTCGTTGGCACTATCAAGTGCTGCAATCTTAAGTGGTGCAACTGGAAGCTGATTAGCGAATACATAAGATTCGGACATGACAAAGAAACCTCCTTAAAATAGTATCTTTAATATAGCATAAAAATACCTGCTTGTAATAGTTTTATATTTAATGCTTGCTAAAAAAAACAATATTTTACAAAAGATAACCTTTTTGATATTATTTACTAGGAATTTTTTTTAGAGAGGTAAGTAGATATGAGTAAACCAGTAGTTGCTATAGTAGGAAGACCAAATGTAGGTAAGT
>CAVBBU010000043.1:0-15475 GCA_963593765.1 Bacteroidaceae bacterium | reverse complement strand
ATTTGTGTTCGTAGCGAAGCTGGATATCGCATCAGACTCCGACTCTGAAGACCGCGGGTTCGAATCCCGCCGGACACGTTCAGATTAAAGCTTTACGTTTAAGCTCTTCCATCACAGCCACATACAAGCATCTTGCTCTTAACATATTCCTTTACCTTTTCTCTGCCTACGCTGCAATACTTCTTTGGATCAAAGGCATCTGGATTTGCTGCAAGATATTCCTTAACTCCGCCAGAAAATGCAATACGAAGGTCTGTTGCATAATTTACCTTGCATATGCCTCTCTTTATGCACTCTCTTACAGCATCATCAGGTACACCAGAAGTGCCATGAAGAACAAGCGGAATATCAACTAGCTTTCTGATCTCGCTTAGTCTGTCTACATCAAGCTTTGGAATACCCTTATATACTCCGTGTGCAGTACCTATAGCAACTGCAAGGGAATCTACGCCTGTCTTTTCTACAAAATCTGCAGCCTCTGACGGAACTGTATATCCGCCATTTCCGCCATCTAGGTCGTCCTCTTTTCCGCCGACCTTACCTAGCTCTGCCTCAACAGGAACGCCTCCAAAGTGACATACATCTACAACCGACTTAGTAATTTCTACATTTTCATCATATACATGGTGAGAGCCATCTATCATAATAGATGTATATCCTGCACGAAATGCCTGCATAGCAAGTCCAAAGCTGTCGCCGTGGTCAAGGTGCATAACAACTGGAACGCTCGCCTTTTTTGCGGCTGCGGCAACATTTGCATAGAATACATCTGGTCCTGCATACTTAAGTGTAGACGGTGTAGTCTGTATAATAACAGGTGCTTTTAGCTCCTCTGCTGCTGCAACTACAGCCTGTACCATCTCCATGTTTTCTGTATTAAACGCACCTACTGCATAGCCATTTTTCTGTGCATCTAACAAAAGCTCCTTTGTTGTAACTAAAGACATTTTAATTACCTCCCTTGTAGTGCACTAAAATGCACTATTATTTTTTCTTTTCATATTCTACTATTTTTTGATATATATCCTCATAATTAATAGTAGAAAAATCTGTTACATCTATAGGAATATCAAGCCCTAAATTAATATTGTACTCCTTATGAGAAATAGCCGCAACAAATTCCTCAAAGCTAGGTGCTATTCTAGATACCGAGTGAAGCATCTCTATCTTAAAGGTTTCCTTGTGATAGCTATTAAGCAAATGCCCCGGGTGCCGCCTTTCATTCTCATCTCTTTTTGTGCTGCGTTTATATACTACCTCCATATCCGCATAAAGATATATAGTTACAGCATCATATCCAGAAGCATTTATAAGCTCTTCAAGCTTTGGCTTATGTCTTTGGTAAAATGGATATTCGATAAGTATAGTTTTACCTTCCCACATTCGCTTTTGAATCGTTAGATAAAACTCCTCAAGACACCACCAGTTAAGTCTGTCCTTTTGCTCTGCATTATCAAAGCCAAACCTGTCCCAGTTTTTTTCCTTTATCTCATCAAAACTAAGCTTTACAATTTTATCATTGTCAAGGTATTTTAGAAAACGCCAAGCAGTACCGCTCTTGCCTGTTCCAGGCCCACCTGTAAATATAATAAGTGTCCTTTTGTTTGGAAATTCCTTCTTCATAAGTCTTCCTCTAAAGCTTTAGGGTTCCATCTCTAAGTGCCTGAACATTCTCAGGGCTAATCTTTCCTTCCATAGGTCCAAAGGCTGCAACATTAAGTGCACCTGCTGCAGCTGCTATCTCGGCACACTCCTTTAAATCCTTGCCCTCTAGGAGAGCACAAAGGAAAGCACCTATCGAGCTATCACCAGCTCCTGTAGGGTCTACGCAGTTTACCTTGAAAAGTCCCTGCTCTATTACCTGTCCATCTCTTGTATATATCTTAGAGCCCTTGTCGCCATTTTTAAGCATAAGTATCTCTAGGTTAGGATTCTCAAAGCATTTCTTAACGGCTGCATCTACATCATCTATTCCAGTTAGAAGCTTTAGCTCATCAAGACCTGGAGCAAAAAGATTAGTAATCTCAAGAACAGCATTGATAATTTCAAATGATTCCTTGCTCTTGCTTGGATTAGTAAGATGCTCTACACGTACATTTGGATCAAAGCTAATCTTAGTCCCCTGTGACTTCATAGCCCTTGCTGTTTTAACTATCTCCCAGCCATAGCTAAGCTTTGCCGTAAGTGCACAGCCCATGATGTGGAGATATTTTGCTTCCTTAAGTGAGGCTTCCGTCACATCTGGCATAACTGCCTTAGTAGCTGGTGTGTCATCCCAGTGAAATAGGTATCTGCGATCTCCCTTGCTGTCATATGCAACAAATGCACATGCTGTCGAGCTGTCCGGATCTACTAAAACCTTAGATACATCTACGCCGTCCTTCTTTAGACGGTTTAGCATACATTCGCCAAAGCCGTCCTTACCTACTCCTGATATAATTCCGCAGCTATGTCCCATTCTAGCTACTGTAGAAATCATAATAGCAGACGAGCCAGAAGGATATGGTCCTGAAAAAAGTGCTGTTTCGTTTAGAGGCTTATCTACCTCAGTTCTCATAATCTCAACTAGGGTTTCACCCATTGTCCATATCTCAGCCAAGAGCCTTCACCGCCCTTTCCTTTTCTTCTTCAGATGCAAACTTTTGAATAAATTCAACTATCTCATGGTTTGGTCCAAGTATAGTTACATATTCTACGCCATGCTCCCAGTAAGGAAGATATGCAGGTCCTTCATTAATATAGTAACCGCCTTCCTTAACCTCTTTAACGCATGCTACTATGTCTGTGCAGTTAAGTGCTATATGGTCTATCGCACCTGTTACATTAGTTGCACCGCCATCCTTTTCATATGTTTCGATTATAATGTTGCCATGCTCGAAAAATTTTACAGGATGTCCGCCATATGTAGTCTCCCATTTTAGCTTAAAGCCAAGTCCCTCATAAAACTTAGCAGTCTTATTAATGTCGTCTGTTGGAATTCCTATATGCTGATATCCCTCTACAAAATTTGTTAGCATTATTTACCTCCTTATACTCTTAAGGCAGATACTTTTTTCAAAATACCTGCCCTTTTATTAATCATTATCCATAAATACTTCTAAGCACTGCTGGTGCCTTTCCACTACAATTAAATAAATCACTCTTACTTGCTATCTCAGCTGCTATAGCCTTACGTCCTGGTCCTACTATCTTACGTGGATCATATTCATCCTCAGGAAGCGTCTTTATAGCCTCTCTTACAGCATCTGTATAAACCTTCTTAAGTCCGGTTCCTACATTAATCTTACTCATACCCATAGCAACGCATTTTCTAAAGTCGTCCTCTGGTACGCCTGTACCACCATGAAGCACAAGTGCTATATCTGTCTGCTTACGAATCTCCTCTAGTAAGTCAAATTCTATCTTAGGCTCTGCCTTATAGAAGCCATGTGCTGTTCCTATAGCAACTGCAAGTGCATCTATTCCTGTGCTCTCTACAAATTCCTTTACTAGCTTTGGATCTGTATAAGCCTTACCTGATTCCTCAACATGAATGTTGTCCTCATGTCCTGCAAGCATACCAAGCTCTGCCTCTACCGAGCAGCCATCTATACCATAAGGACTGTGCTTGTGTGCAAAATCAGCTATCTCCTTAGACTTTGCAATATTAACCTCAAAATCTTCCTTTGAAGCATCTATCATAACATTAGTAAAGCCAACTACAACAGCCTGCTTAATCTGCTCTAGGTCTGTAGCATGATCTAGATGAAGGCAAAACGGAACCTCTGGATATGTCCTTGCAATTCCCTTTGCAGCATCTGCAATAAGCTCTAGTGAACCGATATACTTAATCGCACCAAGTGATGCCATAAGAATAACTGGGGCATTCTTTTCGCGAGCCCCTTCAACTATACCTACCATCTCTGGTATGGTACTAAAGTTAAATGCTCCTACAGCATATCTGTCCTTTGGGTCTGATGCAGTAGTAGCAAGCTTTACTGAATCGGCCATGATCTGTTTCATTGTAATTAGTGGCATAATATTCTCCTCTTTTCAAATATTCTATAGACCTTTGTCCACAGCCTTTTTTACCATAACATATGCACCATATGCAACTACTTTATCATTCAACTTTGAAATACGAATTCTATCCTCATCAAATGGGAAGCAGGCATGTCTTTTTATTTCATCTACCATACTTTGCTTAAAGTACGGATATGCCTTTGCCATCCCACCTGCAAGAACTATCACATCCGGATCTAGCAGATTGATGAGATTTGATAAACCAACTCCTATATAATATCCCTCTTGTCTAAGCATATCGATAGCATATAAATCTCCAGCGGCTGCTGCCTCGCTAAGATATCTTCCCTCTACCTTTTCAGGATTATAATCTATGCTCTCAAATGCCTTTGACTTAATTCCAGCCTTTATATCTCTTTTCATTCGGCGATTAACTGCCGTTCCGGATGCATATAGCTCAAAGCATCCGCTTCCACCGCAGCCACATGAAGGTCCTGCAAAGTTAATGGTCATGTGACCGAACTCTCCTGCAAAGCCTGAGCGGCCATGATATATCTCACCGCCTATTGCGATTCCGCCGCCGCAGCCTGTGCTGATGGTTTGATATAAAACTACATTCTCGCCCTTTGCAACGCCTATATTAGCCTCTGCAAGTGCTCCGAGATTGCCATCATTTTCCACGAAAACCGGAACGCCGAACTCTTTTCTTAGCCTGTCACCAAGCGGAAAATTCTTCCAGCCCATCATAGGAACATCTATGATAAGTCCTGTTTTATAATCAAGCGGTCCTGGTGCGGCAACGCCTATGCCGGATAAATCCTCTTTTTTCTTTCCAGCCTTTTCTAAAACCTCGTATGCTAGCTCAACGGTATTTTGAAAAACCGCATCCTCGCCCTCGTAGGTTCTGGATTTTTTTACTATAAAATCTGTCACCGGCTCTCCGTTATCATCAAAGAGAACCGAGGTTGTTTTTGTTCCACCGATATCAAGAATCAAATAGTATTTCATACTTATTCTTTCTTACCCTTCTGTGCCATATCAAGCATAACTGCAAGGATAATGATAGCACCGATTACGACCTTCTGCCAGTATGCAGAAATCTCCATAAGTGTCATACCATTGTTAATAACTGCTATAATAGCACATCCAAACATAGCTCTTGCTACTGATCCTGAACCACCTGCTAGTGAGGTTCCGCCAAGAACTGTTGCAGCGATAGCAAACATCTCATATCCATCACCAGTTGCAGGATGTCCATTATTAACCTTAGATGCAGCAACAACTCCTGCAAGTCCTGCTGTAATACCGCAGATCATGTGACACTTTAGTGTTACCATCTTAGTATCGATACCGCACATATGTGCAACTGCCGGATTAGATCCAACTGCAAATACGTGACGTCCAAATACAGTCTTTGTAAGAATAATATGGAATATAACAACTACTACTATAGTAAATATAACGATTACCGGAATGATACCAGTCTTAAAGCCCTCAGTCTTAATTAAACGTCCTGCACCAAGAACTGAAAAGCCTGTTGGAAGTCCATAAACTGGGCCACCGCCTGATATAATATATGCTAGTCCTCTAAATGCCTGCATAAGTGCCAGCGTACAAATCATAGGAACTAATCGTCTGTAGGCTACTAGCCAGCCTATAAATAAGCCTATAAGTGCACCTGCTACTGCACCAACTAAAATCTGAATAATCATAAGCATTGGTGTTGCCTGGATATTAAGTGCAAGTACAAGCTGTGCTGCTAGAATACCTGTAATAGCCATAGAAGAACCAACGCTTATATCTATACCGCCTAGTATAATAACATAGGTTAGACCGGTTGCCAGTATAGCATTAAGACACATCTGTCCAAACAGATTGATTATATTAGCTGTCTTTAGGAAGGTACTGTTTCCTATAGAAAAGCCAATTACTAGAAGAACTAGTACGACGATTACAATGTTATCTGTAATTAACTTCTTTGCATTTTTTTCTTTCATTTTGTTTTACCTCTCTCTAAAATAGGATTTTCTAATTTCCTTTGTTTGAACCGTCCGTAACCGGATTTGCAATAGAAATCAGATTAAGCTCTGTGATTTCATCACGCTCTAGCTCTCCTGTCAGACGTCCCTCACACATAACGTAAGCACGGTCTGCAATCTTTATTATCTCAGGCATATCAGAAGATATCATAACGATACATCCGCCAGCATCTACAAACTGATCCATCAGTGCATAAAATTCTGCTCTTGCATTAACGTCGATACCCTTTGTAGGCTCATCAAGGATCAGAAGCTTAACTCCTGCTGCAAGCCACTTTGAAAGTATAACCTTCTGCTGATTACCACCTGATAGATTACCGCACAGCGTTTTAATATTCGGTGCCTTAATCTTAAGCTTCTCCATATAATCATTACTTGTTTCTACTTCCCAGCTGACATTGACAAATCCGTTCTTAGCGTGGAAAGGAAGATTCGGCAGGGCTATATTTTCCTCGATTGATTTTGTAAGAAGAAGTCCTGTACGACGTCTGTCCTCTGTAGCTAGTCCTACCTTCCTACGAATCGCATCTGCAGGATTCTTTATATGAACTTCCTCGCCATATAAAAATACCTTTCCTGAGGTAATCTTAGTTGCTCCGAAGATAGCCTCCATAACCTCTGTACGTCCTGCTCCTACTAATCCGGAAAATGCTACTATCTCGCCGGCATTAGCGTGGAAGCTAACATTTTCAAATACACCCTTCTGAGAAAGGTTTTCAACGCGAAGAACCTCTTCCTTCGCGGTATGTTTCGTTTTTACAAATGCTCCCAGCTCACGGCCAACCATGCTGTTGACTATAGTCTGTTCGCTTACTTCATTTACCTTATACTCTGCTACCTTTAGTCCATCACGGAAGATAGTACACTTCTCGCATATGATAGGCAGCTCAGCCATACGGTGTGTAACATAAATCATAGTTGTATTAGCAGCCTTCATCTTTCTAACCTGCTCAAAAAGAGAATCTATCTCCTTTTCAGAAAGTGAAGAGGTCGGCTCATCAAGTACAACAACTCTTGCATGCTTTGAAATAACCTTTGCTATCTCTATCATCTGCAGCTGTGCTGCTGTAAGTGTAGAGCAAAGAGTTGTAACGCCTATATCTAGGCCCATCTCATCTAAAACAGCCTTTGCATCGGCTTCCATCTTTTTACGATCAAGTAATCCATTTGCTTTTTTAGGCTCACAGCCTAGGTACATATTCTCTGCTACAGTAAGGTGCGGAGCGATCGCTGTCTCCTGCTCTATAACTGCTATACCTGCATCCAAAGCATCCTTTGGAGTTTTGAAATTACATACCTTTCCATCTAGTATAACTTCGCCCCTTGTCGGCTTATAAATAGCTGCAATAATTTTTATCAAGGTTGACTTACCTGCTCCATTTTCACCAACAAGAGCATGGCACTCACCTGGATAAAAATCGATGCTGATATCCTCAAGTGCCTTAACACCCGGGAATTCCTTCGCAATATTTTTTACCTGTAAGAGTGGTTCCATACATGTCCCCTCCATTGCCTTTTTATTTAAAAGGGTGCCTAGAACTCATGCCCTAGGCACCCTTGACTAACTGTTACTACATTTTACTACTGATATAAAATTACTTTAAATTACTTAAGGTAATCCTGAACGTTCTCAGCAGTTACAAGCTGACACTCGATAAGATCCTTCTGGTCTCCCTCGATAGTACCTGTTGTGAAGTACTCAGCTATCTTCTCAACTATGCCAGAACCTATACCAACTGGATCCTGAGCAACCTCTGCTTCCCAAATCTTACCAACCTCTGGGTCAGCGATGTACTGACAAGCTGTCTCACCTGCATCAAATCCAACTATCTTTGTGCTAGCACCAGCTGACTGGATAGAAGAAAGTGCACCATAACCTGTAGGATCTCCAACTACGAAGATATAAGAAAGGTCATCACCATACTTTGTGATAAGGTTCTGCATTATATCTGCTGCCTTAGCCTGATCGTTATCAGCGTCCATAGACTCGATGAGTGTAAGGTTCTTACCACCATCTATAGCTGCCTGAACTGTCTCCTCGAAGCCAGCCTGACGATCCTGTGTAGACTGTGCTGAAGCGTATGTGATACAACCAACTGTTGAGCCCTCTGGAGCATGCTCTACAACGTACTCACCAGCTGTAACACCACCTGCCTTGTTGTTAGAACCAACAAATGCAAGATACTGATCAAGATACTGGTCATCTATAGTACAGTCAAATGTGAAGATCTTAACGCCCTCTTCGTTTGCTGCCTGTATAGCTGGCATTGTACCTGCTGGGTCATTAGCTGAAAGTGCTACTGCATCATAGCCTGCACCAACATAGTTGTTTATAAGGTCTGAACAGATGTTTCCATCAAGCTGCTGGTCTGCAAGTGTAGGTGCTGGTATACCAAGCTCCTCACACTTAGCCTTGATACCCTCTTCAACGCTCTGATAGAAAGCATCATTCTCTGTACCAACGATGAATGCAAGCTTAAGCTCTGATAGATCCTTGATCTTTCCTGCTGCTGCCTCTGTACCCTCTGCTGCTTCTGTCTTCTCCTCTGCTGCTGCAGCTGCTGTAGTTGTCTCTGCTGCTGTTGTGTCAGTTGAACTAGAGCTGCCACCACAAGCTGCTAAAGATGTAACCATCATAGCTGCCATTACTACTGCTAAAATTCTTTTCTTCATATTACTTCCTCCTAAATTTTATTTTGTGTATATAAAGCTTTCTTTTGAAAGCATACACTTCTTAGTTTGCCGGCTTATAAATTTGTCGCTTATAATTTACTTTGCTGGCGGATACTCTGTGCAGAGTAGTCTGTATGGTGCTTCGTCCTCTTCTATAGTTGGATATCTTCCAAGCGGATTCTTGAAGCGGTTGTCTGTATTGTCATCATTTGTCATAGAAACCTCACCTATAAGTGAAGGGCCACCCTCTGGGATAATGAACTCGTGATATAGATAAGGATAAAGCGTCATACTCTCGCCTGGGTGAAGTGTTACCTTACTTCCTGCCGGCATAGTATACTGTCTTCCATCCTGACAGATTAAAACATCTGTATCGAGATACTCTCCTGTTTCTGGATCTGCATTATAGAATGTAAATATAATGTCATTACCACCACGGTTTATAATATCCTCCATCTTATTCCAATGGAAATGCATAGGAGATACCTGACCTGAATCGCACATCATAATCTTCTCTGCATAAGGCTTCTTATACTTTGGATTATGTACATTACCATTACGTATAGTGATAAGTGCAAGTCCTAGTGTATCGAAGTGTCCCTCGCCATAGTCTGTTACATCCCATCCGAGTGCATTGTCACGGATTTCATCATACTCATGTCCCTTAGTTGCCCACTCCTCTGGAGTAAAGCTAAGATAAGGTGGAAGTGCAAACTTGTACTTATCTAGCAGGGCTTCAAACTTTTTAATTACTGCATTGATTTCTGATCTTTTCATAATATTCTCCTTTACCCTTTTATAAGATTGATTTTATTGATAGCTTTATCAAGCTTATCTTTTCCATCTATAACAGTAAACTTAAGTACATTTATTTCCTTTTCAAATGGCTTAAGATAATGTACTAAATTGTTCTCAACATGGTAAGGCTTTCCATATACACTAGAATTTGATGGCTCAAGTCCTAGTACATAATCGCCAGATGCCATAGACTTCCATTCCATAAAGTACGGAAGATTCTTTCTATTAAATTCTATCGCAAGGCCTATATTTAATTCGTGATTTGCAACTAGCACCATAGTATCTAGATTCTTGTCTGATTGTATGTCGTGTATGAATACATATTCACCTTCATTATCTATAGGTGCTTCTATCTTATCCCAGCGATCCTCATGCTTTTTTGAAAACTCTTCTCTGCCTGTTACCTTTTTTGTCGGAACATACAGCCTGCAGCTTTCATTTAAAAATGGATAACCCATATTGCAATGATAGAGTAGCATAAGCGGTTCATCTCTAAATGCTTGATTTTCTATCTCGTCTGTAACTGTAATGCTGTTTTCACCAAGCACGCTTTCTATTCTTCTGCGAAGAACCATATTCTCTCCAAATAGCTCTGCCTCTCGCATCTCTCCGGATATAACAAGCCTGCTTACATCGCCCTCTGTGATTACATCAGTACATACATGCTCCGCCGGAGTAGTTCGCATACGTCCATGCATAGGATAATCCTTGCCGTCTATGGTGCATGGTGCACATATATTTTCAAGTCCGCATGTGAAGAATAATCCGCCCATAATACTTCTTAAGGCTTCCTCACCATTAGTGTCGTACTGGTTTCTTCCCTCTAGTCCCGGCTTAGCAAGAAAGGTCATGTTCATGCCCTTGTATGAAAAATCTGTAATATCAAGTGCCTTATCTGCTGCCGAGTGGAAAAAGATATCTCCACATTTTGCTTCTATAGAATTAAGCTGCTGTGCTCTTCCTTCCTTATAGCTAATAGGTCTAACATATATCAGCTGCTGAAGGCTTCCGCAGTATTTCATCAAATTCTTGTCCATCTCCTGCCCCTTTTAATTCTTATTCAAGGTTTGCATGATATCTCCAAAGGCTCTTCATATCTATCTTACGCTCGTCGATAATCATCTTCGCAACTATATCTCCAAAGAGTAAGAGACTTTGCTCGAAAAGAGATGTCATAGGCTGAACTGAATCTATCTCATCATCAAGATAATTCTTAGTTCTTACCGGAATCCTAACCATGAATTCGCAAAGCTCCTTCATCTGGCTGTTTGGATTAGAACCGATATGAACTATCTTTGCTCCTATAGTATGTGCCTTCTTAGCAATGCCTAGCGGAAAAAGAGAACCACCACTTCCAGATCCAACTATCAAAAGATCCTTATCTGTAATTGCAGGCTCTGTAATCTCGCCTACATAATGCGTCTTAATTCCAAGGTGTGCTAGCCTCTTGCATATAGCCTGAAGTGAAAGAAGAACTCTTCCAACTCCTACGAAATAAACCTGGTCTGCATTAAGAACTGCCTCTACAAACTTCTCAACGCTTTCCTTATCTACTGCAAGCAGTGCCTTATCTAGCTCTGCCAAAACATCCTTTACTGTCTGATTATAATTCTCACTATAGTAACTCATCTTCTACCTCTTAGTTTTATGCTCTCTTAGCATTGATTTCATCTTCCATGCTCTTAAGCTTTTTTAGACTGCCTACCTGGTCGTCCTTTTTAATGCATGTGCTTCCTGCTACAAAGATATCTGCCTCTCCGGATTCACCGTAGGTAGTTATATTCTCTGGTGAGATTCTTCCATCGAGAATTACCTTTGTATCTAAATTCCTAGCCTTTATCATCTCATGCAGGTCGTGGATCTTTCTAGCCGAATACTGCGTTTGTGCCTCGCCCTTCATCTGTGCAAAACCTGGGTTGATAAGCATTAGCAGCACCGCATCACATTTATCAAGAATATACTCTAGCTCATGAAGCACAGTAGCTGGCTTTAATGCAACTCCTGCTCGAATACCCTTGCTATGGATATAATTAAGCATACCGTCTACATGGTCACAGGTTTCTATATGAAATACTATCTGTGATGCACCAGCCTCTATAAGCTCATCTATAAAGAACTGCGGCTTGGTAACCATCACATGTGCCTCAAACTCCAGCTTTGTTTTTTGTCTAAGCTGCTTTACTGTATCAAGGCCAAGCGGCATGCTCGGACTAAAGTGTCCGTCTAGGATGTCTACATGAATCATCTCCAGCCCGGCTTCCTCTATCATATGGCACTGTGACTCTAGGTTGCACATATCAAGAGTGATAAGCGATGGAGAGATATGACAGGATTTTTCCCATATTTTCTCGTTCATTTTTAATGCTCTCCTGCATATATTGTATATTAGTTCATTGAGTTTACTAATTCCTTGTACTCATTATAGTGCATAGATATATTTATATCAATCTAATAATGCAATTTTTATATTTCATACAAAAAGCAGGTCGGTTTTTTGTGCAAGTTGCATAAAGCAAAAAGAAAGAGGCTATTTTCCACATATAGTCTCTTTCTTTATTAGTTAGCTACGCTTACTTTATAGCTCGCCCTCAAAGGTTCTGCTCATTGCATTACATACTGCCCCAAGAACCATCATTTTATCCATATATTTGACCTTTTTTACAATGGTTCTCACCTTTTTGTTTTCAAACTTTCCATCATTTATCATATCCTCAAGCTGCCATACATACTTGTTCTGCCAGTAAATGCAGCTCATACCAAGCAAAATAATATCAAAGTTCATGATATTTTGCAGGCTTGTAATCGCACATGCAAGGTCAGATATAACCTCTCTCATAATCTTATCTGCCTTAGCATCCTCCATTTGGCAAAAATCCTGATATTCAATATGTCTTCCAAATGCCTTCTCAGCCTTTTTCTCAACCGCAAGCTCTCCTACATATGTCTCTAGGCAGCCTGTGTTTCCGCATATACATTTTTCTCCGTGATGGTCTATAGAAAAATGTCCTATTTCCGGCGGATATCCGGAATTGCTTTGATATCTGCGACCGCCAATCATAATTCCGCTTCCTACGCCCTCGTCGATTCCAATTAGAAGCATATCCTGATAGCCACGACCATTGCCAAAGAGTGATTCTTCAAGTACAGCACTTTGCATGTCATGCTCTAAAAATACAGGCAAGCCAAATCTTTTTTCTATAGGAGCCTTTACATCTAGGTCATGTATTCCGTGGAAATAGCCCGGATTTATAATCCTGCCTTTCTTTGTGTCAACCGGTCC
Source organism: Bacteroidaceae bacterium (assembly GCA_963593765.1). GTDB lineage: Bacteria > Bacillota > Clostridia > Lachnospirales > Lachnospiraceae > CAVBBU01. The sequence continues at coordinate 2,683 of CAVBBU010000043.1, read as the reverse complement.
TGGTACTGCAACGCCTATAGCTATTATATTTTTATCAAGCTTAAGCATATGCTCTATAAGCTGGAAGGTTACCTCCATAAGCTCGGCACCGTTTTTCCAATCCCTCTTTATCTGCTCAAGAGCTATCACCTTTAGATCCATGCTGCATATAGCTACGTCTAAGCGTCCTCTTCCAAATCGAATCCCCATATACTTTGGAGCATCAGCTCCGATCTCAAGCTTTATAGGTGTTCTTCCAAGCTTTGGCTTTTTAGTTAGCTTTGTCTCCTGCAGGCATTTTTGTTCTAGCAGCTCATTTACTATAGTAGAAATCGCTGCCTTTGTAAGATGAAGCTCCTTAGCAAGCTCTATTCTAGATGTGCATTTTCCGGTAGCAATAAGCTGAAGCACCAAGCCTCTATTTCTTTTTTTTAGATAGTCCTTATTTACACCAAGTCTAGCCATATATTATGCCTCTAGTTTTTTGAAAGAAACTCCTCTACCTGCTGTCTAGTAGGTAGTGATGAGATAGCTCCCTTTTCCTGTACTGCTAGGCAGCCGCTTACATTGCCATATTTTGCGGCATCACAAAGCAGCTGAGAATTAAGCTGCTCTGTAGATGATACATTTTGATTTAGAATATAAGATAAAAAGCCTCCCCAGAATGCATCGCCTGCTCCTGTAGTATCTGCTACATGTGCTGCCTTAAAGCCAGCTACCACATAAGACTTACCATCAAAGAAAACCTCTGCTCCGTCTCCGCCAAGTGTCAGCACTGCTACTGCTATGTTGTACTCCTTCATAACATTTGCAAGGTTATCACGACCACCTACCATATCTATCTCTTCATCAGAAAGCTTTAAAAAGTCAACGTACTTTAATATAGATAATACCTTCTTTGTGCATGCCAACTTATCATCCTTCCACATAAGATTTCTGTAGTTGATATCAAAGCTTACTAGCTTTCCAAGCTCCTTAGCTCTAGCCATAGCATATTCTGTAGCCTCTACCGCAAAACCAGCTGACAGACTGCATGAGCCAGCCTGAACTATGCGGCAGCTCTTTAGGTCCTCATCCTTAACCTCTTCTTTACTTAGCATCATATCTGCTCCTGGCTTTCTAGCAAAGGTAAAGCTTCTATCATTATTTTCATTTAATGATACAAATGCCATAGTTGTAGTAGCTTCATCTGACATATCAGGTGCTAGTGGCTCTACATGGTTATCTCTAAGCGTTTTAAGAAGAAATTTTCCAAAGTCGTCATTACCCACCTTGCAATACATACCTGCCTTAAGTCCGTTTCTTGCTGCACTTATGGCAACATTAGCCGGTGCTCCGCCTGCATTACGAATATAGCTTCCCTCTTCACTTCCCGGAAGAAAATCAATTACCATCTCACCAATTGTAATAAAATCCATATATCATCCTACCTTTCATGTTTGTTAAATATCATGCATGCATTTAGACGTGACTAAATTCCTGCATGTATCTTATTTGTTAAGTGCCTCAGTTAAAAGCGGCAATGCTCTTTCAAATTTAACTCCATATGTATGCTTTGGATCATCAAGCGTAGCCCTTATGCTTTCAACTACAAAGTCCGCAGCTATAGAAGCCGCCTCTATATAGCTCTTGCCCTGCATTATACTTCCGACAAATGCAGAAGCATATGCATCACCTGTGCCATGCGACATTCTATCTATCTTGTCAGTATAATAATATTCGGTATTACCATCTGCCATTCTTACTGCAACGCCTATCTTGCCATCTATATCAGCGATACCCTTTAGGATTATGCACTTCGCACCTAGCTTTAGCATATCATCAAGAAGTCCCTCTATATATTCTCTTGTATGCTTTCCGTCCTTATACTCATTTTTTGTAAGAAGTGCAGCCTCTGTTATATTAGGAAGAACTATGTCTGCCTGTGCACACAAAGAACGCATATTGTCTACAAATTCCATATTAAATCCGACATATAGCTTTCCATTGTCAGCCATAGCAGGATCTACTATAAGCTTTGCATCCGGAGTAAGAAGCTTTTTCTTTATGCTCTTAACATAGTCTATCTGCAGTATGCTCCCTAGATAGCCTGTATAAAATGCATCAAAGCTTATCCCCTCGCTTTCCCAATGCTTCATTATCTTAGGTATGTCCTCAGTTAAATCTCTAAAGGTATATCCTGTAAAGCCACCAGTATGTGTAGATAAAACTGCCGACGGTAGCACGCAGGTTTCTACTCCACATGCTGATATTATAGGAAGTGCTACGGTCAAAGAGCATTGACCAAGGCAGGAAATATCCTGCATAGTTAAAACCTTTTTATCTGTCATTATAATCTTTCATCTCCCCAGAAAAATAATGCTACGGTGCCAGGACCTGTATGGCTTCCGATTGTAGTTCCGATTGGAAATATCTGCACACCGCCATCTATATTTTTAAATTTATCCTCTATCATATCTGCTTGAAGCCTTGCCTTATCATAGCAATCAGACTGCGATATAAAGCATTTGCCAGAATATGCCATTTTGTCGCTTGCGTAAATTTCCATACGAGAGAGCATCTGCTGCATAACCTTTTTTGTTGTTCTAATCTTATCTCTAACTATAAGCTTTCCTTCATTATCAACATCCATAAGAGGACATATCTTAAGCACACCAGCGACTACTCCTGCTGCCTTAGATACTCTTCCGCCTCTTATAAGATA
>CAVBBU010000042.1:0-15557 GCA_963593765.1 Bacteroidaceae bacterium | reverse complement strand
AACTATGGCTATGGTAAGAGAAGTATCTGCATCTAAGTTAGATGTAAGACCTTCTGCTATGCTTCTTGCATCTGATTGATGATCTGTTATATAAACCTTGTATTGATAACCCTTATTCTCCAGCCATCTCTTAAGCTTCTTCCATACCTTAAAGCCCTTTTCGCCTCCAGAGTTAGGATTAACTATAAATACCAGCTCCATCTTGCCTCCAAACAAAAAAGTTCTGTAAAGCTTCATGTAAAAGTATAGCATATATTGAACAAAAATGCTTGACAATAAGATTAGTTTTACGTATACTCTTGTATGTTGCACTAATGGAAATCAAGAACGCCAGTTTGTACGTTATTATAAAAATCTTCTGAAAAGCAAGCTTTTCGAGAGATTTTTATAAAATTCTATACCTTACATTAGTTTCGCGAGGAATCTTAGCTCAGCTGGGAGAGCATCTGCCTTACAAGCAGAGGGTCATAGGTTCGAGCCCTATAGGTTCCATTTTGGCGGGATAGCTCAGTTGGCTAGAGCACACGGTTCATACCCGTGGTGTCGAGAGTTCAAGTCTCTCTCCCGCTACTAAAAAAGCCCCCGATGTGGGGCTTTTTATTTTTCAGTATCTTATTTGCTTGTATATTTTTTTATACATTTAAACAAGAACAAACCTGCTTGCCCGAATTATGTAACTATGCTATACTTCATCAAAGAAAATGAACAGAGGTTACAAAAATGCTAGAAAAACTAGAGCCTTTTTTTACTAAGCATAGATTATTCTATGTAATAGCATACTTTATATTGTATATGCTATGGTTTGAGTATCTCGAGCTTACTGTTACAAACAACTATCACATTATGCATGTAGAGCTAGATGATCTTATACCATTTTGCGAATATTTTATAATACCATATGCCTTTTGGCCTATATATATATTAGCCACATTGGTATTCTTCTATTATAATGACAAAAAGGACTTCTTTAGATTTTGTATGTTCCTAAGTATAGGTATGAGTCTGTCACTGCTTATTTGTACTATATTCCATAACGGAACTGATTTTAGGCCAGCAATAGACGGCAGTAAAAACTGGGCAGCTTATCTCGTATCAAGACTTTATTATATAGATTCAAATACCAACGTATTTCCAAGCATACATGTTCTAAATGCTATAGGAACACATATAGCTATAATTCATTCTAAGACACTTGGGAAAAAGCTATATATGCATGTAACCTCTTCTATAATCATGATCCTTATATGTATTTCAACATTGTGCTTAAAGCAACATTCGGTTTTAGACGTTGCCGGCGGAATACTAATGGCATACTTTGTATACCTCTTTGTATATTCTAAGGTTCAAGCACCTGTTATTGTTAGAAATAAAGACAAGAAAAAAGCAATCGCCTAGCGATTGCTTTTTTACTCTACTTCTATACCATAGTAAACTTCCTTCTCATACACTTATTCAAGTATATTTAGAACCAACTTACTACCTTCTCGCAACAAATCTAATTAAACCCATAAAACCTCTGTGCTATCTTATAACCCTCTATACTTATCTTTCTTCCTGCCTTACTTGGAAGATTAACGCCCTGTCCTAAAATGCCATATCGTAGCCTAATATATAATCTAGGATTTTGCTTTTTAAGCTCAGCCCAAAGCTCGGCCTTCTTTTTCATATTTTCATCATCCTCAGACTTTATAGCAAGTATAGAGCAGATAACCATCATAATCTCAAGATAAAGTATCATATATCTTCTTAGCTTTTTGCTGGATATCTTATATGGATCGTAGTAGCCTAGCATAAGCCTTGTAACTGTATACTGCTGGTCTATACGTCCTATCATTATCTTTTCATTAACAGACTGGTCTTCTCTTCCTATAAAATATCTATAGAAATTAACATCCATATAGTATAGCTTCTTTACATATGGAAGCGGCTCATAAACGAAAATATTGTCCACATAGAAGGTATGCTTTGGAAGTGAAAGCTTGCAGTCTATAAGAAGCTGTCTTCTATATATAACAGAATGCATAAGTATATACTGTCCCGGAAGAAATCTACCTATATCATCCCAAGTGAATATAGTATCTATAGGAAGCACCTTCCTATAATTCATTACTCTCTTATGCTCAGCACCCTCCTTTTCATAAACAAAATTGCTGATCATTACATCTATGTTTTCGCCTCTTTTTACAAGCTCTCTAAGCTTAGATAAAATTTTAAGGTAAGACTCCTTATCTACCCAGTCATCTGAATCAACCACCTTAAAATATATTCCGTTTGCATGAGCAAGTCCTACGCATACTGCATCGCCATGTCCGCCATTTTCCTTGTGGACAGCCTTACATATATTAGGATATTTTTCTTCATATTCATCTGCTATAGCTGCAGTATCATCCTTTGTAGAGCCATCATTAACTATAAGTATCTCTACCTCATCACCGCCTACAAGCAGCGAATCTATGCAATGTCTCATGTATGCTGCAGAATTATAGCATGGTATTGCTATACTAAGTAGTTTCATTTTCTAGTAGCTCCTTACGAGATTTTTTATAATGCTTTATAAGCCTATGTACCATAAAGCCAATATTTATAACACATATAATAATTACAACTACACATATAGCTATAGCAAGCTCATCCTCGCTATCTAATATACCTGATGCCACAAATGAAATCATATTAGCCGATATATGCATCAGCATACAAACCCAAATCCTATCTGTAACAAAGTAGGCATAAGAAAGCATAAGCCCCATCAAAAAGGCATAAGCACCCTGCGTGACATTGCCATGGAATATTCCAAAGGCTATCGCTGTTATTATTATCGCCGCTATAGAATTGTAATTATATGCAATCTTTCTATGTATAATTCCTCTAAATATAAGCTCCTCTGCTATAGGTCCAAGAATTACCCCGGCAAGTATGGCTGTATAAAAGTTGCTTCCATATATAATCTCATTTACTTCATCAAAGGCTACATCCTTATATCCTGTAAATATAACTGCCGTAATAAGATTACATACTACAGCTGCTCCTGCTGCACCTAAGATACATGTGATGCATGTAATAAAGCTTGGCGATATATAGCTAGGCTTTCCAAGCTCTCTTTTTTTATTTCTTATATATACATAAGATAAAATCGGTATAGCAAAGAGAGCAGCAAGTCCTGTAAGAAGCATTATATTGCTAGCAAAAACACTAAGGGCATCTATCTTGCCTGTAAAAAATTCATATATAAAGAGTGCCCCTAAAAATGCAAGCTGAATTATTGAGCTGACAGCTCCATATATGATCTGCGGATAGATAATCCCCCATACTGTAGAAATAAATTTTTTCATCTGCTTATCCTATCTTCTTTATTCTGTCTATTGCCTTAATAGAATTATCATAGCTGCCAAATGCAGTAAGTCTAAAGTAATGCTCGCCACTAGGTCCAAAGCCAGAGCCAGGTGTTCCGACTACATGTGTCTTATCAAGAAGCATATCAAAGAAATCCCAGCTAGTCATGCCTCCCGGAGTCTTAAGCCATATATAAGGTGAGTTGATCGCACCATATACCTCATATCCAGCTTCCTTAAGACCACTTGCTATATAAGCAGCATTCTTTTGATACTTTTCTATCTGACCTCTAATCTCCTTTTCTCCGCTATCACTGTAGCAAGCCTCGCCTGCTCTTTGGATAATATAAGGAGCACCATTATATTTTGTTCCATGTCTTCTAGCCCACATTGCATTAAGCGATGTATCGCCAAGCTTAATATCCTTAGGAACTACAGTATATCCAAGTCTAAGTCCTGTAAAGCCAGCCTTCTTTGAAAATGATCTAAACTCCACGCAGCAGCCTCTAGCTCCCTCTATCTCATAAATAGAATGTGGTATATCATCCTCTGTTATATATGCTTCATATGCACCGTCAAAAAGAATTATAGCTCCTACCTTAAGCGCATAGTCAACCCAGCTCTTTAGCTGATCCTTATTAAGTGCTGTTCCTGTAGGATTGTTCGGACTGCAAAGGTATATAATGTCTGGATTTTCCTTAGGGAAGTCTGGGCAGAAATTATTTTCTGCAACAGTTGGCATATAAATAACCTTTGAATACCTTCCTGTTGCTGTATCAAAATCTCCGCAGCGACCTGCCATAACATTTGAATCCATATATACAGGATATACCGGATCGCATATAGCTACTTTATTATCTACATCAAAAAGCTCCTGAAAGTTACCTGTATCTGACTTTGCTCCATCAGATACAAATATCTCATCTGCATCTACCTTGCAGCCTATATCAGCATAATCCTTTTTTGCAATTATATCTCTAAGAAATGCATATCCAAGGTCAGGTGCATATCCGTGGAAGCTCTCAGCCTTTGCCATCTCATCTACGCTATCATGAAGTGCCTTTATAATAGTTGGTGCTATAGGCTGGGTAACATCGCCTATTCCAAGGCGAATGATTTCTGCATCCGGATGCTTCTCCTGATACTCCCGAACCTTCCTTGCAACTGTTGAAAAAAGATAGCTGCCCTGCAATTTGTTGTAATTCTCATTAAGCTTATACATATTAGTTGTCCTCTCCTTCTATATACATTTCCCCAGTAAAAACTAGCTTTGCCGGTCCTGTCATATATATATGATTATTATTTTTATCAAGGCTTATTGTAAGCTCTCCGCCTCTAAGGTGCATAGTTACCTTGCTATTACAAAGTCCCAGCTTCATGGTTGCATATGCACTGGCACATGCTCCCGTTCCGCAGGCAAGCGTCTCACCACTTCCCCTCTCATACACTCTCATGTATAGATTATTCTTATCCTCTACTACGATAAATTCTGAATTAACTCTATTTGGAAATCTTGGATGACATTCATATCCCTGTCCTATTTTATCTAGGTCAAGGCTTTCAAGCTTAGCTCTATCTTCTACATAGTATACCGCATGCGGATTTCCTACATCTACACCTATGAATTTTGTATCAAAGCCATCTATGCATATGTCCTCTTGCATATCAGTAGTAAGAACTGCCTCGCCCATGTCTATGGTTATAGTATCTGCCTTACCATCCTTTGGATGTACAGTAATATATACATCCTTTTTCATAGTTTCCATAGTAAAGCTTTCCTTAGATACATATCCCATGTCATATACATATTTTGCAACGCATCTAGCTCCATTTCCACACATCTCTCCCCTAGAGCCATCGAGGTTATACATATCCATACGAACATCTGCATGATCAGACGGACATATAAGTATAAGACCGTCCGAGCCTATACCAAAATGTCTGTCACTAACTATTTTTGCTACATTACAGGGGTCATGCACCTTGTACTTGAAGCAGTCTATATATACATAATCATTGCCAATTCCTTGCATCTTAACAAACTTCATATAATTCTCCTATAATCTTTTTAGGCTTATAACCATGCGTGCTGTCTCAACTAGGTTACAGCCATTAGACATACTTGTTTTTTGTAGATATCTGTGTGCTTCATCCTCGCTCATATGATTTCTGTCCATAAGAAGAGACTTCGCATTAGATATAACCTTGACATCTTCACTGCTTCTAACAGGCTTTGTATTTCTCCTAAGTCGTCTTTTTCTTGCTCTGGTATCCTCTATCATGGACAGTGTATCACAAAGCTCATGCACCTTTAGAGGAAGCGGAAGAAAGATAACACCCTCATCTAAGCCCTCAGTTATCCTCCCCGGATTACAAATAAGAAGCATATCATATCTGTCACTAAGATTTTCTCTGATATCAGAGTATATCATATCTTCAAAGCTATATGCAGATATAAGTATTCCACCGCCGAGGCTATCTGCAAGGCTTATAGCCTTTGAGCCTGAGGTTTCTATACCTAAGCACGAATATCCATTCTTAACGAGTATGTTTTTGATTACCTTTGCTTCGCCTAGCTTTGGCCAAGCAACTACAATCTCTGCCATATATACTCCTTAGAATTTTAATATCTATATAGGTATTCCTCAGCCTCCCAGCTGCTTACAGAGCGATTATATCTATCCCACTCTAGCTGCTTTGCTTCTATATATTTATTATAGGTATGCTCACCTAATACCTGCCTTGCAAATTCACTTTTTCTAAACTCTGCTATAGCCTCACCAAGAGTTGTCGGCAGGCAGTCTATGTTCTTTAGCTTGTTTTCTGTTTCAGAGTCAAACATATTTGCTTCTATGCTATCAGGTGCCTTTAGATTTTTTTCTATTCCATCAAGTCCTGCCGCTATAATTACAGCAAGTGCAAGATAAGGATTGCAAGCCGAATCAGGGCATCTAAGCTCTAGTCTGGTATCCTCTCCTCTTTGCGAAGGTATTCTTATAAGTGCACTTCTATTAGGCTTAGCACTCCAGCTTATATATATAGGTGCATCATATCCGGGAACTAATCTCTTATATGAATTAACTATAGGATTAGTTATAAGCATCATTTCCTTCATGTGTGAAAGTATTCCTGCCATAAAGCTATATGCCTTGCTGCTAAGTCCATTCTTATCATTAGAATCCGAGAAAATATTTTTGCCACTGCTATCTGTAAGAGATATATTTATATGCATTCCGCTGCCACTACAGCCCTCCTTTGGCTTAGGCATAAATGTAGCATGAAGTCCATGCCTTTTTGCAAGAACCTTTACAGCCATTCTAAAGGTCATAATCTCATCTGCACTATAAAGAGCATCAGAATATTTAAAATCAATCTCATGCTGGGCAGGTGCTGCCTCGTGGTGAGATGCTTCCAGCTCGTAGCCCATGTCCTCCATATTCATAACTATGTCTCTACGAACATTTTCCGCAAGGTCAAGCGGGCCTACATCAAAGTATCCTGCTCTCTCCTTTGTCGCAGTTGTAGGATCTCCATGCTCGTCTGTATGGAATAGGAAAAATTCACACTCAGGTCCTACCTTTATATCAAAGCCAAGATCCTTTGCTTTTTTAATATATTTTTTAAGTATATATCTAGGATCTCCATTAAACTCACTGCCATCAGGGGTATATATGTCACAAAAAACTCTAGCAACCTTTCCCTGCTGTGGTCTCCAAGGAAATATCTCAAAGGTATCTAAGTCAGGCTTAAGATACATATCAGACTCCTCTATACATACAAAGCCATCCACGCTTGAGCCATCAAACATGCATTTACCATCTAGGGCTCTTTCAAGCTGACTTGCAGTTATAGCTATGTTTTTAAGTATTCCAAACATATCTGTAAACTGAAGTCTGATAAATTCAACTCCCTCTTTTTCAACAATATCAAATATATCTTCCTTAGTCATAATATCTCCTTTGAAAATTTATATTTCTATATCCTTGCCCTTCATAAATCTATATATATCTGTAACTAATATTTTTATATTATTTATAAAGCCATCGAAAATTCCATACTTGTAAAGCCTGAGAAATACCATCCCTATAGGGACAGCAATTATCATACCTCCAAGTCCTCTAAGCTTAAAGCCTAGGAAAAGGCAAAGCAACGTATATATAGGTGAAAGCCCAAGCGAGTCTCCCATAATCTTAGGCTGAATAACCTGCCTAACGACCTGAGTTACTACCCATATAGCCATAAGAGCTGCCGCATATATATAATCACCAGCGATAAGCTTTATAGCTGCCCAAGGCCAAAGCACAGCACCTGTTCCAAAAACAGGAAGAAAATCAAGCACTGCAACAAGTATACCTATAATAGCATAATAAGGTACTCTAAGTATAGCAAGTCCAACTACCATAATAAAAGCAACAACAAAAAGTATTCTAAACTGTGCTCTAAAATATCCGCCTATCGCATAGCTAATATCCCTTTTAATATAATCAATATACTTTCTTATACTATATGGTATATGGCTGTTTAGATATTCTGATATTTTATCGCAGTCTGCTATAAATATATATGAAGCAAGTATGCTTACAACTGTATATACTAAAACAACCGGTATGCTGCTTATCACACCACCTGCCACCTGTGCTGTAGGTGATGCAAGCCTTTGTACTATAGAGCTAATATAGGTATCTGTACTTCCAAGTACATTTTTTATAGTCTGTCTGGTTGCATCCGGAAATAGTGCATATACATTAGAAAGCCTTGCATTTGCTGCTTCCAGATCTCCTAAAAACTGAGCATAAATATTAGGAAGCGTTTTTGCAAAATATATAGTTTCAGTTAATGCCCACTTGCCGCCAAAATATATAATTGCAAATATTCCTGCAAGCACAAGTATAATAAGAATTACTGAGCTATGCTCTCTTTTAAGCTTTATTCTTTTTTCGAGATAATGCACTAATGGGTTTGCAACCATAGCTATAAGTATAGCAATTACAAATGGCATAAAAAATACCAAAAGCCAAATACCATATCTTATAATAAGTGCAAGGATTATTATAGGCACTATTATATTAAGAAGTACTCTGCAATATTTTTTTATATATGGCATAACTATCCTCTCTATATCAAACCATATCCCTCTGCAATAGCCTTAAAATGCTGAAGTGAATATTGTATAGTTTCATAGGATACGCAATATGCTATACGAACATATCCCTCGCATGCAAAGCTAGAGCCCGGAACTACTAATATATTATGCTTTTTACAAGCAGCTATAAAGCCTGCCTCATCGCCCCCTGGCACCTTCACAAATAGGTAAAATGCCCCCTGAGGCTTAATACAGCTATATCCATATTCTAAAAGAGAATTATATAATAGCTCTCTGTTTCTGTCATAATAATCTATATCTGTTTTTTCATCTACGCACCTTGCTATAACCCTTTGCATAAGTGATGGTGCATTTACACATCCACTGCATCTGTTAGCTATAGTTGCTGCCGAAACTAGGATATCAAACTCTGGAGCAGTGCTTGGAATTAAAAGCCAGCCTATTCTCTCACCCGGTAGAGAGAGCGACTTTGAATAAGAATATACAACTACGCTATGTGGAAATATATCTGTTATCCAAGGAACCTCGACATCATCATATGCCAGCTCTCTGTAAGGCTCATCAGATATAAGAAGTATATCACTATTATACTTATCTTCCGCCTCTTTAATTACAGCCTGCATGGCATTTAGCACTTCTCTTGAATATACAACTCCTGTAGGATTGTTTGGTGTATTTATAATTATAGCCTTAGTTTTTTTATTAATTGCTGCCCTTAGTCCCTCTATACTAGGCTCAAAGCTTTCTGTATTAGCAGGAACTACTACTAGCTTTCCATCATAATTTCTAACATAATTTCCATATTCTACAAAATATGGTGCAAATGTTATCACCTCGTCATCAGCATCTAATATAGTTTTAAGTATTATATTAAGTGCTGCTGCTGCACCTACAGTCATAATTAAATTAGATCTGTCAAAGCTTGTTTTATATCTTTTATTTAATGAAGCAGCTATCACATCCCTAACATCCTCATAGCCTGCATTGCTCATGTAGCCATGTACAAAAACAGAATCCTCGCTGTCAATTATATCCTTAATTGCTTTATTAACTGCTACTGGTGCCGGAACATTTGGATTACCTAAGCTAAAATCGTAGACATTGTCCCTTCCAAACTTCTCTGCCATCTTCTTTCCCTCTTCAAACATTGCTCTTATAGCAGAGTTGTTATTAACAAGCGGTATCATTTTTTTTGAAATCATATCATTCACCTCTATTTTAAGCCTTTATTACAAAAGACATATATTAATAAGCTAACAACCAGATAAAACCATGTAGTCGGATTAGAAAACCATGTAGTAAAAAATGAAAGCCCTAGGTATATAGCAAGCTGTGCATATAATAAATAGCTTATAGGATTTTGCGGCCTATAAATTTTTCTTTGTGCAAGCTGTGATACAAAGCCAAGCAGTGCTGTAAAAAGTCCAACTCCTATAATTCCAAAATCATAATAAGCATCATAAAGCAACGTAACTGTTGTAAGCTCTGTTTTAGTTACATATATAGGAAACTGTACTAATGCCGGAAATAAAAATTTAAGTCCTGTAAGGGTCCAAACAGGAAAAAGCATCCTTGCTCCATAGGTAAATTTCGGAAGCTCCTTTATAAGCTTATCTAAATTGTCAAAGTTATTTGCTATATATATATAAGGCTGACTTATCCATATAGGAAGGTCATATCTCATCTCGAATATAGAATTAAGATAGCTAATATCATGGCTTCTAGCTATAGTAAGAATAATATATACTGGTATTATAGCTACTAAGGCTGGCAAACATATTTTTATATTTATATTTTTATGCATAGTTATATATGTAACTAATGCCATAAGCATAGCAAAGACAAATTGAAATCTTGATACGCAAAGTATAGGAATGGCTAGTGAGATAGTCGTAGCAAAAGCTACCGCTACCGCCTGATACGTATCTCTTTGCTTTTTACCGCTAAAAAATATAACTGAAAGCGATGGCACAAGCACACATGCTACAGTAATATAGTGAACTCCTGTTATATGAAAATAGGAATACGCATGCGGTACTCCCCTAACAAAAAGCGGTATATATCCTAATAGCCTTGCTTCTATCAAAAAAGCCATGCTTGATAAAAGGGTAATAATAATTATAGCAAGGAAAATATTTTTACTTCCCTGCTCCCCTGCATATTCAGTACTATTATTATATGCCACCCTACTTCTAAGGCTTCCTATCTGATAAAAGAACTCATAGGCTACCCAAAACATGGAGTAGGCCACAAAAAGCACTGCCCAGGTTGTATATGACCACTTATCTTGAAGAAAGGAAAGCTTAAGTGCACTTATCCCCTGTCCGCCTACAAGTCCAAGCGTATATAGACCTCTAAGATTACTAGGACTGCCTGTTTTCTTATAATCCTTTATATACAGATATAGGGCTGCTACTATAAGAAGAAGCCCGGATACGGCATACTGCGATATCCGAGCCCACAGCATACTAGCTATATAGCATATAATATATACTGCCATCTACTCCTCTTCTCCACAACCTTCTTTTATAAGTGTAACTAGAGCCTCTAGCGCCTTTGCTTCATCATCGCCATTGCAGACTATCTCTATCTCATCGCCCTTTTTAATGCATGCTCCGAGTACGCTTAATACACTCTTAGCATTAGCTGTAGTCTGCTCATACTTAAGCTCTATCTTTGACTTATATTTGAGTGCTTCCTTACATAAATTTCCTACAGGTCTAAGGTGAAGACCACTTGGATTAGATATAAGAACCTTTTCACTAACCATATTTTAAACCTCCATAAAATATATATTACTGCATAGAAGCATTGCTTTTAGATGCAGCTTGAATATCTTCAACTATAATATCAAACGGCGTATATGATGCTACGCTTATTCCATCAGGAAGCTCAAAGGTAAGAGTTCCCGAGTGAGTGCCATCCGACATATGTGTATAATCTACAGTAGCCTTTATATCCTTAGCACTAAGCATAGTTAGCTTTTCATCAAGTCCCTTAAGAACTACTGATATACGCTCAGGACTGATAGTATATTTCTTACCATAGCTATGGCCTAATTCTATAAGGTCATCCTTAGTAATTAGTATAGTTTTTTCATCGAGCGCCTCTATCTTAAGCTTAACTGTAACCTTTGTTTCTGATATAGCCTCAACTCCACTAGGCAGATAAGCTGCAAGGTCTATGCTTACTTCCTTATCTCCTGTAGCCCCGTCTATATTAAGTGCAGTTTCCGGTACATTAATCTCGGTAATTGCATTAAGTATGCTATCCTGTCCTCTAACTGCCACAGACTTAATGCTACATTCTGCACCTGTATATTGATATCCGTCACCCGGCGTTCCGCTGACATTATATTTAATCTCTAGGCTTTTTCCCATAAGCATAGTTGCATTATACTCAACCGTACTTGGGCTTACACTAAGCCTTTCATCCTTAATGTCAAGCCTGCTTCCATTTGCATCATAAAATACAGGCTCTACATAGCCATGCATATTTGTTTTAGCACCGCTAACATCTATCTCTACTCCTACTGATGTTATCTGACCTATAAGTGACATAGGGCCTGTTACTGTAACTGATGTAGGCTCAACTCCTATGCTTCCGACAGATACATCCCTATCCGGAGTTCCGACAGCAGATGTTGTAAGGTCAAAGGTCTTTTTTTGTATGTCCTCGGTTTGTATTCTTATAACATTAGGTCTTGCTACAGGAGTTCCTATTATAAGATCCTTATTATTAACAACCTCAACTACTATAGGCACTGAGCTAGTAATATCATAGAGCTGCGAAAGGTCTGCATATGCTCTAAAGTCACTTGCCTTTATCTTGTTTTCATCAAGAGACCTAACATCATAGCTTATCGTCACCGTATTAGAGCCTATAATCTCAAAGGTCTTAGCTGCTGATGTAATTATATTATCATTGATTATCTCAACTGTAACTGACTTAGTTCTCGTTACCTCCGGATTTGAAACATTGACCACTATAATCCAAATTAGGAATGCTAAAACTACTGATATAATCTTAAGAGTAAGATTTGTAGTAGAAATTTTTTTCATAAGCTACACCCTTCCCTTCCAGAGCTTGAAGCGGTGTGTCGGCTCTTTTTGTTTTAGGATAATGCTAAGCGATTTTTTAAGTTCATCTACATCGTCCATGCTTCTTAGCATACCCTCTCTTGCTACTGAAACTCTTCCTGTTTCCTCAGATACAACTACGGTAATAGAGTCTGTGTTCTCGCTTATTCCTATAGCAGCTCTATGTCTGGTTCCAAGATCCTTGCTTATATATTTATTCTCCGAAAGCGGAAGGTAGCAGGTTGCAGCAACTACGCGGTTTGCTCTAACTACTACCGCACCATCATGAAGCGGTGTATTATGCTCAAATATATTAATCAAAAGCTGACTAGATATAGCTGCATCAATCTCTATTCCTGTTCGCTCTATATCGCTAAGCGATTCCTTTTGTTCTATTACTATAAGTGCTCCTGTTCGTACCTTTCCCATCTCAAAGGAAGCCTTAGCTATCTCATTAATAGTTTTTTCTGTATATTCTGATGTATTGTCACTTCCAGACGGAAACAGCCCCGCAAATATATTTTTACTTCCAAGCTGCTCTAGTGCTCTTCTAAGCTCCGGCTGGAAGATTATTATAAGTGCTGTAACTGCTATGGTTGCTATTCGTCCAAGTAGCCAAAGTATAGTATCGAGTCTAAGAATGGCTGCAAATAGCGTAAATAAAAATATAAGAAGAAGGCCTCTAAGAAGTACCCACGCTCTGGTATTTTTAATCCACAGAAGTATCTCATATACAAGGTATGCAATAATAACTATCTCAAATATATTAGATAGTGTTATCCTTGGAAATGTAGATATCCATGTTTCAAATACAGACCATAGCTGCATCATCCTTTAGTCCTCTCCTTTCTGATTTTTTATGTCTTATTCTTCCTTAGATGATCTTCTGCCTCTTTTTCTTGCAGAGCTTATCTTTTGAACCTTTATATCTGTTGCTGTTACAGATATCTTAGGTATAGCCTTAACATAGTAATAATATGTATCATCCTCAAACTGTGTATATTCTGTTCGGGAATAATCAACTGCCATTGCAAAGAAATAATACATATATGCTATAAGTGTAGATAAGGCTATGCTAAGTATAAGTCCAAGTATATGTATGTCTACAGAATATACAAAGCTTCCCATCATCATAACAACAAGCATAATAATTGTTCCAACTGCTATAGCCACAAGCCATGCATAGTCTGTAGAAACATTTCTTATTATACAAACTGCAAGTACTGTAGCTGCAAATGCAAGTATAGTTATAAGCATTAGCTTGTTAGATATAATGGAATTAATCATGCCCATATACTTTTGTGTTATATCTACAGAGGCATCATTAGTAAGTGTTCCAGCATTCGTCTTAACATACTCGAGCATATAATATAAAACTATACCGCAGCTAATAGGTATCACCGCTATCATAGAGCCTGCAAGTCCTGCTATAAGTGGAATTACATATGGTATCTTTAATACAAAAAGCAGCGGCGTAATAATCATAATATAGCTGTTTCGAGGATGAAAGCCGTAATAAAGCACGGCTATCGCCATAAGGAAAACTGCACAAACAAGTGCCATCTCAAGTGATACACTGATTACATGGGCAAGTACAACCACGGCAAGCAGTGCTGTTATCACTCCATATGGAACTACAGAGCATACCAGTGAAAGTATAATTACTATAAATGGATTAGTAAGCATAGCTCTGTAGCCTATATTAAGATTAATAAACATTAGGCTTGTAAATGCAAGTAGGAACTTAATTATGGCAAGCATTATAATATCATGTTTTCCATAAAAAGCTCTTAACTTTTCTCTTAATTCTATAAGTTTAAGCATAATTACTCCTCCCTAGAAAGCTCCTTTGACTTATCTATAAGCTCATATCTTTTTTGAAGTCTTCTAAGCTTAGCTAGGTATACCTTTCTGCTTGTATTTGCTCTGTCATACTTTTTAGAGCTAATTGCATATGTAATAATCTCATAGGCTAGAAGTCCAAATACATACCACAATATATATCCTCTAAAGATTCCGACAACATCGAATACATTGACCGTGTTAATGATAGTCTCCACGCTATAAAGCATAGAAATAAGTGCCAAAAACACATAGCACATAGTATATCCTACAAATGACTGCAGCATATGCTTAGCTATATAATCTCCTCTAAAAAAACGTCTGGAATATTCTATGCCACCCTTTTCTTTTTTCTCAAAGCAGGCAAGCTCATTCATAAGCTTGATCTTTTCTTCATTTAGCATAAAAGCTCCTTATATATTGTGTTTCAATCTGATTAAGTATACCATAAATTGCATATAATGGCGATAAAATGTTGATTTAGATGCTTTCTTTATATACAATAAAGGAGATTTTATTTGTAAAGGAGATCAAACATGGAAAGTCTTGTTAGTTGGTATCAGGCTACTCTTGGTAATGTGCTTCCAAAGGAGCTTTTTGTATTTATAGTTTCTATGCTGCCTATCATAGAGCTAAGAGGCGGCTTGCTTGCTGCTTCTCTTCTTAAAATCCCGCTGCTTCAGGCTAATCTTATATGCATAATCGGAAATTTTATTCCTATTCCTTTTATACTTGCATTTATTAAGCAGATATTTGCCTTTATGAAAAAGCATAATATACTTGTTGGACTGGTTAAAAGGCTTGAGGATAGAGCAGCGAAAAAATCTGAGGGTGCTAAAAAGGGTGAGTTTGTATTCTTGCTATGCTTTGTAGGTATTCCGCTTCCCGGAACAGGCGGCTGGACAGGAGCTCTTATTGCTTCGCTCCTTGATTTTGATATAAAGAAGGCATCGCTTGCTATATTCCTAGGTATAGTTGTTGCAGCTATAATAATGGATTTTGTGTCGTATGGACTACTCGCTCAGCTGGTGCATTAAAGCTTAATTGCCGCACATGCGTATATGTTACAAAACATAATTATTCTATATCAATATATAATAATGCCTGCATATATGTGCCAAGACTCAGGTTGTTTTGCTCCCCATTTTTTACTTCATAGGAAATTACGTCCTATGAAGTAAAAACGCTCCGCTATGGATG
>CAVBBU010000041.1:0-15805 GCA_963593765.1 Bacteroidaceae bacterium | reverse complement strand
CTTATTAATAAGCCTAAGGTTCTCCTGCTTGATGAGCCGCTAGGAGCACTTGATTTAAAGCTAAGAAAGCAGATGCAGCTTGAATTAAAAAGGCTGCAAAAAAAGCTCAACATTACATTTATATATGTAACGCATGATCAAGAGGAAGCACTAACCATGAGCGATAGGATAGCTGTAATGCATGATGGAATTATAGACCAGCTTGCATCGCCAACTGAAATTTACGAGCATCCTGCAACAAAATTTGTAGCTACCTTTATAGGTGAGACAAATATATATGATGGCTGCATTACCAAAATTGAAAATGGCATCGCTACTATGACACTGGAAAATGGTGCCGTATCGGTAAGCTGTCCTGAGGACTTTTCATTACTTGAATATGCAACCATATCTGTAAGACCTGAGAAGATGAAATTTTCAACCGAGCCAGTAGATGGCTTTGAGCTTACGGCACAGGTTAAGGACTATATATATGTAGGCTCTGTACTTAAATGCATAGTTTCACTTCCTAATGGCAATGAGCTAAAGATAGAAAGGCTTGCCGGACAGGATTTACCTAAGATAGGCAGCAGATGCTATCCGTACTGGGATGTGAAGGATGCAGTGCTCATTCACAATGAAAGCCATTATATATTTGAGGAGCTTAGTAATATAAAGCTCGCATAGGAGGTTTTTATGCATAAAACAAAGCATGAATTTAGGTCAAATACCTTGCCGGCTATTATAACAGTAGCACCTGTTACGCTCATTATGCTTTTGCTTATTGCGGTTCCGCTAATCTATGTTGCTGTAATGAGCTTTTGCTCTATAGATAAGTTTTACAATGTTACATATGACTTTACATTGCAAAATTATATAAGACTTGCAAATGCTGACTATATAAGAATATACATACAGTCTATGGCGATAGCATTTCTTACTACTGTAATTTGTATTCTTGTGGGATATCCATTTTCATATATTATCGCAAGAACAAAAAGTAAGAAAAAAAGAATTTTGTATATGCTTGTAATTATTCCATTTTGGACAAATTCTCTTATCCGTATCTACGGCTGGAGAAATCTACTTGGAAGCAGTGGTTGGATAAATTCTATTTTAATGAAGCTTAGCCTTATAAGCGAGCCTATAGATTTTTTGTATAAGCAGGGAACTACTATTTTAGGAATGGTATATTGCCTTATTCCATTTATGATTTTGCCATTATATACGGCGATAGAAAAGCTAGATGATTCGCTTCTTGAGGCTTCATCTGATTTGGGAGCTAAGCCTGTATCTACCTTCTTTGAGGTTATACTTCCACTTACATCAAGCGGAATCTTCTCAGGAAGCCTTATGGTATTTATTCCATGCCTTGGATACTTTTTCGTATCAGACATACTAGGCGGAGGAAATTCTGATGTAATAGGAAATCTTATAGAGAGGCAGTTTCAGAGCGGAAACAACTGGCCACTAGGAGCAGCATTATCAATTATATTAATTGCCCTTACGCTTATTTTGGTAAAGATATATCAAAGGTTTGGCGGCGATATGGATGCTCTAGGCGTATAGGAGGTGCTTAGATGAAAAAAGAAAAGAAAGCAAAAAGAAATAAAAGACTAAGCATTGCATTTTGTACATTAGTATATCTATTTTTGTTCCTGCCTATATCCGTAATAGTTGTTAATTCCTTTAATGCGACAACCTCAAAGCCTTATCTAAGCTGGAAGGGCTTTACGCTGGACTGGTATATAAAGCTTTGGGACAATGCATCGCTTTTGGAATCATTTGGAAATACTATGCTTATAGCGATTGTAAGTACGCTGCTTGCAACCATAATAGGAACTATAGGTGCGATAGGAATGTACAGATACAAATTTAAAGGAAAGGCGATTATAGACGGACTTTTATATATACCTGTAGTTATTCCTGAGATAGTGCTTGGAATTTCACTCTTAACTATATTCGCAAAGGTAAATATTCCAAGAGGTATGCTAACACTTATCCTAGCCCATGTAACCTTTTGTATTCCATTTGTTATATTCAATGTAAGAGCAAGGCTTGCCGGATATGACAGTGCAATAGAGGAGGCTAGTATGGATTTGGGGGCAAACAGACTAGTGACATTTTTTGAAATTACACTTCCTGTACTTGCACCTGGAATTTTGGGCGGAGCATTGCTTGCATTTACACTGTCTATAGATGATGTAATTATAAGCTATTTTGTATATGGTCAGACAAAGACATATCCGCTTAAGGTTATGGAAAGCGTTAAAAGTGGTGTTGCCCCAGATGTAAATGCACTTTCTACATTAATACTACTTGGAACGATTTTATTTGTTCTTGTAACGCAAGGTGATTTTATAAAAAAGAGAACAAAATAATTTAATAAAAGGAGAGAAAAATTATGAAAAAGAAATTAGTTGGTTTAGTTATGGCAGTAGCTATGGCAGGATGCATGCTTTCAGGCTGCGGCTCTAAGGAGTCTGCATCTAATAGCGGCGAGGTCAATGTTTTCGTATGGACAGAGTATGTTTCTGATTCAGCGATAGAGGCATTTGAAAAGGAAACAGGAATTAAGGTAAATCTTTCAACCTATTCATCAAATGAGGATTTACTTGCAAAGCTAAAGTCAGAATCAGAGGGTACATATGATATAGTTATGCCTTCGGATTATGCTGTTGAATATTTGATAGCACAGGATAAGCTCGAGCCTCTTGATAAGGAAAAGCTTACAAACCTTTCTAATATAGATGATGCATATTTAGATGAAAGCTATGACCCGGGCAATGTATATAGCGTTCCTTATGAGGGCGGCGTTGCATGTATAGCAGTAAATACTGCAAAGGTAGAAAAGGATATTACATCATATGCAGATCTTTTTGATGAATCTTTAAAGGGACAGCTTGTAGTATTAGATGATTACAGAGCAGTAATAGGAATGACAGAAAGATCTATGGGACTTTCTATGAATGAGACAGATACAAGTATTTTATCAGATGTTGAGGAAAAGCTTCTCTCACTTAAGGATAATGTAAAGCTTTATGATTCTGATTCACCAAAGTCTGCACTTATTTCAGGCGACTGTAATGTTGGAATGATATGGTCAGCAGAGGCTGCACTTGCAATGGATGAAAATCCTGACATAAAGGTTGTTTATCCAACAGAGGGTGCATATGTATTCCTAGATAACTGGGTAATTCCAAAGGGTGCTAAAAACTATGATCAGGCAATGGAATTTATTAACTATATGCTTTCAGCAGAAGCAGCAAAGATGAACATAGAGGACTTCCCTTACCTTTGCCCAAACAAGGCAGCACTTGAGCTTATGGGTGATGAGTATGTAAATAACGAAGCAAAGAATGTACCATCAGAGGTTATATCTAGTGGTGAGTTTGTAAAATATCTGGATACAGATACTCTTGCTATATATGATGAAATGTGGACTAAGCTAAAGAAGTAAAATAGATGGAGGTAAGCTAAGATGGATTATCCACGAATAGATTTTCTTTATCTTAATGAAAAGGAGATGATAGAGGCTGGAGTATTAGATGCGGCTAGATGTATAGAAACGATGAGAGATACGATGTCGCTTTTTGGGAAAAAGGACTTCCTGCTTGGCGGCCCTAAGGCAGATGAGCATGGACTACAGATGAATTTCCCTCAAAAGTCAGACATAGAGGGCTTCCCACTTGATGATGGACCAGATCGAAGATTTATGGCTATGCCGGCATACCTAGGTGGAAGATTTCATATAGCTGGGCAAAAGTATTATGGCTCAAACTCACATAACTCACAGCTGGGACTTCCAAGGTCTATTCTTATGGTAACGCTCTCTGATGTAGATACTGGTGCTCCAAAAACCATTATGTCAGCAAACCTCTTATCTGCTATGAGAACGGGTGCCATGCCAGCGATGGCTGCAACTTATCTTGCAAATAAGGACTCTGAGGTTTTGTCACTGATAGGACCTGGTGTAATAAATAAATGTGCACTTATGTGTTACATGGAGGTTTTGCCTAATATAAAAAAGATAAAGCTAAGAGGCAGCTCGGCAAAATCAAAGACAGCCCTTGCTATGAAGGAATTTATAGAAGAAAAATATCCTAATGTAAAGGAAATAGAAATTTGCGATAGCCTTGAGGCGGCTTGCCGTGATGCAGATGTAGTATCTGAGGCAATGTCTGTTACAAAGGAAAATATGGAGGAGTTTAAGCTAGAGTGGTTTAAAAAGGGTGCAACAGTATTTAGCCTAGGCTCGTTTTTATACCGCAAGTATGATGACTTTAAAAAGACTACTATGGTAGTTGATAATTATGGAATGTATCAAAAGTACCTAAGCAACTTTATAGCCAGAGGACCTGTAGATGCCTTTGGAAATAAAAGAGAATGGGTAATCATGGGCATACATTTTGTGCATCTTGTAGAAACAGGGCAGATTAAAAGAGAGCAGGTTATAAATCTTAGCGACATTGTAAATGGCAAATCAGATGGCAGAAAAAGCCATGATGAGATAGTTATGTGCTCGATAGGTGGTATGGCACTTGAGGATCTGTCATGGGGATATGATTGCTATCAGAATGCATTAAAGAAGGGACTAGGAACAACTCTTAAGCTTTGGGATGCACCATATATGAAGTAGAAGAGATAGTTAGCTGCGTTAAGAGGGCATGAGCAAGTAAATAAAATAAAAAAGAACTTTGAGTAAAGCAAGGAGGAATTTTAAAATGGCATATCCGGAAATTGATTTTGTCTTTCTGTCAGAGGAGGACATGATAAAGGCGGGTGTAAAAGACATGCCAGCATGTATAGATGCCATGGAGGAGGTTATCAAGTGTCTTAATAAGGGAGACTATGTGATGGGTGGTGAAAATCACAATTCACATGGAAGTCAGGTATCATTTCCCAAGGAATCACCGTTTCCGAATATGCCGCTTGATGAGGGAGACGACAGAAGATTTATGGCAATGCCTGCCTATATAGGCGGACCGTTTGACCTAGCAGGAATGAAATGGTATGGAAGCAACAGCAACAATAAAAAGAAGGGACTTCCAAGATCGATACTTACAGTAATGCTTAATGATAAGGATACCGGAGCACCGCTTGCACTTATGTCGGCAAATATTTTAAGTGCGATGCGAACAGGTGCTATACCGGGAGTTGGAGCAAGATACCTTGCACCAAAGCATGCAAGTGTTTGCGGAATATGCGGACCGGGTGTTATGGGTAAGACATCACTAGAGGCGATACTTACAGAGTGTCCTGAGATTAAGGAAATCAAGGTTAAGGGCAGAGGTCAAAAATCTCTGGATGCATTTGTAGAATATGCAAAGGAAAAGTACAAGGCCGTTCCAGTAATCAGAGCTGTAGATACAGTAGAAGAGCTTGTAACGGACAGCGATGTAATATCATTTGCAAATTCTGGAAATACAGACCCTAGCACATATCCGCTAGTAAAGGGTGAGTGGATAAAGCCGGGTGCATTAATTATAGGCGTTAGCTGCTTTGAGCTTGATGCAAGGTATATGGCAGATACAAAAAGGTGCAAGCTTGTAGTAGATAATACAGCACTTTATGAGGCATGGGCTGAGGAATTTCCTTATCCGTCATTTGGTGCAAATAATATCATAGGCTCTAAGTTTACTGATATGATTCACGATGGTTTAATTAAGAAAGATGATATGTATGACCTTGGTGATATTATCTATGGAAAAAGAAAAGGAAGAGAAACAAAAGGCCAGGTAGTTATCTTCTCGGTTGGCGGTATGCCTGTTGAGGATGTAGCATGGGGAAAGATTTGCTACGAAAGAGCATTAAAGCTTGGACTAGGACAAAAGCTTAGACTTTGGGAAAAGCCTGATTTAGCATAGAATTTTGTGAGGGGAGTTTTTATGTCAGAGAGAATAAAGGAGCATCCTATACTTGGAGAAAGTAAAAAGGGTGAATTAGTAAAATTTACATTTGATGGAAAAGAGCTTGAGGGATATGAGGGCGAGCCGATAGCAGCGGCATTAAAGGCAGCTGGGGTTATGGTTCACAGATATACAAAAAAGGAGCATAAGCCAAGAGGGATTTTTTGTGCGATAGGAAGATGCACTGACTGCGTAATGGTTGTTGACGGTATGCCTAATGTTAGAACCTGCATTACACCGCTTAAGGCAGGAATAGATGTACGTACTCAGTATGGAGTATCAGATAAGCCATTTGATAAGCAGTAAAAAGGACTGGAGGAGAGAATATGAAAAGATATGATTTAATAATAGTAGGTGCCGGTCCTTCTGGTTTATCAGCAGGAATAGAGGCAGCAAAAAAGGGATTAAGCGTTGTTATATTTGATGAGAATGAAAAGCCGGGCGGACAGCTCTTTAAGCAGATCCATAAGTTCTTTGGCTCAAAGGAGCATCGTGCTAAGGTAAGAGGCTTTGTTATAGGTCAGCAGCTTTTAGACGAGGCAGATGAGGCTGGAGTTGAGGTTGTGCTTAATGCAACTGTTATAGGCCTTTATCAGGACAAAGAGGTAGTTGTAAAGCTAGGTGATAAGATAGAGCATTTCAAGGCAAATGCTGTAATTATCGCAACCGGTGCAGCAGAAAATATGGTTACATTTCCGGGCTGGACCTTGCCGGGTGTAATAGGTGCAGGAGCAGCACAAACTATGATGAATCTGCATGGAGTGCTTCCGGGTAAAAGGGTTTTGATGCTTGGCTCTGGTAATGTAGGACTTGTAGTTTCATTTCAGCTTAAGCAGTGTGGCTGCGACGTAGTAGCACTTGTTGATGCCGCACCAAGAGTAGGTGGATATGGAGTTCATGCCGCAAAGGTAGCTCGTACTGGAGTTCCATTTTATCTTTCACATACCATAGTAAAGGCAGAGGGAGATGAATATGTAACCGGAGTAACTATCGCTGAGGTAGACAGTAAGTTTCAGTTTATACCAGGAACAGAAAAGCATTTTGATGTAGATACTATCTGCCTTGCAGTTGGACTTTCACCTATGTCACAGCTTTTAAAGATGGCAGGCTGTAAGATGGAGGATAATCCAAAGCGTGGCGGTCAGGTTCCTATATGTGATGAGTATGGAAGAACCTCACTAGCCGGAGTATTTGTTGCAGGCGATGTATCAGGAATAGAGGAAGCATCATCAGCTATGATAGAGGGACGTATGGCTGGCATAGTTGCCGCAGAGTATCTTGGATATATAGAAAAGCCGGAGATGGATGAGGCACTGTCAGAGCTTGATAAGGCACTTGATGGACTTAGACAGGGAATGTTTGCACCAAGCAACAGAGGAAAGGCTATAGAAAAGACAGACGAGGGTATAGACATTTCCCAAAGCTTACTTTTGCATGGCTATGTTGCAGATGATGAGATAGAAAGATATCCGGGAGTAACACACAGAGCAGGAATACATCCGGTAATTGAATGTACTCAGAATATACCTTGCAATCCGTGTCAGGATGCGTGTAAAAAGGGATGTATATCTATAGGCTCTAACATTACCTCACTTCCTATAGTTGTAAACGGTTCAGAGTGCATTAACTGCGGAATGTGCGTAGCAAGCTGCTCTGGTCAGGCGATATTCCTTGTAGATGAGGATTGCAATGATGGCAGTGCGACAGTAACACTTCCTTATGAATTTTTACCACTTCCTGAGGTAGGAGCTAAGGGCAAGGGGCTTGGAAGAGACGGCAAGGAAATATGTGATGCCGAGGTTGTATCAGTAAAGAGTCTTAAGGCATTTGATAAAACAAATCTTTTAACTATAAAGGTTCCTAAGGAATATGCCATGAAAGCAAGATTTTTCAAGGCATGCAAGGAGGTGTAGGTAATGAATTCAGTAAATGACAGATCAAGAGATATAGGTCCATTTGTACCTGCTGCTGATGATGATATGCTTATATGTCGCTGTGAGGAGATAACAAAGGGAGAGATAAGAAAAGCTGTACATGAGGGCATGTGGACATTAACAGAGATCAGAAGATATCTAAGAACCGGTATGGGGCTTTGTCAGGGACAGACCTGCAGTAAGCTTGTAAAGGGAATCGTAGCTAGGGAGCTTGGCATATCACCTGCTGAGCTAGAGCCTGCAACAAGCAGAGTGCCTATGCGTCCTATCGAAATGAAGGTTTTTGCAAATGAGGCCGTAGATAAAGGAGAGAGTATATAGTATGAAAACAAAAGCAGATGTAATAATCATAGGTGGTGGAATTATAGGATGTGCCACAGCCTATTATCTGGCTAAAATGGGAACAGATGTAATCGTCCTTGAGGGCTCTGATCATATAGGAAATGGAGGCTCATCACGTAATGGCGGTGGTGTAAGACAGTCTGGAAGAGATGTAAGGGAGCTTCCGCTTGTTATGTATGGAATTAAAAATCTATGGCCTAGTCTATCGGATGAACTAGAGGTTGACTGCGAATATCATCAGGACGGAAATCTTAGACTTGGTAAAACCGAAAAGCATAGAGAGATTTTAACTAAGCTTGCAGATAGTGCAAGAGGTGTTGGACTTGATGTTCGTATGATAGATGGAGACGAGGTAAGACGTATTAATCCATATCTTTCAGATGAGGTAATATGTGCAAGCTGGTGTCCTACTGACGGACATGCAAATCCACTTACTACAACTCTTGGATATTATAAGAAGGCAAGGCAGCTAGGTGTAACCTTTATTACAGGTGAGATGGTAAGCGAGCTTAGAGTTATAAAGGGTAAGATGCGTCAGGTAATTACACCAAATAATACCTACGAGGGAGATAGCGTTTTAGTTGCTGCAGGACTTGATTCAAGAGAAATACTTACGAGTGTAGGAATAGATATTCCTATGACAAATTCTCTTCTTGAATGTCTGGTAACAGAGGCACAGCCACATATGTTTGATCAAATGCTAGGTACAGCTGAGGCAGACTTTTATGGACATCAAACAAAGCATGGCTCGTTTGTATTTGGTGGCTCATCAGGTCTTGAAAGATATAATAAGGACAATGGAACACCGGTTAATTCATCAAAAACTGCACCTTGCATATGCCGTGGAATAATGAAATATTTCCCAGATCTTGCTAATGCAAAGATTGTAAGAACCTGGGCAGGCTGGATGGATGCATCATCAGACGGCGTACCATCGCTTGGAACTGTTGATGAAATTCCTGGACTTTATGTAGCATGTGCATTTAATGGACATGGCTTTGGAATAGCACCTGC
The DNA here is from genome assembly GCA_963593765.1 of Bacteroidaceae bacterium. Taxonomy (GTDB): domain Bacteria; phylum Bacillota; class Clostridia; order Lachnospirales; family Lachnospiraceae; genus CAVBBU01. Next base: position 6,627 of record CAVBBU010000041.1, on the reverse strand, counting down.
TGTAGGAGAGCAGCTTGCTAAATTAATAGCTACAGGAAAAACTGATATAGACATCAGTGCATTGCATTATGATAGATATAAGGCAAAAATCTAAAGCAAGGAGCATATCATGAATAATTTTACTTTTCATATTCCAACAGATATTAGATTTGGAAAGGATCAGGTGGAGTGCTTACCTGAGGAGCTTTCTAAGTACGGAAAAAGAGTTTTGCTTGTATATGGCGGCGGAAGCATAAAAAGAAATGGCATATATGATAAGCTGCTTAGCTTGCTTTCTGATTTTGAAGTATCAGAGTTACCCGGAATAGAGCCAAATCCAAAGCTTACATCCGTAGAAAAGGGCACTGCCATATGTAAGGAAAAGGATATTCAGGTTATACTTGCTGTCGGTGGCGGAAGTACTATAGATGCATCTAAGCATATAGCAGCTGCAGCCTGTTATGATGGCAAGCCGTGGGATTTAGTTAAGGATAGAAGCCTTGTAAAAAAGGCATTGCCAGTTGCTGTAGTGCTTACTATATGTGCAACAGGATCGGAGATGAATTCCGGAGCGGTAATAAGTAATGAGGCTACACATGAAAAGCTTGAACTAAACCATCCACTTTTATATCCTAGCTTATCTATCTGTGATCCTACTTATCTTTATTCATTGCCTGCAAAGCAAACGGCAGCAGGCTCGGTTGATATATTGTCACATGTTATGGAGCAGTATTTCCAGCCTAATGATGAGGCATATATAACAGATACTCTAAGCGAGGCTGTTATGAAGACAGTAATTAAATATGCAAGAGTTGCGATCGATGATCCTACTAATTATGAGGCGAGGTCTAATCTTATGTGGGCATCAACTGTAGGATTAAATCATCTTCTAACAGTAGGAAAGGGCGGTGCATGGAGCGTTCATCCTATAGAGCATGTGCTTAGTGCATATTATGACATTACCCACGGAGTTGGTCTTGCTATACTTACTCCGGCATGGATGGAATATGTATTATCAGAAAAAACCATGCCACGCTTTGCTCGCTTTGCAAGAGAGGTCTTTGGTATAGACGAGGAAGATGATAAAAAAGCTGCTGCTCTTGGCATCAAGGCAGTTAGGGAATTTAACAAATCGCTTGATATGCCTGAGAGCCTTTTAGAGGTAGGAATCACAGATGAAAGGTTTGATGAGATGGCAGCAGAGGCAGTAAGAACAAGTAATATATCTACAAGAGCGTATGTGAAGCTTAATGAGGCAGATGTTAAAAAAATTCTGCTTGGATGTAAATAAAAGAAATACTAGGAATCATAGGAGTAATATAAAAGGCTTTATTGTATAGAAATGGAATTTAATTCTATATGATAAGGCTTTTTGCTTGTAGAAGGCTTTACAGTCAAAGCTTAATTATTTTACTACAGGCTATTTTACTACGGGAAGTTACTTTGAGAAGAATATGTAACAGCATAGCATAAACTATGCTATAATAGCTCCTTGAAACCAGTTTTTATTTTGTTCGGAGGAAGCATGTATTCACATATTTTATTTGACCTTGACGGAACCCTGACTGATTCAGGTGATGGAATTAGAAAATCCACCCAAATAGCACTTAAGCATTTTGGAATAGAGGAAAATGATCCAGTAAAGCTAAATCGCTTTGTCGGTCCGCCTCTTTTTAGATCCTTTAAAACCTTTTATGGCTTTGATGATGACAAGGCAGATGAGGCAGTTGCGGTATATAGAAAATATTATTCAGAAAAGGGTATATTTGAATGTGAGGTATATCCTAATGTAAATGAAAGCCTGAAGGCGCTTAAGGATGCAGGAAAGAAGCTCTATGTTGCAACCTCTAAGCCAGAGCATCTTGCAAGAAGAGTGGTTGAACATTTCGAGCTTGATAAGTATTTTGATTATGTAGGTGGTGCGACAACAGACAGAAGTAGGGCAGGAAAGAGTGAGGTTATAGAATATGTTTTAAATGCCGTCGGCTTAAGACCTAGCGATGTAATTTTGATAGGTGATACTAAGTATGATGTTATAGGTGCAGCATCACATGAAATTAAAACTATAGGAGTAGCCTATGGCTACGGCGGAAGAGATGAGCTTAAGGAAGCTGGTGCCTGCAAAATTATAGACAGTATGAATGAGCTTATAGATATACTTTAAAATGCTATTGAAAAAAGCCAATTAAGAGAATATAATCAATTATAACAATCCTGGAATGTGCGATAATCTTACCACTTTTGAACCTACATATTGATTAAAGGGAACTCAAAAGCTGTAGCAGGATATCATGCCTCCTTTATGCTAGTGGAAGATAGATAGCTACGTGAGAGTACCCACCTAGCACTGCTAGGCGTCAATACGTAAGACCGGCATTTTGGGATTTAAAAGAAAAAGCAGCATACACCCACCCACTTTGGGCGGGTGTATTTCATAAATTTAAAGAATAATAAAATCATCACTTAAACATTCAGTATTTTAAGAGCAAGGAGTTTTATGAAGGATAAAAAATACAGCTCATATATAGCGATAGGAATAACGCTTATATGTGTTATTGCAGCAGCACTTATAATGGAATTTTGCATTAACAAATTTTCAGTTGTAAGACAGGCTTATAGTAATCTTGTGCAGATACTTTCACCTATAATATATGGAATAGTATTCGCATTCCTACTTAGCCCTGCATATAACCATATGTTTGACTTCTTTGCAAGAAGCTTAAGTAAGGTAATAAAAAGAAAAAAGACTGCAAGATCAATAGCAAGAGGTATTTCATCAACTATATGCCTAATCATACTTCTTGTTGTAGTTGTAGGACTTAGCCTTATGCTTATACCACAGCTTATCGCAAGTGTGCAAAGCATGCTTGATAATCTACCTGGTAGATTGCAAAATGCAAATGCTTATATAGTAAAGCTTTTAGAGGATAATCCAGAGCAAAAACAGATAGTTTATGAGCAGTATCAAAAGCTTACAGCTACTCTGACGGATTGGATCGCAAATGAGCTTGTGCCTAACATTGACAAATACATTTTTAGCTTATCAAGTGGCGTGATGAGTGCAGTTAATACACTTATGAACTTTATTATAGGAATTATAGTCATGATGTATTTGCTTAATATTAAGGGAACGCTTATAGCACAGGCAAAGAAGATAAGCTATAGCTTGCTTCCGCTTAACTGGGCAAATGAGCTTGTAGAGGAATGTATATATATTAAGGATGTATTTTCAAAGTTTATAGTTGGTAAGATTATAGATTCAGTTATAATCGGAATACTTTGCTTTATTGTATTATATCTGCTTAAGATGCCATATCCGCTTCTTATAAGTGCATTTGTTGGGATAACTAATGTGATTCCATTTTTTGGACCATTTCTTGGAGCTATACCAAGTGCGGTGCTGCTGCTTTTAGTTTCGCCTATTAAGTGCCTTGAGTTTATAGTATTTATAATTATACTTCAGCAATTCGATGGCAATATACTAGGACCTAAGATACTTGGAAAGAGCACAGGACTATCAAGCTTTTGGATACTTTTTGCAATACTTTTATTTGGCGGTTGGTTTGGTATAGTAGGAATGATTATTGCAGTGCCGACATTTGCCGTAATATATAAAACAGTGGCAAAGCTGGTAGATAATTCGCTTAGAAAGCACAATCTGTCAGATAAGACTATAGATTATTGGGGCTTAAAGCGTATAGATTCAGAAACATTGGAATATATTAAAGAAGAAAAATAATGCATAATTATTAAATTTGTGATAAAATTATGCAAAATATTTTTAGAAAGAGGGGAATAATTATGAAGATGACAAAAAAGGTTTTAGCAATTGCACTTACGGCTGTAACAGCTATGGGACTTGTAGCATGCTCAGGCAGCTCAAGCACTACTACTACAGCAGAGGCTACTGTAGCAGAGACAGTATCAGAGGAAACAAAGGCTGATGTGGCTGAGAATGTTACAGAGGAAGCAAAGAAGGGTAGCGACAAGAAGTGGGTTATAGCTACAGATACAGTTTTCGTACCATTTGAGTATACAGATGAGTCTGGAAACTTTGTAGGTATAGATGTAGATATTCTTGATGCTATAGCTAAGGATCAGGGCTTTGAGTATGAGCTTAACAGCCTTGGCTGGGATGGTGCAGTAGCAGCAGTTCAGTCTGGACAGGCAGATGCTATTATAGCAGGAGCTTCTATCAAGCAGGAGCGTATAGATTCAGGTTGGATATTCACAGATGGTTATTATAATGCAACTCAGACAGTAGCAGTTGCAGCAGACAGCGACATAGCTAGCTTCGATGATCTTAAGGGTGCTACAGTTGCAGTTAAGAATGGTACAGCAGGAGCAGACTTTGCAGAGAGCCTTAAGGATGAGTATGAGCTTAATATAGTTAAGTTTGATGATTCACCTACTATGTATCAGGATACACTTGCAGGTAACTCAGTAGCATGCTTTGAGGATACACCAGTTATGGCAGCTTATATCAAGCAGCATGACCTTGCACTTAAGATTCCAGAGGGAATGGAGAGTGAGGGCTCACCTTACGGAATGGCTATAATGAACGAGGACAACCAGGAATTACTTGATATGTTCAATGCTGGGCTTAAGAATATTAAGGACAATGGAACATACGACGAGATACTCAACAAATATTTAAAGTAAGAGGCTTAGATGATTAGAATTTTACAGGTATATGGAGGACAGCTTATAACAGCACTGGGATATACATTGCTACTTGCATTTATATCCCTGCTCTTTGCCTGCGTTATAGGTCTTATCTTTGGACTATGCAATGTTTCAAGGAATAAGATTTTGCATACGATAGGCGTTGTATATGTAGATGCTGTAAGAGGCTGGCCTCTTATAGTTTTGGCATTCTTTGTATATTTCGGTTTGCCTACATTTATACAGATGATAGGCTTTAAGGGCTTTAGACTTTCATCACTTCAGGCAGGAACTATAGCACTGGCTATGAACTGCGGTGCCTATATGGCAGAGATTATAAGAGCAGGTATAGAAAGTGTTGACTCAGGTCAGATGGAGGCTGCTAGAAGCCTTGGACTTACATATGGAAAGAGCATGAGAAAGGTAATACTTCCACAGGCTATAAGAACCATGATACCTTCTATCATTAACCAGTTTATAATTACTCTTAAGGATACGTCTATACTTTCTGTTATAGGATTTCCGGAGCTTACTAATACAGGAAAGACTGTTGTTTCTAATACTATGAAGGCATTAGAGACATGGCTTATAGTAGGTCTTATGTATATGGTGGTTATTATTATCCTCAGTAAGGTATCTAAGTATATAGAAAAGAGGGTCAACTGTGGCAGGAGATAAGATTAAGATACATGTTGAAAATCTAAAAAAGAACTTCGGAGATATAGAGGTACTTAAGGATATATCTGTAGATGTTAAGGAGCAGGAGGTAGTAGTGCTTATAGGTCCGTCAGGAAGCGGAAAGAGTACTATGCTTAGATGCCTTAATAAGCTAGAGAAGGCAACCAGCGGAACGATAAAGATCGACGGAGTAGATATAACAGACAGCAAAACTAATATTAATCTTGTTAGGCAAAATATAGGTATGGTATTCCAGCATTTTAATCTGTTTAATCATTTAAATATTATGCAGAATATGATACTAGCACCGGTTGAGCTTAAAAAGATGAATAAGGCTGAGGCTATAGAGGCTGCTAAAAAGCTCTTAGATAGAGTAGGACTTTTAGATAAGGCAGATGAATATCCGTCAAGGCTTTCGGGTGGTCAAAAGCAGCGTATAGCTATAGCAAGAGCACTGGAGATGAATCCTGATATTATGCTTTTTGATGAGCCAACCTCCGCACTAGATCCAGAGATGGTAGGCGAGGTACTCGATGTTATGAAATCACTTGCATCTGCCGGTATGACTATGATAGTAGTTACACATGAGATGGGATTTGCAAGAGAGGTTGCTGACAGAGTGCTTTTTATGGATGATGGCTATATAGTAGAGGAAGGCACTCCAAAGGAAATCTTCGAGAATCCAAAAAGTGATAGATTAAAAAGCTTTTTAAATAAAGTATTATAATATAAGGTGGTTTAGGTTATGACTCTTTTAGAACAGTGGAGAAATGTAGCATACGGCAATGGTACTGACAATAAGCAAAAGGAAAGACTTTGGAAGGATTATTTTCAGGTAGAAAAGGGAATATACGAAAAGCTTCTTTCTAATCCAAATGAGGTTATCGAGGGTACGGTTAAGGAGCTTGCCGAAGGATTTAATACAGATATTCAAACTATGGTAGGCTTTCTTGATGGTATAGATGAGAGCCTTAAGGGCTATCATAATGATATAGAAAAGATGGCAGAGGATACCAAGGTTAAGATAGATATAGACCTTGAGAGGTTATACTATAATATGGTAGAGGCTAAGGCTAATTGGCTTTATGAGCTTCCACAGTGGGAGAAGCTTATACCAGAGGAAAGAAGAAAAGAGCTGTATAAGGAGCAGAAAAAGAGTGGGACTATAGTTAAGGCTCATAAGGTAGGAAGAAATGATCCTTGTCCTTGCGGTTCCGGAAAGAAGTATAAATTTTGCTGCGGCAAAAATGCATAAAATTATTATATCTAAGACATTGTATGAGTTGCGTACAATGTCTTTTGTTT
>CAVBBU010000040.1:0-16167 GCA_963593765.1 Bacteroidaceae bacterium | reverse complement strand
CTTATCTAGGTTTAATGATCCAAAGCTAAGAATTTTCATAGTTATTTTATGCGATAATTAGAAAGCTAATTACCTTTTATTCCTTTCATTTTATTATTACAGCTTAGTATATGTTTAACATTGTTCATTACCGTAATTAAAATTAAAGCTTATATGTCTATATATCGCGAGGATCTGCTACACTGTTGCCGGGCAATATAGTAGTAGTAAATCTAATTTCTCGATTAGGAATACTATTTTTAGATTCTATGCGCTCTATTATTAGCTCAGCAAGTCTAGCACCCATTGCGTTTGGATTCTGCTCACATGAGGTTGGGCGTATTGCAAGTATGGACTGATTTGCAAGGGTACCAAAGCTGCAAAGAGAAAGTTCATTAGGCAGTTGAAGCTTAGCCTCCATACAAAAATGTATAGCGCCAAGTGCCAAAAGGTTATTACCACAAATGATAGCTGTAACGCTTTTCTCCCAAAGTGCCTTAGCACCCTCATATCCCGAATCAAGACGATTAAAGCTACCTGCAAAGAGATATTCGTAATCCTCCGTGGCTTCTATTCCTGCTTCCCTCATGGCGCTTTGAAAGCCCTGAAATCTTTCGGCTGCAGATGATACATATGACTGTCCGCCGATATAGCCTATTTTTTTGTGACCGAGCTTAAGTAGATGCTCTGTTAGCTTTCTAAGCCCAGTGTAGTTATCGTTATCTACAAAATCACCCTTAAATTCAGAATTTGGGATTTTTCTACTAAATAGTGCAAATGGAAGCTGACTGCTCATGCTTGTAATAAGATCATTGTTCTTTCCGCTTGAGTTAAGGATAATTCCATCAACCTGCTTTTCTCGAAGAAGAGAAAGACACTCAACCTCTCTTTTTTGATTGTTGTCGGTTGAGCAAACAAATAGATTATATCCATGGTCACTAAGAACGTCCTCAATCCCACGTGCCATACGCGTAAAAAAGTCATTTGAAATATCAGAAACGACTAAGCCTATAGTTTTAGAGCTATCATTTTTTAACGTACGTGCAATAGAGTTTGGGTGATAGCCAAGACGCTCGATAGCATCAAGTACATTCTGTGCTGAAGTATCCTTAACGCTTCCTTTTTTGTTTAAAACTCGGGAAACTGTTGCGATAGAAACACCGGCTTCACGAGCGACATCTTTAATAGTTGGATTTGCCATAAATAGCACCTCGAATAATGTAAAGGTTTACAATTCAGATAATAACGCATCCAGATTAAAAAATCAATAGAAGAAGAAAAAAACACGTATATATTCAATCAAACATACAATAGCTTCTTGCATATTTCACAAAATAACAGTACAGCTTTTGTGTAAAATTCCAAAAATCAAGAAATAATAGCGGACTGCATTGACAATGTGCACAAGAATAGTTATTATGATGCCATAAAGTAAACGTATACAAAAATTTGAGGTATAAATAAAGCTCGGCTCTGTTTCGGAGAACATTCATTCAAAAAAGCAATAGAAATAAGCTTAAAAATCGCCAAAACAGACCGATTATATTTTACATAAAATAGTAAACGTTTACAAAAATAAAACTTGGGAGGATATAAAAATGAAGCGTAGGATTATCTCTTTAACACTTGGAGCATTACTTGCTATTGGTTCGCTTTGCGGATGTGGAAAGAGTGGTAATAGCGATACTGTAAAGATCGGTCTAACAGTTCCGCTTAGTGGTGATCGTGCAACAGAAGGAAGCTATGCCACAAATGCCATGGACATAGTTGTTGATGAAATCAATGAGGCAGGCGGCGTGCTAGGCAAGAAGCTAGAGGTTGTTGTGCAGGATACTACAGGAACAGATGTAGGTGCAACTAATGCGTATCTTAAGCTTGCAGCAGATAAGGATATAGTAGCTATTATAGGCTCTGACAATTCTAATGACAATATCGCCATAGCCGGTTCTGTAGAGGGTGCAAAAATTCCTACAACAACGCAGGGCTCTAGCCCGACTCTTCAGGCTACATGCGAAAGCAGCGATTGGATGTTCCAGCTTAGAACCTGCGATTCAAATCTTTGTGCGGCTCTTATGAAATATGCCGTGGAAAATGTTGGTGCTAAGACATTTACCATAATTCATGATACAGAAACAGCATCAGCCGACCAGGCAAAGCTCTTTCAGGCAGGAATCGAAGGCGAGGGGGCAAGCGTAGATCAGGTGCTGTCATTTACAAATGGAACTAAGGACTTTACTGCACAGCTAACTCAGGCAGCTGCAAATAATTCTGATGCATTGGTAGTTGCATGTCTGCAGACAGAAGCGGCAATACTTATTCAGCAGGCTCGTGATATGGGAATTACTCAGCCTGTATTTGGATCAAATGCATTCGGAGATCCAGTTACTATAGACCTGGCAGGAGAGGCTATTAATGGTGCATATTCTGTAACGGCTTGGGTTCCAAATACACCAAATCCAGCAGGTGCTGCATTCTCTAAAAAATATGAAGAAAAATATAATGAGGCATGTGCAAAGGCAGCAGCACAAATTCGTGACCACATCTATGTTCTATGTGCAGCTATAGAAGAAGCGGGCTCAACAGATAGAACAGCAGTTAGAGATGCACTATTAACAATGACAAATTATGAGGGCGCAATAACTACCTATAATTGCAGCACTCGTGGGAACTGTGGTACTGGCGGACTGATAGTTCAGGTTGAAAACCTAGAGCCAACTATAGTTGAAGAAATAGTTACAAACTAAGCCAAAATACTTTCTATCATACGAATAGCGGCTTTAGATTAAGTAAGGAGAAGATATGATTATACAATTATTGGTATCCGGCATTGCCGTCGGTATCATTTACGGATTGATTGCCATGGGTATGGTATTAATCTTCCGTACTGTTGGAATTATGAATTTTGCACAGGGCGACTTTCTGATGTTTGGTGGTTACTTTGCGTATACCTTTAATCAGCTTTTAGGATTACATATTGTGCTATCACTTATACTGGCATCTGTCTGCATGGGCATCGTAGGAATTATATTTATGCGTTCATCCTACTGGGCACTTAGAGGTGCACAGCCTAAGGCGATTATAGTTAGTGCGATGGGTGCTTCTATAGTATTAAAGGAAGGCTCTAGGCTTATATGGGGACCGATTCCGCTAACGCTTGATAAGGTTCGTGATGGCTCAGGAACGCTGCTTGGAGCTACCATTCAGTGGCAGTATGTTGCCATTATAGGAATTGCACTTTTGATGATGCTACTTGTTTATTTTCTTCTTGAAAAAACCTTTATAGGAAATATCATGCAGGCGACCGCACAGGATCAATATATGTCTAGCCTTTCTGGGATTCCTGTAATCGTTTCGATAGGAATGACATTTGCAATTAGTGCAGCTATTACTGGAATCTGCGGAGGACTTTTAGCACCTATATTCTTTTTGAATAATACTATGGGTGCAACAGCAGGCTCAAAGGCATTTGCAGCTATAGTTATAGGAGGCTTTGGAAGCGTGCCGGGTGCGATTATAGGCGGATTGATAGTTGGACTTGTAGAGCAGTTTGGCGGTGCATATATTTCTTCTACATATCAGCTTGTGTTGATTTACGTTGTATTAATTATCTTCCTGATGTTTAGACCGATGGGATTATTCCAGTCTAGGATTCAGGAAAAGGCATAGGAGGAGCACAGATGCGTTTGGATCAAAAAAAGAAGAGTATGAGGCTTAAGCTTGCAGGCATTATATTTGCAATGCTTCTGGCACTTATGCCAAAGCTTATCTCTGTTTATACAACACATGTAATTAGTATAGCTATGATTTCTTATCTATGCGTGTTAAGCGTATATGTGCTTTTGGGTCTATGCGGACAAAACTCCTTTGCACAGGCTGGACTTTGGGGTGTAGGTGCATACCTTGCAGGAAACGTTCTTACTAAGTTAGGTGGCGGAACAGTTTTAGCATTTTTAACCGCAGTTTTAGGAACAGCACTTATCGCTTTTTTGCTAGGCTTTGCATTTTTTAGACTAAAGCAATATTATTTTACATTTGCATCGATAGGACTGATGACTATTCTAAATGGAATTTTTATTAACTGGGAGCCACTATCTGGCGGTGCACTTGGTATGAAGGGAATACCAACATTTTCATTTTTCGGATGGAGTGCTAATTCTGAACTAAGCAAATTTTATATTATTTTATTAGTTTGCATAGTAGCTACGGTTATGGTTGGGGTGCTGTTTAATTCAGCACTTGGAAGATCATTTATGGCGATACGAGACAATGAAATGGCAGCCGACAGCATGGGCATAAATGCTCTTTTAACAAAAAGCATTGCCTTCGCTATCTCTGGTGCACTTTGCGGAGCAGCAGGTGCATTGTACGCATCATTATCCGGATATCTAAGCTATCAAAGCTTTACTTATAATCAATCTACGATTTATCTGATAATGATTATGATTGGCGGTACTGTATCTCCAGTTGGTGCGATAATCGGAACCTGCGTTATTACTTTATTGCAGGAGGGCTTTAGAGTATTGCAGGATTACATGCAATTTATATACGGTCTGGGCGTTATCATTCTTATGATTTTCCAGCCGGAAGGTATTCTGGGAGGAGGCAAGGCGTTATATGAGCATCTGCAAAGCAGAAAAGAAAGAGCCAAAGCTAGTACTAAATAATATATGTAAAAATTTCGGCGGTGTCGTGGCGGCTAGTGACATATGCCTAGAGATCCATGGCGGAGAAACGGTTGGACTTATAGGACCAAATGGTGCAGGAAAGACTACGCTTATAAATCTTATTACCGGAGTTTATCGTGCAGATAGCGGTGAGATTTTATTTAAGGGTAAGAATGTGTCAAATGAACCGACCTATAAGCGTGCCGTTATGGGAATGGGACGTACGTTCCAGCATCCACATATGCTAGATAGGTGCGATGTTTGGACAAATATTATTATGGGAAGCGACATGGCGGCAAGAAAGAAGAGAAAGGGCGTAGAGAAGCTAGACGATGAGCTTAAGGAGCTGCTTGAGTGTGCGGGGCTATCTGGAATTTCTCTGTCAGATCCTCTTAGCAAAATGGCTTATGGTCAAAGAAAGCTTTTAGAGGTTGTGAGAGTTCTTTTAAGCCATCCGGACATTTTGCTTCTTGATGAGCCTGCGGCAGGTCTTAATAATCGTGAAACGCAGTATGTTGCAGAACTAATTAGCTATGCTGTCGCAAGAGATATAGGTGTTCTTTTAATAGAACATTCTATGGAGCTGGTTATGAATGTATGCGATAGAATTACAGTTCTGAATTTTGGACATCAAATTACGACGGATACACCGGCTATGGTACAAAAAAATCCAGAGGTTATTCGAGCTTATCTGGGAGGAGGTGCAGAGGATGCTGGAAATTAAAAACCTAGTTGCAAAATATGGCAGCATTGAAGCACTCCATAGCATAGACCTGCAGGTTGGCGAAAAGGAAATGGTTGCATTGATCGGTGCAAATGGTGCCGGAAAAACTACATTATTAAATAGCATTTCTGGAACAGTCGCTGCTGAGGGAAGAATTCTTTTTAAGGGAGAAGAGATACTGCATAAAAAGCCTGAAAAAATAGCACGCATGGGAGTTTTGCAGGTGCCAGAGGGAAGACATGTTTTTCCGGGACTTACTGTTGAGGAAAATCTTTTGGTAGGCACAGTTGCAAGCCACGGACTCAGACTTAGAACTGGTGATAATTCAGAAAATATGGAAATGGTTTTTGAGCTTTTCCCTAGATTAAAGGAAAGAAGAAAGCAGCTTGCGTGGAGCATGAGCGGAGGCGAACAGCAGATGCTGGCTATAGGCAGAGCATTGATGGGAAATCCAAAGCTTCTTATGCTTGATGAGCCAAGTATGGGACTTGCGCCTATCGTAATAGATGAGCTGTTTGAAAAAATTGTTGAGATAAATAAAAAGGGTGTACCTATTCTTATGGTTGAGCAGAATGCAAACCTTGCATTAAGAGTATCTAACAGGGCATATATTTTAGACCGGGGCACTATCACTGCCGAAGGAGCATCAAGCAGCTTGCTAAATGATCCAAAGGTTCAGGAGGCATATCTTGGCAAGGCAGTAAGTATGACAGAATAGAAAGGAATAAAAAAATGATAGTATCTATTGGAAGCGATCACGCTGGATTTGCACTTAAAGAAAAAATGATTCCGATTATGAAGGAATGGGGCTACGAGCTTTTGGATAATGGATGCTTTGACGACCATAACAAGGTTTACTTTCCTGATGTAGCACGTGCTGTATGTCAGCCGGTTCTGGATGGGCGTGCAAAGAAGGCGATTATGTTTTGCGGAACAGGAGTAGGTGCAAGCGTGGCATGTAATAAAATACCAGGAATTCGTGCATCTATGATCCATGATGTTCACTGTGCACATCAGGCAGTGGAGCATGACGATGTACAGGTTATGTGTATAGGAGCACAGATCGTTGGGCTGTGGCTTGCTCCGGATTTGATCCGCACATTCCTAGAAGCTAAGGCAAATGAGGACGATTGGACACCTAAGGTAGTTCAGATGCTTTGCGAAATGGATGGCAGTATGCAGGCGAAATAAAGAGCTTATAGTGCATATGTTAGGTGATAATCCTAAAAGAGTTTTTATAATAATCTATCAGTCCATCACACTTCATCTTGCCAAGCTCCTTGGACAATGCAGTTCGCTCGAGATTTAGATAATCGGCAAGCTGCTGGCGGTCAAAGGGGATATTAAATTCATTGGCATGTCTTTGCAAGGAAACAGAGTTTAGATATGCCATAACTCGCTCTCGTATAGTTTTTGGAGCAGTATGAAAGCTTCTGCCGGAAAGCATTAGGTTTTTGTGAGCAGAAACCATAAGCAGATTCGAGAGAAACTTCATCATCCATTGATTCATATTAGCTTGAAGCTTTTTTAAATTGCCAATTCTTAGAAATAGGATGCGGCAATTTTCATTTGCAATGACATTTACAAGCATGGGCTCATTAGAAAGGAGTGCGTAGGTTTCAGCAAAAAATTGCCCTACCTCGGCACTGCTTAAAATAGTTTTATTGCCCCATGCATCATCACTTTCTATTATGACACTGCCAGCTATAACAAGCCCTAATTTATTTGTGGTATCTCCGGCATGAAAAATGGTGCTTCCCTTTTTGAAGCCTTGCTTCCTTGCCTGCAAAAAATCTAGAGAAGCTATAATCTCATCATCATTCATTCCTCGAAATATCATAGTAGTCTTAAGAAATTCTATATCCATAAAGGCGACTCCTAAAATGTGGTTATAACCACATATATTTTTTGCCCATTCTACTATAATCCTTTCAGAAAGACAAGATCAAATGCTTTTAGCTTCTTGAAAGTAGCTAGAGAATAAGTTATTTTAGAGGTAAGAACTGATAGGTGCCTAGAGAAAAGGCTATTCGGAGAAAGGCAGAAGTAAAGCATAGGCAAGGTGGTGATTTTATGAATGAGAGGGTTGGGGAGGTATTTTCGGTAGCAAAGGAGAATCCGCCTGTTTCGGGATGCACTATTTCAAAGGAGATTCATAGCGGAGAAAATTATATTACATACTTTTCATTAGCAAAAAATACAGACATCAGTGCAGAGATTTATCCATATTATAAAATGTTAATTGTTGCAGATGGCAGCATGGAAATATATGGAAATGACGGCTTTCTTAAAAAGCTAAAAGCAGGGGATAGCATACTTACGCCAATGAATACGCCTGTAGGTATGCGAACATTAGAAGGAACAGTTTATACAGAAATATCTGTAAGAAAGGATGATATTATGAACGAAGTAATTAAAGCAGGAGAGGTTTTTAGATTAGCGGAGCTTGTACCTTATGCGGATGGCAAGATTGTAAACATGGATGTTATGCATAATGACAAAATGAAGTTTGTTGTTATGGCATTTGATGAGGGGACAGGGCTTTCAGAGCATGCAGCACCCGGAGAGGCAATTATATTTGCACTTGATGGCGAGGGTATAATTGGCTATGAGGGAAAGGAGCATACTATCAAGGCAGGCGAGAATTTCCATTTTGCAAAGGGTGGTTTACACTCGGTAAAGGTAAGTGAGAAATTTAAGATGGCACTTCTTCTTACATTAGAATAAAAGGAAAGAGAGGTGGCGATAATGAAAATTCCGCCTGCTCTAATGCAGAACATACAAACCCTTATTGGCGGAATAGTTGTATGTGTTGCCTGCATACTCCTTGGAATGACATCGTTTGGATTTTTTTCTTTTATTACCTTTATAGGTTTAATACTTATAGCGGTGTTAGGAACATACGCGATTATACTGTATCGTACCTATTCAAAGGGAAATTACGACTGCATAGAGGGCATGTGTAAAGATGCCCACAAAGCAGGCTGGCGTAAACAATACTGGCAAATAGTAATAAAAGACAACAAGAATAACACGTATTCAGTTAATACAGTTGTCAAAAAAAGATACAGGATTTTGCCGGGAGATAAGGTGGTTATATACGTGCCAAAGGGGTTAGAAATGGCAGAAAATGTCGATGGTATATATGAAATAAACGAGGTGTATGGAGTTACGAGGTATAGATAGTAATGCTTGCATGATGTAAAACCTGCTCCCAGAAACGGATGCTCTAGCAAAAGTGCTTGACAAAGCATACACACTTGGGTACAATGTCTAAGTGTGTTTGGAGAGGTATCGAAGTGGTCATAACGAGGCGGTCTTGAAAACCGTTTGTCCGCAAGGGCGCGTGGGTTCGAATCCCACCCTCTCCGTTTAGCGAGAGTTTCGCCTGCGAAGCTCTTTTTTACTTCATAGGATAGTGCGTCCTATGAAGTAAAAAATCAATAATCCTCAATAGCTCAGTCGGTAGAGCACGCGGCTGTTAACCGCGGTGTCGTAGGTTCAAGTCCTACTTGGGGAGCTTTTGGCCCGGTGGTTCAGTTGGTTAGAACGCCGCCCTGTCACGGCGGAGGTCGTCGGTTCGAGTCCGATCCGGGTCGCTTTTTACATCTGCCGGCGTGGCGGAATTGGCAGACGCCCGGGACTTAAAATCCCGTGGGTAGTAATACCCGTACCGGTTCGACCCCGGTCGCCGGCACTTACATAGAAGTCTTACTTTGCGAATGTAAAGTAAGACTTTTTGCATTATGCTATATTTATAGTAAAAACAAACGTGTATTTGTGGTAAAATGGCAAAGGCACTTTTGTGTAAGCGAATAAAAAATATTGTATGTATATTGGAGAAAAGCAAAATGGAAAATGATTCTATTTATATTGTAATGCCTGCATATAATGAAGAGGATAATATTAAGGCGGTTGTAGATGCGTGGTATCCAATTCTTGAGGGTAAATCAGAGCAGTCAAGATTAGTAATTGCAGATAGTGGAAGCACAGATTCTACGCATGCTATTCTTGAGGGCTTAAAGCAGCAGTACCCTAAGCTTGAGATTCTTTCTGATACCGGGAAGCAGCATGGGCCAAAGCTAATTGCTCTATATAATTATGCGATTGCTCAGGGAGCAGATTATATATTTCAGACTGATTCAGATGGGCAGACTAACCCGAAGGAGTTTGATGCGTTTTGGGAATTAAGAAGTGATTATGATGCAGTTCTTGGACACAGAAATGTTCGTGGTGATGGCAAGTCCAGAGCCTTCGTAGAAAAGGTGGTTTGTTTCTTGCTTAGGATTTATTTTGGGGTAAATGTTCCCGATGCGAATGCACCGTTTAGACTTATGAAAGCAAATGTTGTTGCAAAATACATGGATCGATTCGATGCAGATTATAATTTGCCAAATATCATGCTTACTACATTTTTTGCTTTTTATAAGGAAAGGATTACCTTTAGAACAATTTCCTTTAAGCCTAGGACGGCAGGAACAAATTCAATAAACATTCCTAGAATTGTTAAAATAGGATGGAAAGCATTAGGGGACTTCCGTAGGTTTAAAAAGAATATGAAACAAATTAAAAAGTAAAAATAATAAGCTTTAAAAAGAGGGAGAAGAATTATGAAAAAATTTATAGCAGCTATAATTTCATCTATGCTAGTTCTATCTTTGATAGGCTGTGCATCAACAGGAGCAAAAAGTAATAATGCAAACAACACCTTGGAAGAAGCTAGCATGAGCACGGAAAGTGAAAGCAAAGCCAATGAGTCAGAGCAAGAATCAAGCACTGACACAAGTAGTAAGGACGAGAGCAGTGAGGTTAAGTCTGATACCGACAAAGCAGTAATACGCCTTGGAGGTCTTAAAGGACCTACATCTATAGGCATGGTGAAGCTGCTGGATGATAATGAAAATGGCCTTACAAAAAATGAGTATGAATTTACTATGGCAGGCTCTGCAGATGAGCTAACACCAAAGCTTATAAACGGAGAGCTAGACATACTTGCAGTTCCGGCAAACCTTGGAGCGGTTTTATATAATAAAACTGAGGGCAAGGTACAGATGCTTGCAGTAAATACTCTTGGAGTTTTGTATATATGCGAAAAGGGTGGCGATGCCATAAAGAGCATAGAGGATCTTAAGGGGCAGACTATATATATGACAGGTAAGGGTTCTACACCGGAATATACTCTTTCTTATCTTCTAAAGGAGCATGGACTTGATATAGAAAAGGATGTTACTATCGAGTGGCAAAGCGAGCATACAGAAACCGTAGCAGCCATTGCGAGCAAGGATCATGCCATAGCCCTGCTTCCACAGCCATTTGTAACTGTTGCACAGACTCAGATAGAGGATCTTAATGTGGCACTTGATTTAACTAAGGAATGGGATGCACTTGATAACGGCAGTCAGCTTATAACAGGAATACTTCTTATCAGAAAGGACTTTGCTGAAAATAATAAGCAGGCGGTAGATAGCTTTCTTGAAGAATATAATGCATCTACAGACTGGGTAAATGAAAACGTAGGCGAGGCTGCAGCTCTTGTAGAAAGGTTTGATATAATAAAGGAAGCGGTTGCTAAGAAGGTTATACCTTATTGCAATATAACATGCATTAGTGGAGATGATATGAAGACGGCAGCTAGTGGCTATCTAAAGGTTTTATATGATATGAATCCTCAGGCAGTAGGCGGGAAGCTTCCAGCAGATGATTTTTATTACGGAGCAAATTAGTAAAATATGAATTGTCATAAATATAGCTTAATAAAAAAGATGGCGGCAGTGCTTATAGCACTGCTGCTTTGGCAATGCATATATATGACTATAAACCAAAGACTAATTTTAGCATCGCCATTAGAGGTAGTAGTTAATCTAATGCAAATGATTAGAGGGGCAGACTTTTGGCGGACTGTATTATATTCAGTTTTAAGAATAACTGGCGGCTTTCTGATTGCATTTGCAACTGGAGTGGTTTTAGGGATTTTGGCAGGCAGGTGCAAGGCTTTAGAGATGCTGCTTTGGCCTTATGCGACGGCTATTAAGGCAGTTCCTGTTGCATCATTTATAATACTTGCTCTTATGTGGATAGGCTCAGATAAGCTGTCTATACTTATATCTGCACTCATGGTATTTCCAATAATATATACAAATGTTTTAGAGGGAATTAAATCAGCAGATAAAAGGCTTCTTGAGATGGCTTATATATACAGACTAAGTAATATAAAAAAGCTAATATATATTTATTTGCCGGCATTAAAGACATATATTAAGGCGGCAGTTAGCATGGCACTAGGGATAGCCTTTAAGGCAGGAACAGCAGCAGAGGTTATAGGCATACCGGATGGCTCTATAGGCGAGAGATTATATGAGGCTAAGATATATTTTGATACGGCAGAGCTTTTAGCATGGACTGTGGCTATAGTAATTGTAAGCATAGTATTAGAAAAGGCTGCTTCGTGGCTTATAGCTAAAGTATATGATGGGATAGAAAGCTTATGAATGATATTATTTTAAAAAACATATATAAGTCATATGACGGAAAGCCTGTTTTAGAGGATTTTAGCTATACCTTTAAGACGGATAGCATAACTAATATTATGGGGGCTTCCGGCTGTGGCAAGACAACACTTGCAAATATAATCATGGGGCTTGTTAATACGGATAGCGGATATATAAGTAAGATAGATGCACGCATAGGAGCGGTATTTCAAGAGGACAGGCTATGTGAGGATTTTTCGGTTAAAAGCAATATGCTTATAGGTTCGGAAAATAGAAATGCAGATATAGGCGAGGACTTAAAAAAGCTTGGGCTAGAGGCGCTTAAGGATAAAAAGGTAAAAAATCTAAGCGGCGGAGAAAAAAGAAGAGTAGCTATAGGCAGGGCGATAATTTCAAAACCAGAGCTTTTGATTTTAGATGAGGCATTTAAGGGGCTTGATGATAATACAAAGGGAAATGCTATCGAATACATAAAGGAGCATATTAAAAATACTACAGTAATTAATATCGCGCATAGTGAGGATGAGGTTAAGCTGCTTGGGGGAGATGTAATACATTTGGGGTAAACTCACGGGTTACATACTTGGCAGAGAATCCTGCGAAGCAGGATTCTTATGTAGAGCTTTAATATTAGAGTTTTATAGTTTGAACTAATCAATATCGTTGTTTTGTATTGATTTTGATAGTAGTCTACAAACTCTTACACGCTTTTAATTAGGAATTTATATGTCTAAAATTCCACCGTAAAGGTAGTTCCATCCACCTCACTGCTTTCTACAGATATATGTCCCTTGTGGTGATTAACTATGCTAGCTGCTATAGAAAGTCCAAGGCCATATCCGCCGTCCTTTCTTGATCTGGAAACATCTGGTCTGTAAAATCTTTCAAATATATGAGGGATATCGCCCTCGGGGATGGCAGCTCCTGTATTTGTTACTGCTAGCCTTATGTGGTTATTAGCCTTTTTTAAGGATATATCTATATTGCCGTTAGAGCCAGCGTATTTGCAGGCATTGTCCAGAAGGATACTAACAAGCTGCTTTAGCTCGCCATCATGTCCGCATATATGAATGTCTGATTCTATATCCGAATTAAGCTCTATCTTATTTTCAAATGCAACAGACTCGTAATTAAGAACCCTTGAGGTTACTATATCGCTTAAATCTACATCTGACATAACAAGCGGAGATGTGCTTGAGTCAGACCTAGCAAGTGTTAAAAGGTCAGATATAAGCTGCTTCATGCGAGATGCTTCTTCGAGCGTGCTGTCTATCCATTTTGACTGCTCCTTAACCGTAGAGTCTGGATGTGCCTTAAGAAGACTAAGGTTAGCCAGTATAACGGTTATAGGAGTTTTTAGCTCATGGGATGCATCTGCAACAAATCTGGTCTGCTGCTTCCATGCCTTTTCTGTAGGAGCAAGTGCCCACTTAGATAAAAAGTAGCTAAGTATAAAAAATAAAACAGAGGATAAAAGAAATATTCCTATGCATATTATTGCGAGCCTTTGAATATTGTCCTCTTCAAAGCTGTAATCGGCAAAGCCTATATAGGTATAGTCGCCGGACTTTTTTATTATAAATTTGAGCTTATATTCTCTTAATGTTCCCGAAGTACTTTTGCTTTCTTCATATGTGCTAAGTGCACAGGTAACTATAGTATCAAGGTCGACATTTTCAAAGTTAGGGCCATTGTAGCTTTGATCTATTATAGTATTTTTGCTATCTAGCTGAACGGCAAAGCCGGGAAGTATGTTAAGAGGATTTTCGCCATCATTTTCCTCTGGAGGCTTTCTATCATCCATCGCTGGCGGATTATCCATCATATGCTTTTCGGCTGGACTGTGCTGGCGCATTAGCCTTTCTGTAGTAAAGTTTAAAAAGTCAGAGGTGTTTCTTGTAGAGGATCTATAATTGCTTACAAAAATAACAGATAAAACTATAAGCATAATAGACATGACAAAAAACATATTGATTATAATAAACTTTTTACGAAGCAGCTGAATCATTAGTTACCTCCAGACGATATCCAACCTTTCTTGTTGCGGATATGATAACGCTTGAACCAAGAAAGTTTAACTTCTTTCTAAGGAAGGAGATATATGCCTCGACGTTATTGTCCTCGGCATCGGAGTCATCGCCCCAAACCTTACTGATAAGCATATCCTTACTGATAAGAGCCTTTTGATTGCTCATAAGTATCTTAAGGATTTCAAATTCCTTAAAGCCAAGGTGAATACTTTTTGAGCCGCAAAAAAGATCGCAGGTAGATACATTAAGAGTAAGGTCGCCAAAGCTAAGCTCCTCAACTACTACCTCGCCGTGACGTCTTGAAAGTGCACGTATTCTCGCAAGCAGCTCATCGGTTACAAATGGCTTAGTCATATAATCGTCAGCACCCTTATCGAGTCCGGTTATCTTATCTCTAACCTCGTCTCTAGCAGTAAGCATAAGAATAGGTGTCTGCTTTTTGTTATTTCGAAGTTCCTTTACTATAGAAAAGCCGTCCTTACCGGGGAGCATGACATCAAGAATTATAACATCATAATCACCGGCAAGTGCATACGCAAGACCGTCCAAGCCGTCATAGGCAACATCTGCCATATATTTATTTTCTTTCATAATCTGTGCGAGGGCATCTGCAAGCCTAACCTCGTCCTCAACTATAAGTATCTTCATAATAAACCTCTGCAATTATTATATAGCTGTATGGTACTATTATATACTTAAATGTAGCTTAAAAAAAGAAAAGCTAGGAGTTTCCCAGCCTTTCAAATATAGTTATAAGGTTAATGCAGGATGCGTACCGTGCCTACTCCACATAGCATATAGCTTCGATTTCAAGCAGAACATCCTTTGGGAGTCTTGTAACCTCTACACAAGAGCGAGAAGGGCATGGAGTAGGGAAGAACTTAGAATAGATTTCATTTATCTTTGCAAAGTCCTCCATATTTTTGATAAATACTGTGGTTTTAACCACCTTATCCATAGATGATCCGCCAGCCTCTACGACTGCTTTTAAAGAGGTAAATGCCTGCGTTGCCTGTGCATCGATTCCCTCTGGCAGCTCGCCTGTTGCTGGATTAACAGGTATAACACCTGATGTAAATATTAGATTGCCGATTTTAGTAGCTTGAGAGTAAGGACCTATAGCAGCAGGTGCCTTGTCAGTGCTTATTATTTGCTTTGACATAAGAAAAAGCTCCTTTCAATATAAGTTTTATTTCAGTAGCTAAGCATAGCACTTTTTTTGGGTGCAAACAATCATTATAATCACTTTTTTCAATACAATAAAACAAATCAAAATGTATCGATTTAGTGATTAAACACAAAAATTATGATAAAATAAAATTAATCGTGGATTATCCTAAAAATGGGAGAGTTGTTCAGAATAATCTAACTTAAAGAATTTTAAATTGTATGGAAATATGCAAAACATCTACTATGCAGGAGGAGTGCTCTAATGGAAAAAATCAAAATGCTAGGCAAGTATTCTAATATGCTATTTATATGGAACATAGTAGCAGTAATAGCCGGAATTATCTCAGCAATTGGAGCGATTTTCTGCTTTTTGTTGCTGATAGCTGATGACTTGACATCAGTAACGATTACTACTGCTTTTGGGTTAATATTAATCGCAGTAGTAGCTGGAGCAGCAACAATAGTGATGCTTGTATATCGTTTCCTGCTTGGAAAAATCAATTCAAATTTTCTCTATTCAGCTTTTTTAATAATAGCATTAATGGCAGTTGCTATTATTTACTATACAATTATCTTTATCATGTCAATGACAACAGGAGTAAAACAAATGCCACTAGCTATTATAGTAATTATGGTTTTAGGGCTTCTTAGCACATATTATTTTATACGCGGATATAGAGAAGCTACAGCTTGTATAGCTGGAAGCTTAAGCAGAGGGTGGCATATCACATGGATTGTTTCAATGCTTGGTAATACTGCATCAATAATTGGGTACATAATATCTACAGTCACAATATCGCAATTGAAAATGCTGGGAGGAGTGATTAATATAATAGGCTGTATAATTGCACTCGTATCCTGGATCATGCAGATAGTATTTTTAAAATACACAGCAAATATATGTAACAATATGTAATTGCTAATACGGCTACGGTTTATTAAATAAGGAGAACATTTATATGAAAAAGAACAGACTATCAAGGTATATTGCCATAGTAACAGCACTTGGTATGATTGCTGTATCGCCTATGACGGCACTTGCAGCTACGGTGGAGAAGGTAACTGTCGAGGGAACAGACGGCAATGGCACATATGATGCAGTGTCTAATGAT
>CAVBBU010000039.1:0-16531 GCA_963593765.1 Bacteroidaceae bacterium | reverse complement strand
ATATACAGAATTTTGCAGCAGATAATAACCTATATGTCGTGGCTTATCTGCTGCATTTTCAAAAGCTACTCCTTTTCTATATACTCACTTATTTCTCTCCAATACGAATCTGCAATATATTCTTTATATGTTTTGCCTCCACTGCTAAGCATATCCTTCAGCTCGCTTTCATACAAAACAGTAAATCCAACTATAACTAAAGCAATAATTGCGAAGCGAAGCTTCATTATATTTGTCAGCTTTTTTCTTTTTGATCTTATTTTACTTCGTCTCTCTAAGCCCTCAAGTGCCAAGGTATATCCTCTTGCTGCAAGGGGTATAAGAACTGCAAAAAACATAAGTGCATATCTTGCCTTTGTTTCCCAAAATAAATAAAATACAAAGCCTCCAACAAAAGTCATAGGTAGGATAAGCTCGGCATTGTCCTCGTCCTTTCTATTTAGTATATATAAAAATGCACCAAAAAATACTAAAAAGCTAAGCACGTTTAAATACTTGGATGTAAGCCACTGTCCCTTGTACGAAAGTAGAACCTGTACCCATAATGGTGTTACAACATAGGAACCGTTCCTAACTGTTCCAAAGCATTGAAAGGTCGGATTTGTCCAAGTGGTTAATATCTTCTCTGCAAAAAAATCTACTCCACTAGTCGGATTAGTTATAAAGCCTGTAAGAGAATTTATTATGCTCTCTTTGCATACCTGTGCATGCTTAATTATATCTCCACCACAGTCGTAATAGCTATTTGTAACATAGCTGTTCCACCAACCTGGGCCTATCTCTCCATCATTTTGCAAACCCATAGCCACCCATGCAAGCGGAGTTATCGGTGCATTAAGCTGCCTTTCACCGCCCCCACACAGTATATGAATAATTAATGATACACCCTTAGCTTCTATAAAGTATGCTAGGCAAATTATTATAATTAAAAATACGGATTCCTTTTTCTTTTTTATGATATTTACTAGACTTGAAAATAAAATAGCTAAAAAGTAAATCTGCATATTACTTTTCATCATTATCCCAAGTGCGATAGCTATGCCACATTTTATAGCATCCTTTTTATTTTCACTTCTAAAATATATAATCTCATATTTGATTGCGGTAAGAGCAAAGGCAATGCCAAACATATTGCCATATACATCCTCTGAATATAACAAGAATGGAAAAAACAAAATTCCAAATATTAAAATAATTAACTGCTCTGTTTTTTCTGCTCCTAAAAGCTTTGCTATTTCCGAAAGTTGTTTAAATACCATGCTGATTGCAACTGCAATAAGCAGCCCCATAACTATATAATTCATTCCACCAAAAACTAATGCTATAAGAAGTGAAAAAAGGAAAAATCCCCATTGATGTTGGTATATGTCCATATATGCGTGATCAGCAAATGAACTAAAATCTCCCTGTAATACATCTCTAACGGCGTCTTGTATCACATATTCATCTACGCCTGGTACAAACTGCGTACTTAATACCCATATTGCTGCAAGTGCAAAAATTCCACACAGGATAATTCTTTTTATTTTTTTAAATTCCTTTTCATCCGAAAGGTACTCTCTTAATCTTTGGTTGATTTTGCTTTTTCTAAAAATTGATATTACAAATATCGTAACTGCCACAAGAAAAATATGAAAAATCACAGAGTCCTTAGTGCATATAGTATGCTCCCACATAATAAGGTGGCTTGTTGAAGCCATGTTGCAAAGGCATAAAAAGCTTATAATAATTAAAAACACTCCTGCGATTATCCATCTATAAAAATCCTCTATTCCTTTAAAAATTTTTTTCACTTTTTCTCCTCCTCACCTTTTGCATAAATAAGAATCCTGCTTCGCAGGATTCTCCGCCTGCGGTGGGTCGCAAAGCGACATCTTCCACTCCGCCGCAGTGCGATCCAAAGCGGAGCGTTTTTTTAGTTATAAATAACCGCATATCAATACTAAATACCAAGATACCTCTTCCAAAATTCCAAGCTTTGTATCTCACTGCATCTTCTTTTATATTCCCTTGTTACCTTGGTATACTTTCTATCAAGCTCAATCATTACCTTAAAGGTTTCAAGCATCTTTTTTATCATCATAGTCTTGCTTCTTTTTGTAACAAAACCTTTTTTTGATGACTCGTCATAATTTAAAATTCTTTTTGCTCTATATGTATTATAAGGTCTTATCCCTGCCATAGGCACTATATTATCTCTCTTTGTAGGGAAAAAATATCCGCAAATCATGGTTAATCTAAAATTCCTATGCGCTCTGGAATCATTTTCCTTGCTGCTTTTTTTATATCTTGAATATGAAAATGGCATATCCAGCTCTTCTACTGGCTTTGCCTTATAGCCTGCTGCCATAATCTCCTTATGTAGCGCTTCGCCGTCCGAATGTATAAGCCAGTCTATTCCCTTTAGATAGTCTCTCACTCCTCGAAGTATAAGGTCTACATTTTTATATCTATAATAAACCACTTCTCTTACAACGCTTCCTAGGAGCTGCCTTTTAACACGCCTCTTACTATAGCTTGGGCAATGCAATGCATTATCAATAAACTGGTTTCTTAAAATATAATAATACAGGGCTGATGAATATTTGTTTTCAAATGGCTCGTGCCACACACATATTCCATTCATAAGAATTAGGTTTTTCATATTCCTTAATCCATATTCTACATCATCACCTCTTATGAAAATCGGAAGCGGAAGATTATCATCCCTTACTATATTCATCGGGAAGCAGCAATACCACCATGCGTTGTATTCTCTATATTCTTCAACCTCATTTTCAAGGCAAGCAGAACACTTGTTCATATCCAAGTTTTTCTTTAGTGAAACCAGCTTTCCCTTATTCCATGATGCTCCAGACTCTACCTGTATATTTTGAGCATCATTTCTTAGCATCGCTCCTCCTATAAAGGAGTCCTTATAATTATCCTTTATCACAGATAAAACCCTATAGGTTTTTAGCAATGCTTCCGGATCTATAGTAATATCGTCGTCCATTAATAAGGCATGTGTTATTCCCATGCCATTTTTGTTTGCATTAAGCATCTCTATTAAATCACGAGTAAAGCCGCCTGCTCCGCCTACATTTTTATTTTGAAATATATGTATATGCTCACCGGATAATTTATCTATATCTAAGGTCTTACCATTATCAGAAATAAATACCTCTAATCTTCCATATAATTCTGATGATGGATTATCAAATATATATTTATTTAGCAGCTGCAAATTATGCTCGATAAAGCTCTCTCTACAAAAGGTGCATATGCCTATGGCAATTTTTACATTCGCCATATTTTCCTTTATATCAGAAAAATAATATCCGCCGTAAAATGTACAGCCCTTCTCCAGTGCCTCTATAGAAAAATATGCCATGCCCTCTCCTGATGGAAAGTCTAGCACTAGCTCTTTAGCATCATCTGCCTTGTATATCTTTTCAAGCACACATTTTTTGTAGGTTTTATTATTGATTCTTTTTTTATAATAAAGCCGTATGCAGCAATATCCCTTTAGCTTTAGGCTTAAGCTTAAATTAGATACCTTCGTATACTTTTTCCATTTATCTATGGAAACACTATTAAAATAAGTATCAAATCTAACCCTTGCACCCTTATCTAGCACAAGGCTTTGATCCATATAAAGAGTATACTTACTTTTTCTAAAGTACATTCTCTCCTGAGAACAAATATCTATCTTAGGCCATAATATATTTTGTATAATCATCTTCTTATCCTTAAATTTATTTACCGCATATAATTTTTATTCTTGGGAAATGTTAAGATACCTCTCCCATGACTTTTGGTTTGTGATCTTAGATATATTTTTATCATAATCCCTAATCGCACTGTCAAGCTTAATTAGAATAAGCCAAAGTGATTTTATATAAATAACTATTAATTTCAAAAATTCTCTATAGCTTTTTTCTGTAATAAATGCCTTGCCACTTGATACCTCATAGCAAACCACCTTTTTCCTTCGGAATATATAAAATGGAGAATCTGTAGACAGTGTTACAGCCACATCCTTTTTTGATGGTAGTAGCCATCCATTTAAAGTAATATATCGAAGCAAGCTTGCCTTATCCCTAAGCTTTCTATCCTTTATAATTTTCTCTAGCGAAAGCTGCCTCTTTCGAGTACCTATTTGCTTTTGAACATTTAGCATCTCAAGTGTTGTTAGCTCACCATCAAGCTCCCTTAGGCTTTTCGTCTTATATGTAAGCTCTTGCATTTTGTTATTAAGCTTTTCCGGATCCTGCTTATAAAGCCATTCTGGCCCTCTTAGGAAATCCTTTAAACCATAATATATCAGCCTAGCATCCTTATATCTCATTCTAATTAGTGCTACTGTAAGCATCTTAAAATAATATTTTAGAGCGGTCTTTTTCTTTTTATTTTCTGTATGTAGTGATATCTGAATTATACCATTTCTTGCATCATAATATCTATTTACTCCAGAAAAATTAAGCTCAAAGCCCTTATGCCAAACAGCTACGCCATTAAGAAATACGCAGCCATTATTTTTATTTCTAATGCCAAATTCTATATCATCATAATGAATAAAGAGCGGTATAGGAAGATTATCCGATCTAACAGTACCAAGTGAATAGCAGCAGCACCACCAGCCGGAGTAAAGCCCTCTCTCATTACATGCCTTTGTTAAATATTTCCCTGCTGCTGCCTTTCTTTTTCTTATATCTAAATTTCTTATTTTTCTTTCTATCGTTTCGCCATTCCACCACTCGCCACTGCAAAATAGCATATATGGAAAGTCCTCTCTTAGCATAGTTCCGCCGAGAGTTATATCCTTATACTCCTCCCTCGCAGTTGCTAAAAATCCATATATTCTAACTATAGCATCCGGCTCTATAGTGGCATCATCATCCATTAAAAGAACATGTGTAAAGGCTTTTTCCTTTTTATCTCTCTCACTCAAAAGCTCTATCATGCCTCTAGTAAAGCCACCTGCACCGCCAGAGTTTTTATTATCCAAAATGTGGATTTTCTCACATGCACCATTTTTTATCTGCTGGATTTTCTCACATGCACCATTTTTTATCTGCTGGATTTTCTCATTGTTATTAAGAGTTCTTCCATTATCTATAACATATATTTCTATATGCTTTGATACCTCTAATTTGTCATTATCTAAAATTTTATTTTTTAAAAGAGTTAAATTTCTTTCTACATATGCTTCTCTTTTATATGTGCATATGTCTATTCCTATATAAGCCTGATTAAATGCCCTATCCGAAGTATACGCTCCCGAAACAAAGAAGTTCTCTACGCTTTTCTCTCTAATAAGTGCGAACCAAAAAATACCGCTACCTACATCTCCATAAGGAAGCTCTATAGTATAGGTTTTTCTTTCATTTGCTTCTAAAGCTACAGTTTTTATATCTTTTCCATCATGTACAAGTATAAGGCTCTTATATCCATAAAGAGTTAATTCTAGTTTAAGGTCTTCGATTCTTGTATATTTTTTTCTTTTCTCAATATAAAAAAGATTAAAATATCCATCAAAGTCTATTCTATTTTCTTTTCTATTATCTATAGATCTGTGAAAGTATAATTCCTCTACCTGGCATATACTTTCATCTGGAAGTAAAATGCTCTGTAACCTAACCATAGCCCCTCTTATTTTTAGATTTTTAGTCTTATTCCTTTACAAACATCCACCTTGCCAAATTGCTAGCCGGCCTATAAAGGCGATACCTGCTTATACGAAGCAGCGCTAAAGCCTTATTTTTATTTTGATAATAAATTTCTGGATATTTGTTCTTTATCCTTTGATCTAGCTTAATTAGTCTTTCTCTTCTTTTATTTGATGCAGGATAGCTAAGTATAATTTTTATCTTTCCTGCTATAGTCCTTGCTATAATTCCTGCTATATATCCTTTCTTTTCCTTAGAGCAAGGAATTTCCACTCCTAGTTTTTTATAAATATCAAGTAGCGATAGTAGAACCTTATCATAATTTTTTTCATTCCTTTGCATCTTCTCTATGCTAACACTCTGCCCCTTTCGGCCTATGCGGTAATAATAAACAAAACTATCTATAAAACTAATTGTGTTAGCAAATGGAATAGGATAGGTAATATATTCTGTATCTACATAATAGCAATGCTCATCTATCCTTATATTATTATCTCTAAGAATAGCTGTTTTTATAGTCATATTATGCATCTTCATATAAAGCCTATCTGCTATATCATCAAGCTTATATATTTTATTATATTCTACATCCTTAAATGGCTTTTTTATTTCAGCCTTAGTTTTAAAGTTTTCCTTCTTCTTTCCCTCGCTCTCATATGCCCACAAAAAGCCAGAGTATACTATATCGGAAGAAGCTCTTTTTAATTCCTCTATAAGACCTATAAATGCATCCCTTTCTACCCAGTCATCTGCATCTACAACCTTAAAATACTCTCCGCTTGCATTTGCTATTCCTGCATTAATGCAAGAGCCATGACCACCATTTTCCTTTTCGATTACTCTATAGCACTCAGGAAAGCTTTTTTCATACTCTCTAGCAATACCCAAAGAGCCGTCAGTAGAGCCGTCATTAATAACAAGGACCTCTATATCCTTCATTACCTCTTCTATCTTAAAGGCTTCTAGGTTGTCCCTGAGATATTTTTCTTCATTAAATGTCGGCACTACTACGGTTAATATTTTTTCCATTGCTTAATTACTTATATCCCTTCGGATTTCATTTTTTATATATCGAATGTGTCGAAGTCTCCATCATCTGATTCTTCACTGCTATTATCGCTGGTAGTCTCTCCTGTAACCTCGCTACTGTTATCTGACTTTACATTTTCCTCATCAGATATCTCGCCATCATTAGAATCCTTTTCAGACTCTCTAACCTTTGCTATGCTTGCAACTCTTACAGACGAATCCTTATCTATATTCATAAGCTTAACGCCGGATGTATTTCTACCTATTATAGATATATCTGAAACAGCTATCCTTATAATTATTCCCTCGTTTGTTATCATAAGGATTTCTCTTTCATCATTAACAAGCTTAGCACCTACAAGGTCGCCGGTCTTATCAGCTATCTTATAGCAGCGTATTCCCTTGCCGCCTCTTCTTTGACCCTTAAACTCTTCTATAGAGGTTCTCTTACCCATTCCAAGCTCAGAAACCGTAAGCAGGTACTGACCCTGTATAGTAAGCTGCATTCCTATAACCTCATCATCTGCATTAAGCCTTACACCCTTAACACCAAACGAGCCTCTGCCTGTAACTCTAACATCCTTTTCAGAATAAACTATGCACATGCCCTTTTTAGTTACTTCGATTATATCCTTGTTTCCATCTGTTGACTTAACCTCGATTAGCTCGTCTCCCTCTCGAAGTGCAATAGCTGTAAGTCCGTTTCTTCTGACATTAGAATATTCTTCTATCTTGGTCTTCTTAATCATGCCTCTCTTTGTAGCCATAATTAAGTAGCCATCTTCCTTATACTCATCAAGCGGAATAATCGCACTTACCTTTTCCTCTGGCTGCAGCTGTAAGAGATTAACTATAGCTGTTCCTCTTGCAGTCCTGCTTGCCTCCGGAATCTGGTAGGTCTTTAGCCTATAAACTCTTCCCTTGTTAGTGAAGAAATTCACATAGTGATGAGTTGTAGTCATTATAATATCACTTATGAAATCATCCTCTATAGTCTGCATTCCCTTAATGCCCTTGCCGCCTCGGTTTTGGACATTAAAATTATCCGGACTCATTCTCTTTATATATCCAAGATTTGTCATAGCTATAACTGTGTCCTCTCTTGGAATAAGATCCTCTGCCTCAAACTCATCATCTGCAGCAAAGCCAGTCCTTCTTTCATCACCATACTTATCGGCAATAAGTCCTATCTCTTCCTTAACAACTCCGAGCAGCTTCTTTTCATCTGCAAGTATGCTCTTATAATAATCTATCTTTGCCTCCAGCTCCTTGTACTCTGCCTCTAGCTTCTCTCTTTCAAGACCTGTCAAAGTACGAAGTCTCATATCGACTATAGCCTGTGCCTGAAGATCTGACAGGGTAAATGTCTCCATAAGCTCAGTCTTAGCAGCGGCTACATTTTCACTGCCTCTTATAATTTTTATTACGAGGTCAATGTTAGCGAGGGCGATAATTAATCCCTCTAATATATGTGCTCTTTCCTCTGCCTTTTTAAGGTCGTACTTAGTTCTTCTTGTTACTACCTCCTCTTGATGCTTTAGATAATACTCCAGCATCTGAAGAAGATTAAGAATCTTTGGCTCATTATTAACTAGTGACAGCATAATAACACCAAAGGTGTCCTGAAGCTGCGTATGCTTATAAAGTCTATTTAGAAGAACGCTTGCATTTACATCCTTGCGAAGCTCAATAACTATTCGCATTCCCTCTCTGTTAGACTCATCTCTAAGCTCTGTTATGCCATCTATTCTCTTTTCCTTAACAAGCTCTGCTATCTTTTCTATAAGCTTTGCCTTGTTTACAAGATAAGGAAGCTCATGCACAAGTATTCTATGCTTACCATTAGGCATAGCTTCTATCTCTGTTATTGCACGAACCTTTATCTTTCCTCTTCCTGTTCTGTATGCCTCCTCTATACCCTTTCTTCCGAGTATCTGCGCACCTGTAGGAAAGTCTGGTCCCTTAACTATATCTAAAATTTCATCTATAGTTGTTTCTTTATTTTCTATTTTATTATCAATTATTTTATCTACTGCAGTTATTACCTCTCTCAGATTATGAGGTGGTATATTAGTTGCCATACCTACTGCTATACCAGTAGTACCGTTTACCAAAAGATTAGGAAATCTCGATGGAAGAACGGTTGGCTCCTTTTCTGTTTCATCAAAGTTAGGAGTAAAGTCAACTGTATCCTTATTAATATCTGCCAGCATTTCCATAGCTATCTTAGAAAGTCTAGCCTCTGTATATCGCATGGCAGCTGCATCGTCACCATCTACAGAACCAAAATTTCCATGTCCATCTACAAGCGGATATCTATATGTCCAGTCCTGTGCCATATTAACTAAAGCACCGTATATAGATGAGTCACCATGTGGGTGATATTTACCCATTGTATCACCGACTATACGTGCACACTTACGATGTGGCTTGTCCGGAGTATTATTAAGCTCTGTCATAGAATAAAGTATACGTCTTTGAACAGGCTTAAGTCCGTCTCTTATATCTGGAAGTGCTCTTGCAGCGATTACACTCATCGCATAATCGATGTAAGACTTCTCCATAGTTTTTTTCAGATCCACATCATGAATCTTGTCATAAATATTTGGTTCCATGTTTTACTTATTCTCCTGTTGTAAATTAAAACAACTTTTAATTAAGTTTCCTTCTCAAATCATCAAAAAACTTCCTCTATGAAGTTTTTGATTTTAAGAAGAACAGCTATCTCACTATATATCAAGATTAGTTACAAACTTCGCATTTGCCTCTATAAATTCTCTTCTTGGCTCAACCTGGTCTCCCATAAGAGTGGTAAATGTTAAATCTACTTCTGATGTAGTTTCCTCATCCATGCATACTCTTAAAAGTATTCTTCTTTCAGGATCCATAGTTGTCTCCCAGAGCTGGTCTGCATCCATCTCACCAAGACCCTTATATCTTTGTATCTTATTATTTTGGTCTCTTCCAACCTCTTTAAGAATATTATTTAATTCCTCGTCACTGTATGCATACCAAATCTTTTTATTCTTCTCCAGCTTAAAAAGCGGTGGCTGTGCAAGATATACATGTCCCTGCTTTATAAGCTCCGGCATAAATCTATATATAAATGTAAGCATAAGTGTTGCTATATGTGCACCGTCTACATCCGCATCGGTCATAATTATTATTTTATTATATCTTAGCTTACTTATATCAAAATCATCATGTATGCCTGTTCCAAAGGCGGTAATCATAGCCTTTATTTCTTCATTGCCATATACTCTATCAAGTCTTGCCTTTTCAACATTAAGTATCTTTCCTCTAAGAGGAAGTATAGCCTGAGTTTCTCTGCTTCTTGCTGTCTTTGCAGAGCCGCCTGCAGAATCTCCCTCGACTATATATATCTCACATTCATTAGGATCCTTGCTAGAGCAGTCTGCTAGCTTACCCGGAAGTGCAAGTCCATCAAGTGCAGACTTTCTTCTTGTAAGGTCTCTAGCCTTTCTTGCTGCTGCTCTCGCACGCTGTGCAAGTATACTTTTTTCGCATATTAGCTTTGCTACATTAGGATTCTGCTCAAGGTAATATGTAAGCTGCTCACTAACTACAGAGCTAACTGCTATAGAAGCCTCTGAATTACCAAGCTTTTGCTTTGTCTGTCCTTCAAACTGTGGTTCCTCTACCTTAACACTTATAATTACTGTAAGTCCTTCTCTTATATCCTCTCCGGATAGGTTTTCATCCGAATCCTTAAGCAGCTTATTTTTTCTAGCATAATCATTAAAGGTCTTAGTAAGTGCATTTTTAAAGCCTGTAAGGTGTGTTCCACCCTCCGGAGTATTAATATTATTAACGAAGGTATATATATTTTCTGTATAGGAATCATTGTGCTGCATAGCAACCTCAACAAATACCTTTTCTCTGCTTCCCTCAAAATATAATACATCCGAATAAAGTGAACTCTTTCCCTTATTAAGATAAGAAACAAATTCCTTGATACCACCTTCGTAGTGGAAGGTTTTTTCCTGCTCTTTACCCTCTCTTTTATCTCTAAGAATTATCTTTAAGTTCTTAGTAAGAAATGCAGTTTCTCTAAGTCTTATCTTTAATGTATCATAGTCATATATAGTTGTTTCGAATATATCCTTATCAGGGGTAAATGTTACCTCTGTTCCATGCTTATCAAGAGGACAATCGCCTATAATAGTCATAGGCTGAGTTACCTTACCTCTTTCAAATCTCATCTGATAGATGTGACCTTCCTTATATACACTAACCTCTAGCTTTTCACTGAGTGCATTTACAACGGAAGCACCAACACCGTGTAGTCCACCGGATACCTTATATCCTCCACCGCCGAATTTTCCGCCCGCATGAAGTATGGTAAATACAACCTCAAGAGCAGGCTTACCTGCCTTTTTTTGTATATCTACAGGTATTCCTCTACCATCATCTATAACAGTTATGGAATTATCTTCATTTATAGAAACATCTATAGAATCACAAAATCCTGCTAATGCCTCATCTACAGAATTATCTACTATCTCATATACTAAATGATGCAAGCCTCTTTCAGATGTAGAGCCTATATACATACCAGGTCTTTTTCTAACTGCCTCTAATCCCTCTAGTATCTGTATCTGGTCTGCATCATATCCTGCACCAAATTCCTTTTCATTATCTAATCCCATATATAAACCTACCTTTATATCTTTTGTACTTCCTTTAATATCGCATTATCTACATTATATATTTTATCTATATCAAGATTACTATTAATAAAATCCTCTAATCCTGTACAGGTTATAACTGTTTGAATATCTCCTATATATTCAAGTAGCTTTCTTTGTCTTTTTTTATCTAGCTCAGATAAAACATCATCTAAAAGTAAAACTGGTGTATCCTTTATCTTTCTTTTAACTAATTCTATCTCAGAAAGCTTAAGCGAAAGTGCTGCTGTTCTTTGCTGTCCCTGAGATCCGAATTTTCTTATATCTACACTATCTATATCAAACTTTATATCATCTCTGTGTGGACCTATAAGAGTCATCTTTAATTTTATTTCTTCATGTCTTTTATTTTTTAATTTTTCTTCATATTCATCTATCTCTATATTTTTTTCATATTTTATATTTATATATTCTCCGGATATATCCTTACTTATATTTTTAATAATATCCTTTAATTCATTAATAAATACTTCTCTATATCTAATAATTTCTTTTCCGTATTTTATTAATTGAATATCTAATATATCTAAGGTTTCATCTGCTCCCTTTATATAATTAAAATCCTTAAGAAGCTTGTTTCTTTGTATTAAAATCTTGTTGTAGCATATTAGTGAATGTACATATAAGCTATTTAGCTGACATAGCTCCATATCTAAAAATCTTCTTCTTTCTGATGGACCATTTTTTATAATACTTAAGTCCTCTGGAGAAAAAAATACAACATTAAATATTCCAAGTAATTCACTGGTTTTTCTTATAGGTATTCCATTAATTGCTATTCCCTTAGGTCTGTTTTTCTTTAGATGTATATCTATCCTATAATTAATATTATTTTTATTAATATTTATTTTTATATGTGCTTCATCTTCTCCAAATCTTATCTCTTCCTTATCCTTACTTCCTCTGTGAGATCTTCCAGCTGCACATATATATATAGCCTCTAATATATTTGTCTTACCTTGTGCATTGTTTCCAAATAAAAGATTTGTCTTTGGAGAATAATCCATATGTAAATTTTTATAATTTCTATAATTACTTAGTTCCAACGATTCTATATTCATTATTATTATATGAAAATATATCTCCGTCTCTTAATTTTTTTCCTCTTTGAAGCTCTACTGCTCCATTAACTAAAATTATTCCATCCTTAATAGCATATTTAGCATCTGAACCCATACTAAATTCTCCTGAAAGCTTCAGTGCCTGCTCTAGCTTTATATACTCATCTTTTATATTAATATTTTTCATACTTATCTCTTTTAATTATTTATAAAATTAACAGGAAGAATTAGATAAACATAGCTGTCATTTTCATCTCTTATAAAGCATGGTGACTTAGCATTAGTAAAATACATATCTACTTCTTCATCATCTATAACTCTAAGTGCATCTATAAGAAACCTTGGATTAAATGCTATCATAAGGTCTCCACCCTCTTTATTACATTCAACCTCTGCATCCATAGTTCCATAAGATGACTTAACCTTAAGCTTTATCATTCCATCTATAATATCTAATATTATAGGCTTGTGATCATTTTCTCTAATAAGGATCATCGCCCTATCTATAGAATTAATAATATTATTTTTATTAACTCTAATCTTAGTTATATAATCCTTTGTTATCATATGGTCTATTCTAAAGTATTCACCCTCTATAAGACGTGAAACTACCTGATATTTATCAAATTCAAACATTATATGATTTTTACTAAAATATATAATTACATCATTGTCTGCATCACCAGGTATTATCTTACTTATCTCTGATAAGGTCTTTGCTGGAACTATAGCCTTGTAATTATTATACTTATCATTCATAGTAATATTTCTAATAGAAATTCTATGACCATCAAGAGTAACAAATTTTACATTTGAATCTAC
The DNA here is from genome assembly GCA_963593765.1 of Bacteroidaceae bacterium. Classification (GTDB taxonomy): domain Bacteria; phylum Bacillota; class Clostridia; order Lachnospirales; family Lachnospiraceae; genus CAVBBU01. The sequence continues at coordinate 3,259 of CAVBBU010000039.1, read as the reverse complement.
TACCTCTATAAATTCACCACTCATCATTTTGTTGGCTTCATTAGCAGCAGTAGAAAATAATGTTTGTCTTATAACCTCCTTGAGAGTAAACTGCTTAAGGCATATATAATTATCCTTTTCAATTATAGGAAGGTAAGAAAATTCCTCTCCATCTCTTCCCTGAATATTAAATACATCCTTTCCACAGCTTATAACTACCTTAAAGTCATTTGAAGATTCTATAGTTATAGATGAATCCTCTACCTTTCTTATAATTTCATATATAAGCTTTGCATCTATAGCAACCTTTCCCTTTTCTTCTATACTTCCCTCTACAACAGCTTCTATACCAAGCTCAGTATCAGTAGCAGTTATTCTTATTTCATTTGTGCTAGCATCAAAAAGAATACACTCAAGTATAGGACTTGTTGTTTTTGAAGGTATAGCCTTTGATACATTTGCAATGGAATTTAATATTTTATTTTTTTCAAATACTAGACGCATATGTTCTCCTTTAATCCACAAAATTTATGTAAATATTTGCCTATATAATATTATTTAAATAATATAGTAATAATAGTAATAGGTGATGTTGATTTGTTAATATCGGTATTTTTCCTTATAAATAAAAGAAAAACTTATCTAAATTAATTGTTTTTAATCATTAGAATGAATGTTAATTACTGTGGAGAAAGCTTCTTTTTTATTATATTAATGGTGTTATTAAGCTCCTCGTTTGTGTTGATTTCTTTGGTAATTTTTTCTATACCGTGGATAACTGTTGAATGATCCTTTCCTCCTATTTCCTTTCCTATAGACTGAAGTGGTATATCAGTAAGATTACGACAAAGATACATAACAATCTGTCTTGGATATACTATCTCTCTGTTCCTCTTTGTTCCTAATATATCCTCTCTGCTTATATTAAATTGTTCGCAGACAACATCTATAATAAGGTCTACAGTTATCTTTTTAGGTTTATTAGGTGTTATATAATCAGCGAGAGCTGCCCTTGCAAGGTCTATATTTATCTCTCTGTTATTATCTAATCTTCCAAGAGCAAGAACCTGAGTAAGTGCACCTTCAAGCTCTCTTATATTAGATTTTATATTTTCGGCAATATAGACCATAACCTCGTTGTCTATATTTTTATGTTCTAATTCTTCCTTCTTGCGAAGTATAGCCATACGAGTTTCAAAATCAGGTGGCTGTATATCTACAGTAAGTCCCCATTCAAACCTAGAGCGAAGTCTTTCCTCAAGAGTTGTAAAATCTCTTGGTGGCTTATCTGATGATATAATTATCTGCTTTTTACTTTCATAAAGAGCATTAAAGGTATGGAAGAATTCCTCCTGTGTACTTTCCTTTCCTATTATAAATTGAATATCATCTATAAGAAGGACATCTATATTTCTATATTTATTTCTAAAATCAGTAGCAGAAAGATTTCTCTTATTTTTAATAGGTCCTATAGAATCTATAAGCTCATTAGTAAAGGTTTCACTTGTGACATATAGAACATTGGCATGTGGATTTTTCTCTAAAACAAAATGGGCTATAGCCTGCATAAGGTGAGTTTTTCCAAGTCCAACTCCTCCATATATAAAAAGTGGATTGTATATATCACCTGGAGATTCAGCAACCGCAAGTGATGCAGCATGTGCTATATTATTATTCTTACCAACTACAAATGAATCAAATGTATATTCCGGATTAAGATTTGCTCTTTCTATAGAAGAAGCGGATACTGTATTTTTATAATTATTTATTATTTTATTAGAAGGATTAGATGAATCATCTTCATCCTCAGTATTAAGTATAATACTGCACTTAATTCCGGTAACCTCTTCTATACCAACCTCTATAAGCTTTGAATACTTTTTACTTACAATGCTTTGAAAAAGTGAATCATTTACAGTAAAATAAAGCTGGTTAATCCCAGCTGCATCCTTTTCAAGCTTTTTAGGAACAAGAGGAACTATCCATGTATTATAAGAAACATCAGATATATCATAGTCATTTTTTACAAAGGATAAGATATCCTGCCATTTTTCAAGTATAGTATCTAACATATATACCCCACAACAAGTTACATTATTAATAGGTAGAAAAACCTAACAAATTATAGCAAAAATAAACAAAATAATCAATAAAATTAGTAGGTTATCAACAAAAAATGGTGGATAATTTAGTGGAAAAGTGGTTAATTATATGTTAATATTCATTGATAATTCATTATGATAATAAAAAATAAAGTGTTATTATGTTGTTTTATAAAAGTCGTATATACAAGAAATAACAATATAAAGGTAAAAAACAAGCCATTTTGATGGAGATATAAACAAGATATCAACAAAAAGTGGAAAAAATTATGTAAATTTTATTTTGGTTGATAATCAGATAAAAATATTCATAAAAAGAATAAAAATTGTTGATAAAGTTTTGTTATTTATTTGACAATATAAATAAATGCATTATAATCAGTTTTGTATACAAGATGTGAGTAATTGGTAATTTTTTTAGGTAAGCTGATAAAAAAATATATTTTATGGAGAAATGGGTATGAAAAGAAGAAGAAACAGACATGAAAATACTAAAAATATGGTTTTAACGGCAGTTTTTGCTGCGATTATAATAATACAGACCTTCGTTCCTTTTTTGGGATTTATTCCTCTTGGAATAATGAATGCTACTATAATTCAGGTTACTGTTGTTATAGGATCTATACTTCTTGGATATGAAAAGGCAGTATTTTTAGGTCTGGTATTCGGATTTGGAAGCCTTTGGAAGAATACATTTATGCCTAATCCTACATCCTTTGTATTTTCGCCATTTGTTAATATAGGTGGATACGGCGGAAATTTTAGAAGTCTTATTATATGCCTCGTTCCAAGAGCACTTATAGGTGTAAATGCAGTCTTTGTATATAAGATATTTGAAAGAAAAAATATGATAAGACTAGGAATGATGGTAGCTGGTGCAGTTGGATCTATAACAAATACCATACTTGTTATGGGTGGAATATACTTTTTGTTTGGAAGTGAATATGCTGGTGCAACAAATAGAGGATTAGAGGGACTTTCGCTTGTTATTATGGGAATTATAGGAACGCAGGGAGTTCCGGAGGCTATAGTTAGTGCGATTCTTACTGTTATAATTACATCGGCACTTTATAAATATAGGGATAATATGTAATATATTGGTTCGGGTGTCAAAACACCCGAACCTTCGGTTACACGGATTGTTTCGTGCTTCGCACTCTCACAATCCTGCTTCAATT
>CAVBBU010000038.1:0-16562 GCA_963593765.1 Bacteroidaceae bacterium | reverse complement strand
ACGATGAAGTACTGCGTGAATGGTAGTACCTGGAATGAGGTTACAGGCAGCAGTATGGCAATCTCAGGCGTAACTGCAGCTAACGGAATTAAAGTTAAGGACACGGGCGATGGCACTACCACAGGCGAATCAAGCACGGTTAGCATTGACGTAACAGAGGCTGCAAAGCCTACAGGACTTACAGTTACACAGACAAGCACCATAGGCGGTAAGGGCAGTATAGAAACTAATGATACACATGAATACAGCAAAGACGCTGGTGCAACCTATTCGCCTTGCGGTGGAACGCTAAACAATTTAGAGGCAGGAACCTATTATATCCGTGTTAAGGCAAGTGGAGCGATGCTAGCTTCAGAAACTGCAACCTACACTATCACAGCCTACAATGTAGAAAAGGAGAAAACACCTAACGCAAGCTTTACCGCAACCGGTACGGATAGTGGTACGTTAAGTAATCTTATAGATGGCGGAAAATATGTAGTGACAGGTGCGGCTACAAAAGAATTTACCGCAAGCGGAACTAGCCAAGAACTAACTAGCGTTTCAGCAGGAACACTTAATATCGTAAAGAATGGCAATGGCACTACGACAAATGATTCCGATGCACAGACCATCAGCATAACAAAGGAGGGCAAGCCTACATCAGTAGTAGTAAAGGACTGCACTACAAGTGATGATGGTGCGTTGACAGGTGTTACAGCGGAGATGGAATATTGTAAATCTGATGCTTCTGCTTGGACAGCTTGCGGTGGCACCGAGGTTGAAGGACTTGCGAGCGGAACCTATTATGTCCGCTATAAAGCAAATGGTACTACTCTAGCTTCTGATGCAGCAGAGTATACTATCAAAGCTCCTACTATAACAACAAAATACAAGGTAACTGTAACAAGCTCTATAGGCGGCAGTGCAGCTGCAGATCCATATGAGGCTGAGGAAGGAACTATAATAACACTTAGTGCAACGCCAGCTGCAGACTATCAGTTTAGTAAGTGGGAAGTAGTAAGCGGCGGTATAACAATTACCGATAATAAGTTTACTATGCCGGCGAGTGATGTTGAGGTTAAGGCAGTATTTGCAAAAAAGCCAGATCCAACATGCATACATACCTTAGGTTATAAGGATAGAGTAGAAGCAACCTGCACTGAGGACGGATATGAGGCTCATTATGTATGCGAGGACTGCGGTGCTATGTTTGAAGATAAAACGGAATTGATACCGCTTACAGAATCAGATATAAGATTAGCCGCAGAAGGACATAAGTGGAGCACTACCTACAGCTACAACACGAGCAGTCACTGGAAGGTTTGCACGGTATGTAATGAGATAACAGATAAGGCAGCACACAGCCTTAGCGGAACAAGCTGCACAGTCTGTGGTTATACGAAAACCTATCACAGCTCAGGCGGTGGCGGCGGCAGCAGCTCAGGCTCTGCACCAAAGACCTCAAGTGCTACCTCAGGAAGCTGGCTGCAGGATGAAAAGGGCTGGTATTTCAAGCCTACATATGGAACCTATCCTGCTAACAGCTGGGCGAAGCTTCTGTGGAATGGCATAGAGTATTGGTACTACTTTGATCCTAATGGATATATGAAGACTGGTTGGATAGAAGTCGGCGGAAAGTATTATTATCTAAATCCTGTTGCAGGAACTAACAGCGGAATGATGCTTACCGGCTGGCAGCTCATTGATGGCAAATGGTATTATTTCTCTAAGGAGCAGGGAGCAAACGAAGGAGCTCTTCTTAGAGATACTGTAACACCGGATAATTATAAGGTAGATCAAAATGGCGTTTGGGTACAATGAGATAAGATTAATAATCATTAAGAAAGGAGCAGGAATATGATGATTAAAAACTGGAAATCCAAAATAAGTACTATACTTATCGCCGGTCTGATAGTTTCTTCTGTAACGGTACTTGCCTTTGCTGATGATATAAAAAAGGAAGCTAAAGCCGAGGCTTTAACAAAAAAGGAGACAGAGGTTCAGACTGAGATTAAGGAAGGCGAACAGCTTAAGCTGGAGCAGGACATCACGCTAGAAGAAATCAAGACAGATATCGAAAAGCAGGTCGTTGCAGAGGGAGAGCAGACCGAGGTTAAAATTATAAATTCTTCTGACGAGAACTCTGTTGGCTTAAAGGACGAAGAAGCTAATCTGGAGCTGGATATAGAGATCGAGAATGATACGATTAAGAATATCGAGGAAGAGATTAAAAAAGAAGCAGAGGCAGAGGTGCAGGAGCTTTCAGGTGACATCACCCTAGCAACTGCAAGCGACCTTGAGATAGTAGATGATACAGCTGACAAGGAGATACTAGGAACATGGGCAGTAGATGAATATACTAGGCTTAGGTTTGATGAGGGCGGTCAGGGCTGCATGCTCCTTCCGGAGTCAGAGTATGAATTTGCATACGAGCTAGAAGATGCGAGGCTTATGATTGATTTTGTAAGCAGCCGTGCAAATGATGCAGAGTATACTATAAGCATTAGTGACGAAAGCATGATTGTATACTATAAGCATTAGTGATGAAAGCATGATTCTAACTCTTACTAAGGAAGCACAAAGCAAGGACTTTATACTTAAGAAGATAAAGTAAGCTAAAAAAAGAAGCGAGTGGCGATTATCCCGCCACTCGTTTTTTAATAACCTTAAGCCTTGTAAATTCCTCACGCTCCTTTTCTTCAAGAGCATTGCTTATACTCTTTGTTAGGGCTTGATAATAAGGAATAGTTATATTCTTTAGAGCGTTAGCTCTTTTTTGCGTTTTCTTTATATTTGCCGCAAGCCTGTAAGCAGAGTTTTCTGCCATAGATAGCTTCAAGGTAAGGTTTTTAACCTTCTCAAAGGCAGACCTTGCTATATCGAGAGATTCGCTGGTTGAATAGTAGCCATAGCTAAGACTTAGCGGCTTTGGCTCATATTCAACTAAAGGAATATCCGTACCCATAACAGAGCGGCTCTTAATCTTAATATCATCAGTAACAGGAACAGCATCGGCAACCTGCTGAACAAAGTCTATGCCCAGCTCTATATTAGCCTGCTGCAGTGCCTTGTATGCCTCTGAATATGCCTTATCTATCTGCCCCTGTATATCCTTAGCCTGCGATATAAGATTAGTCAGCTCACGAAGAAGTATATTTCTTTTTTTATCCATAAGCGAGTAGCCCTGAGTTGCAAGAGCTAAGGAATTTTTTGCTATTATTAAATTACCCTTAGTTGGAAATGTATTAGTATTCATTTCTTATCCTTTATTTAGTTTCAGCTTGTTTATAATACTTATCAAGTATCTTAGTATCTATACGATCCAGCTCATTTCTAGGCAGCATACCAAGAAGCCTCCAGCCTATCTCTAGTGTTTCGGTTATAGTTCGGCTTTCGTCCTTTCCCTGACCTATAAATTCATTTTCAAATGCAGCACCAAACTTAAGGTATCTCTTATCTGATTCAGACAGCTCGTCCTCACCTATAACAGATGCGAGTGCTCTTGCATCTCCAACCTTAGCATAGCATGAGAATAGCTGGTTAGCTACGTCCTGATGGTCTGCCCTTGTATATCCCTCACCTATGCCATCTTTCATAAGTCTTGAAAGCGATGGAAGAATACTTATAGGCGGATATATAGACTGACCGTGTAATTCTCTGCTTAAAACTATCTGCCCCTCGGTTATATATCCTGTAAGGTCAGGTATAGGGTGGGTTATGTCATCATTAGGCATAGTAAGTATAGGTATCTGCGTAACAGAGCCGTCTACTCCTGCAACTATGCCTGCTCTTTCATATATAGATGCAAGGTCAGAGTAGAGGTAGCCGGGGAAGCCCTTTCTTGATGGTATCTCACCCTTAGATGAAGAAACCTCTCTAAGTGCCTCTGCATATGATGTCATATCCGTAAGTATAACAAGTATGTGCATATGCTTTTCAAATGCCAGATACTCGGCTACGCTAAGTGCAACCTTAGGCGTTATTAGTCTTTCGACAACAGGATCATTTGCAAGGTTAATAAATGTTACGACATGCTCACTAGCTCCGCTTTCTGCGAAGGTTCTTCTAAAGAAATCAGCAACATCATACTTAACGCCCATTGCAGCAAAAACAACTGCGAACTTTTCGTCAGAGTCCTTATCATCTCCGAGGCTTGACTGACGAACCAGCTGTGCGGCAAGCTCATCATGCGGAAGACCATTGCCCGAAAAGATAGGAAGCTTTTGACCACGAATTAAGGTCATAAGTCCGTCTATAGAGGAGATACCTGTTCTTATATAATTACGAGGATACTCTCTGGTAACAGGATTAAGCGGCTGTCCGTTTACATCGAGAATCTTTTCCGCATGTATAGGTCCCATATTATCTATAGGTCTTCCTATACCGTCAAAGGTTCTGCCAAGCATTTCCTCGGAAACAGCTATCTGCATAGGATGACCGGTAAGCCTCGTGTGCGTATTATTAAGAGCCATGCCCTCTGTTCCCTCGTATACCTGTATAATGGCACGCTCGCCATCAAGCTGAATTATACGTCCAAGCTTTGTTTCATTTTCACCGACCTTCATCTCGACTATCTCATCATATGAGGCATTTTTAACGCCATCGAGTATAGCAAGAGGTCCGTTTATGGAGCTTAGACCAAGATATTCTATTGCCATAGCACCGCCCCCTTATGCATTTTTTTCTATGACTGAATCATAGAAGGTATCTACTGCTTTTTTATAATCATCAAACATATCTAATCTGTCATTTGGTATATCATACTTAATAGAAATTATTTTATCGTATATAGGATCCTCCATAAGAACCGACATAGGCATACCCATACCTATAAGTGCCTTGGATTTTTTATACAGATATAAAATAATATCCATCATTTTAAATTGCTTAATCAGCGGAACACAGGTATCGTCCTTGTGGAATGCATTCTGCTGCAAAAAGCCTACTCGGATAACCTTCGCTATCTCTAAAGTTAGCTTCTGGTCATCAGGGAGAACGTCAGAGCCTATCAGCTTAACTATCTCCATAAGAGAAGCCTCTTTATTAAGTATAGAAACCAGCTTGTTTCTGTAATCGACAAACTTTTTATCTACATGCTCTATATACCAAGGCGTAAGATCACCTAAGTATTCAGAATAGCTTGTAAGCCATTGAATAGCTGGGAAATGCCTCGAGTACGCAAGGTTCTTATCAAGTCCCCAGAAGCTACGAACAAATCTCTTCGTGTTTTGAGTAACCGGCTCAGAGAAGTCACCACCCTGCGGAGAAACTGCACCTATTATAGATACAGAGCCCTCGCTGCCATTAAGATTATGCATCATACCAGCTCTTTCATAAAAGCCTGAAAGCCTAGATGCAAGATATGCAGGAAAGCCCTCCTCGGCAGGCATCTCCTCAAGTCTTCCGGAAATCTCTCTAAGAGCCTCAGCCCATCTTGATGTAGAGTCAGCCATTATAGCAACATCATATCCCATATCTCTGTAATACTCTGCAAGAGTAAGTCCAGAATAAAGACTAGCCTCACGAGCAGCAACAGGCATATTAGAGGTATTTGCTATAAGAACGGTTCTGTCCATAAGCGGATTACCGCTCTTTGGATCTATCAGCTGAGTAAATTCCTCAAGAACCTGAGTCATCTCATTACCACGCTCACCGCAGCCTATGTATATTATGATATCTGCATCCGACCACTTAGCTATCTGGTGCTGAGTCATAGTCTTACCAGTACCAAATCCGCCGGGGATAGCAGCAGTGCCGCCCTTTGCTATAGGAAAGAGTGTATCTAGTATACGCTGACCTGTTACCAGCGGAATAGAAGCAGGATATCTCTCAAGGTAAGGACGTGGAACACGAATAGGCCAGTGCTGAGTCATAGTTATAGGAATTTCACTTGCCGCATCATCCTTTAGCTGCAGTGTTAATAGCCTATCATTTATAGTATAGTCGCCATCATTAACCACATCTAAGACATATCCGCTTAAGCTAGGTGGAAGCATAACCTTGTGAAGTATCGCAGGAGTTTCCTGCACAGTTGCTATTATGCTGCCGCCTGTTATATAGTCGCCCTTTTTAACTGTTATGTGAGTAGTCCACTTTTTTTCTTCATCAAGACTGCTTACAGCAAGTCCTCTTGTTATATATGCACCGCCTTCCTTTGCGATAGCAGAAAGCGGTCTTTCTATTCCGTCAAATATATTATTAAGTATACCTGGGGCGAGCGTAACACTAACAGGTGCGCCAGTTCCCTCTACAAGCTCACCTATCTTCATGCCGCCTGTTTCCTCGTATACCTCTATAATAGTAAATTCATTAGTAAGACCTATAACCTCGCCTATAAGCCTTTGACCGCCGACATAAACCATTTCATGCATAGTAAAGCCAGCATCGCCGGAGGTCTTAACTATAGGACCGTTAATAGAGCATATGCTTCCGGTTTTATTCATGTAAGTGACCTCCTATATCAAAGCTAAAATTCTCATAGGCTTCCTCTAGCTTAGTCTTAAAGGAATTGTCGATAAGAACATTCTTACTGCTTATAACAGCCTTAGTTCCGCCAAGGATTGCACTGTCGCTAAGCCTTATGTCCTTTCCGTATTTAAGACTTAAGGCTCTAAGTAAGTCCTCATCAGCCTCGTCAAGATATATGGTTATATCATCATCGCCTGCAAATTCTATAGCAGCTTCTATCTGGCTTTCTAAAAGCTTTTGATACTCACTGCCTTCCATAAACCTGCTAAGCTTATCCTTAACCTCGACAAATAGCTTGTCCTTAAGCTCTACCTGCATAGCAGCAAATTCCTTTCTAAGAGCTATCTGCTCTATAGAAAGCTGCTTGTTTGAATCCTTTGTTATCTTATCTTCCTCAGATGCAAGCTCCTGCTTTTGGCGAGAGAGTGCGTCCTTTTTGTGCTCATCAAATGTATTTTTAAGAGCAGCCTCGTAGTCACTAAGCATATTGTCAGCACGTGCTGTGGCATCAGCTACGCAGGAGTCTAAAAAATGCTGTAATTTTTCTTCTATTGTCATAGCTGCCTCCTAGCTATAATTTAAGGCCTATAGCCTGATTAACATAGTCAGTTATAAAATTAGGCGAGCGGCCGCTTCCATGTCTGTCAGGAATATCTACAAAAAGCTTATGCTTGTCGGCTTGCTTGTATGAATTAACAAGCTCCGGAAATTCCTTTCCGAATTTTTCGGTAAGTAAAATTATACCTATAGCCTCATCAGATAAAGCCCTTTGAAGTGCGTCGCCTAGTTCGTCCTTTGTGTGAACAACTACGCCCTCTATTCCGGCTAGTCTAAGACCGGTAAGAGAGTCTATGTTGTCACTTATAAGAAACATCTTCATATTAAAGCTGTCCTAGAATCATAAATGCGATTATAAGTCCGTAAAGACAAACACCCTCGGCCAGACCAACGAAGATAAGTGACTTACCTAGTATAGATGAATCCTCGCTTATAGCACCAAGTGCAGCACTAGCGGCAGCTGAAACTGCTATACCACCACCTATGCAGCTCATTCCTATAGAAAGTGCAGCAGCTATATATCCAAGACCTGTAGCAGAGCTAGCTGCAGCTGCAGATGCTTCCTCGGCAGCATAGGCATTTCCAGAGAAGATAAGAATGATAGCAGCAGCCATAGTTCCAAAGAACATAAGGATATTTGCTGCAAGTGCACTCTTGTATCGCCCCTGCGTTTTCTCGCCTATAGCGAAAGCACCAAACGGAATAACTATACTGATTAGTAACGCAACTGAAAGTGTAATTTTAACTAACATACTCATAATATTAACCATCCTTTTTTATTTTATATGATTATTTGGGGCAAATGCTCTGCCATCGCCGGTATAGAACCTGCTAAACAGCTCATAATACTCCAAACGCAGAACCTGAATACCAACTATAAGTCCTTCCATACCACAGACAAATAGATTGCCAAGGACTACTACAGCCCAGTTTATAGAGCCTGTTCCCTCTGCACCTGCAAGCATAAGCACAACGCTCATCATAGCAGCATGGCTTACCGCAAATGCACCTACTCTTACGAATGAAAGAGTATTTGAAAAGTAGCTAAGCAGCACCTCAAACAGCTCGAAAAAGCCTTGAACTATAAACATGCCTATGCCGGTTTCCTCGGTTTCCTTCTTATGCTCTAGCACTTTACTAAGCGGCTCCTTAAAAAAGATAAGAAGCAGCGGAACTATAAAGAATATTCCAAACAGTATTCCGGCAGGAAGCGTATGCCCTGACATAAACAGCATTATAGTAAGAACTGCCATGCCATAAAATACCAAACCGGCTATACCATTTGTATCAAAAAGTGCCTCGCCGCACTCGCCGAGCCTTATGCGGTTTATAATATTAAGAAGCATCATACATAGGATTATTCCCATACCTATAGCAACTGCTACTATAAAGACTGTATTAAGCGTTCCTATAAATGGCAGGGTTGTTTTTGCCTCTGACGGTCTAAGCCAAAGTGCAGGAAGAACGTCCTCAAAGCCAAAGAAGCTTCCAAACAAAAATCCAAATATAGTAGAGAAGAATCCGCATCTAGCTATAATTCCTGCAAGCTGTGAGCCCTTAAGCTTTGCTAAAAGCAGACCACCTATTAAAAGAACTAAGCCCTGTCCTACATCTCCAAACATAAATCCAAAGAATATAGAATATGTAATTCCTATTAATACTGTAGGATCGATCTCCTTGTAGTTTGGCAGTCCATACATACCAACAAACATTTCAAATGGCTTAAACAGCGGATTGTTTTTTAGCTTTATAGGAGGAGTGCTTGATAGGTTGTTATGGTTTTCCTCAACTATACATATAGCCTGCGGCTCAGCCTTTAGCTCCTCCTGTAATTTAAGTGCATCCCTTTTGCTTGCCCAGCCGCATAATATAAAGTAGTTTTTGCCATCATGCTTAGTACATGCGGCAAGCTTTTTAATATCTGAATTATTATTATGCCTTTTAAGCACGCTGTAGGCAGATAATATATCTTCCTTGTTAGCATTTAAAAGCTCTTGAATATTTTTATCTGCAGCTGCTAATGCATTACCCAGCTTTTCAAGCTCTGCACTTAGTAGCTCGCAGGTTTCCTTAGGCGTTCCCTTATATTCATCAGGAACCCAAAATCTTTCAAAGTGCATAGAGGCATATACGGCATCATTTTTTTCTGAAGAGGCAGGCGGTGTAAAATAAACTCCGCTTATATAATCTGAATCCTCAGAGCATTTTAAAAATATACTATCTGTTGTTTCATATACCTGTGATATAAACTTTTTATAATAATCCTTGGTAAATCTTCCAAACCTAATCTTGATATAATTAAAATGAAGTATGGTTTCGATATTATAATCAAGGTCTATAAACTGCTTAACCTCAGATAGCTTCGTGCTGCAGGTATCCTTTTTGCTTTGCAGCTCCTGCCGAGTATCTTTAAGACCACTTAGCTTTTGGCTGATATCATTTGCTATATCAGCTGCTCTTTGAATAGTTATATCAGCTGCCTTGCCATCCTTGTCATTAAGCTCATCATATATAGAGCTTATGGTGCTAAGGCTTTCCTTATATGGATCATCTCCGGTTAGGGGAAGTAGTCCCTGCACTGTTTTTAATTCTGTAAGAGCAGGCTCTAGCTGAATATCATACTTTGTTAGGTAAGTATCTATGATGTAATCGATACTATCCTTTGGACCTGTAATATTAAAGAAATTCATCTTTTCTATCATTGTGCTATCCTCCTTTGCTGCAGCAGCCTATCAAGCGTCTCCTGCGGCGAAAGCTTATATCTTATAGCTTCTATAATATGTGTTATATTAGTAACCTCTCGCTCCTTTTGATATAGGTAGGAGATTATACTGCTTGTGCTATATGGATGCCGTCTTTCTACTGACCTATATATGCGATCTAATAATATATCTGATAGATCCGATATATTGCTTGGCTTTAGTGAGAGCCTTCCTGCAAGCCGTCCATAATATCCGGATGCTATCATTTCCTCAAGCTCTTCTATATTTTCTGCATTAACCATTTTTTGCACATCAGCCTTTTTAAGCTTGTAATAATATGGAAGCAAAAGAGAGTATATCTGAGCCGAGTCCATATTATAATACTTTTTAGAGCGATATATCCACTGCAAATTAAGCATATCTATGCTAGTTCCGGTACATGCCTTTAGATCCGTGCTTTCAGCTGCCGAAAGAAAGCGGTTCTTAACATTCCATATTAGCTTAAAGTATGCTTGATCTAGCACCAGCTCATAATCTAAAAGAGATGGCGATACCGAATTATCAAGCGTACTAACAGCCCTTTTGTAGTCAGAATCAGCTAGAGAGGCTACAAATTCATCTATGCTTTTAGCATTTAACAGGGCATCTACATCTATCTTGCTATGCTTTTTAAAGGAATCAGAAAGCTCCTTTACATTTAGGTCTAACCTCTTATCAGAATAGCAATCGTGCAGACATCTTCTAATAAGTAAAAGCTCGTAATGCCTAAAATACATTTTAAGAAATTCTCGCTGCTTTATGCTTGCAAATTTATATAGCTTTGCAAAATCACTATACTTACTTACTATAAGAAGTCTTTCTATATCCGCTCGGTGAAGAGTGCTTGTATCTATGCCATCAAAAAGCATCTTATACGAAGGAAGCTTAGATAAATAGTCGATAGCCTCCTCGACAGAGCCTAGGTGAGCCATATAGCTATAGGAAGTTGCATCTAAAAGCCGCCCTTCCATAGCTCTTATCTTAGTAGTAAGTGCACTATATTTAATAAGACTCATAGGCTACTCCTTTATTATGCTATTAAATATATCCTGCGACAGCCTATCGTGGTTATTATTATATTCATCCTGCAGCTTATTAATAGCACTTGCGTGCTGCTTCCTAAGAAGCTCTAGCTTTGAATCAACATCTGCCTTTAGCTTTTTTTTAAGCTCATCTGTCTTTGAAGTTGTTTCAGCTAAAAGCTCATCATCAAAGCTTTTTGTTTTATTGTTATAATCTTCGGCTAGCTGCTTCTTTTTTTGGTTGGCATTGTCCATAACATTAGCAGAGCTTTCTTCTATCTTAGATAGCTTTGTAATAATTTCCTGCATGTTTTACCTCCGTAATAAAAGGCATAGCAATCGCTTGCCACGCCTTAGCATATTTGTATATTCTATTGTTGAGTATTATCAAGCAGAGCCTCGTTCGAGCGCTCGGCACTGGTTGCTTCGGTTGTGGTAGTGCCTGTGCTTGTGCCGGTGCCTGTACCTGTGGTAGTGCCGGCAGAGCCCTCGCTTGATGAGTCGCCCTCGTTGCTTACAGTAAGGTACTGGCTAGATACATAAGCCTCGCCGCCATCATAGTCGATAACAGCCCAGTCGTCATCATAAGCCTTTATATAGTCTACCTCAACTCCTAAATCAAGAGTCGTTATCAGATCTCCGTCCGTGCTAGGAGCGGAGCGAACATTAAGCCTTGAATTAGTAGTATATATAAGCCTTGGTGCTTCGGTAGTAGGAGCTGCCGTAGTAGTAACAGCCATAGTTTCTATGGTTGCAACGGTTGCCTCTGTGGTAGGCTCTGGCTGTTTTTTATCTCCTGAGAAAAGCTTAATAATAGCAATTATAAGAATAATAATAAGTACAGGAATAATAAGCTTTAACAAAAGATAAGGGTCAATGCCGCCTCTTCTTTTTGACTTTCTTTTGCCGCTTCGCCTTCTGGCATTTCCAGAGCTGCTTCTTCTTGCAGAGCTTCTTGCGATTTTTTTGCTTCCTACATCACTTGCAAAGGTATATACCTCTTGACTTAAAAGATGGTAGGCACTGCTTGCATTGTACGCATTGTCATCTCCATCATGTGCTGCCTTGTTGCCTATCATACGTATCTTATGATAGTGCTCGCAGGTAGTCTTAGAAATATACCTTCCCTTATATAAATTGTCTATGATGTCTATAAGGTCACCGCCTTCTACATTATAAAGCTCTGCTAGAGTCTTAACCATATACTCTAGGGTTTGACGAGCCTTAATCATAGCAAGGTTATATTGCTTTTGACCTATAAGCTTTTCGGTATCTCGTACACCTCTTTGTATGAGTACCCAATTACCGCTTCCGTCATTAGCTGCCATATACAGTCTCCTTTCGATAGCGTAGGACCTATACTTAGTAAATTATACTCCAAAAAACTGGGAAATGCACTAATTTTTCGCTAAATAAGGGAAAATTGGGGCAAAACAGCTGCCCTAGCGAAAATCCGGCAGAAGTCGCCAAATACACTAAAAAAAATCCGCCAAATACTTGAATTAAAGAAAAAAATAACGCAAAATCAACATATTAAAGGGAACAAAACACGAAAAATTAAAAAGGCTATAATTAAGGAGCATTATGGACAATCTAATTATCAGAGCTGCAACTGAAAATGATGCAGAGAGCATTTTAAAAATATATGATTACTATGTAACTAGCACGGCGATTACATTTGAATATACTACGCCCTCGGTTTTGGAATTTAGGGAAAGAATTGCGGAAACGCTTAGGCATTTCCCATATATTGTTTTAGAAAAAGAGGGCAATGTAGTCGGCTACGCATATGCAGGAAAGCTAAAGGACAGAGAGGCATACAAGTATTCGGTAGAGCTGTCTATATATGTAGATAGGAATTTTAAAAGAGGCGGCATAGGGCGTAGGCTGTATGAGGATATAGAAAAACAGCTTGCGGATATGGGCATTAGAAATTTGTATGCATGCATTGCATATCCTAGTGAAAAGGAGGATGAATATCTAAATTATGACAGCGTTAGGTTTCATGAGCATATGGGATATAAGCTGATAGGCAGATTTCACAAATGCGGATATAAGTTTGATAGATGGTATGATATGGTATGGATGGAAAAGCTAATAGAAAAGTAGGAGATGGCATGTCGATAAGAGAGGATGCAAATAAAATAATAAAGGCAGCGATTAATGCTGCACTACCGGACAATGCAGTTAAAAGGGCATTAGAGGGCTTTGTGCCATCTGGCGGAAGGCTTATAGTGATTGCACTTGGTAAGGCAGCGTGGCAGATGGCAAATGCCGCAAGCATAAAGCTCGGAGATAAAATTTCTGATGGCATAGTTATAACGAAGTACGGACATGTGCCTTGCGATATACCGCATATGAAGTGCTTTGAGGCAGGGCATCCCGTGCCTGATGATAATTCATTTAGCAGTACAAAAAAAGCACTTGATATGGTAAAGAATCTTAATGCAGATGATGACGTGATACTTCTTATATCAGGCGGAGGCTCAGCACTTTTTGAAAGTCCTGCGGTTTCCGGCGATGAGCTTCAAGATATTACAAGACAGCTATTAGCCTGCGGAGCAGACATAGTCGAGATGAATACTATAAGAAAAAGACTTTCTAATGTAAAGGGTGGTAGATTTGCATTAGCTTGCAAGCCGGCAAGGGTATATTCTATAGTTCTTTCGGATATAATCGGAGATCCGCTTGATATGATAGCATCAGGCATTGCATATCCAGATAGCTCTACATGCGAGGCTGCAAAGGCTATCATAAAAAAATACGAAATTAAGCTTTCGGAAGATGCAGCTAGGTGCATGGAGCTTGAAACACCAAAGGCTCTTAGTAATGTGACGACAGTTATAACAGGAAGCGTAAGGCAGCTTTGTAAGGCGGCAAGTGCAGAATGTATAAGGCTTGGCTATGAGCCTAGATTTTTAACAGCAAGCCTTTGCTGCGAGGCAAGAGAGGCTGGGAGCATGCTATCGGCTATAGCCAGGGATCATCAAGGCGAGGGAAAATCTGTAGCATATATATGTGGCGGCGAGACAGTAGTTCGCCTAACAGGAAATGGGCTTGGCGGAAGAAATCAGGAGATAGCCTTAAGTGCTGCCGCAGGGATAGATGGACTTAAGGATACTGCTGTATTTAGCGTAGGTAGCGACGGAACAGACGGGCCGACGGATGCAGCAGGCGGATATGTGGATGAAAATTCAGCGGCTAGATTAAGAGAAAGGAATATAAGCATAGAAAAAACTCTTTTGGAAAATGATGCCTATAATGCACTAAGGCAGTGCGATGGTCTTATAATGACAGGCCCGACAGGAACGAATGTGAATGACCTGACGGTGGTGCTGATAAAGAGGTGAGATGGAGGGTAGGCGGATAGAGAGAATGGATAGAGATAGACGACGTGGGTTAGATTTTTTGGTTGGGTAAGGTGGTGCACCCTGTGCGCTATAAAAGTGCAAAATACGCACTTTTAGATATTGCCATAGTGCAAAATATGCACTATAATATCCGTAGAGGTGCAATATGAATAATTTAAAAGAATTGCGAAAAGAAAAAAATCTAACGCAGCAGCAGGTGGCAGAGCTTGTTGGAGTATCGCTACGCTCGTATAAGTCTTATGAAAATGATGAAGATAAAAAGGACAGCATTAAATACAAATACATATTCGATCAGCTGTCGCAATTAAATCCTATTAATGAGGAGCAAGGCATAGTTGATGTTGAATATATAAAGGAACGCTGTGAGAAGGTTTTTGAAGATTATAATGTGGAATTTTGCTATCTATTTGGATCATATGCTAAGAATAAGGCAAAAGAAAATAGCGATGTAGATCTTTTGATAAGCACAAAGGTAAAAGGACTTAAGTATTATGGGCTTGTTGAAAAATTACGCACTGCATTAAAAAAGAAAGTAGATATCTTAGATTTAAAGCAATTAGATGGCAACATAGAGCTGATGCGAGAAGTACTAAGAGATGGGATTAAGATATATGGATAATATAAAAAATGATGAGTATTATGTTCAAAAAATAAAAAATGATCTTGAATTTATAGTGGAACATATGAGGGGTACCTCTGCCGAGGAATTGAACTCAAATGAAATATTACTTGATTCTATGTTATTTAGAATGATTCAGATATCAGAAAATTCAAAGAAATTAAGCAATGAATATAAGCATGGCAGAGCAAATATTCCATGGGATGCAATGTACGGACTTAGGAATAGAATAGTGCATGATTATGGCAATGTTGATTTGAATATTGTATATGAAACATTAACAAAAGATATACCTGAGCTTAGGAATATGATGTAAAGGTGGAGCGATGAGATATGATAAGAAAAGCGACAAACAAAGACTTAGACGAGATTTTGAGGATATATGCGACTGCAAGAGAATTTATGAAGGCGACAGGAAATCCAACTCAGTGGGGAGATAATTTCCCCCCAAGGGATATGCTTGCCGATGATATAAAGGATGGCAACCTATATGTTGCAGAGGAAAATGGATGTATATGTGCGGTGTTTGCATTTATTATGGGCGATGATCCGACATATTCGTATATAGAGGATGGCGGCTGGATATCCGATAAGCCATATGCAGCTATACATAGAGTTGCAAGCGACGGTAGCTGCCATGGAATATTAAAAAGAGTAGTAGAATATGCCTCTAGCAAAATAAGCCATCTTCGCATAGACACCCACATGGATAATAAGGTAATGCAACACCTTATAGAAAAATGTGGCTTTAAAAAATGCGGAATTATATATGTAGAGGACGGCTCGCCTAGGATAGCATATGAGATGGTGGTAGAGGAGTGTTAAAAAAACAAACCATAAGAGTTATGGTTTGCTTTTTGGCTCATGGGAAAACATATTCTATGAAGTAAAATACTTGCTGGCAAAATCCTTCACCTCACTAAGCGTTGGAATACTCGGGGCAGCACCGCATCTTGTAACTGCGATGGCAGCTGCAATAGTTGCTTCCTTTAGTGCATTTGATATATCTGCGCCGTCAGCAATGCGAGCAGTAAAATATCCTGTAAAGGTATCTCCTGCTGCGGTGGTATCTACTGCATGAACAGTGCATGCAGGACAGGACATAGTTTGATTTTTATCTGCATATATGCAGCCCTTACTCCCTAGAGTAACAACAACATGAGAATTAGGAAAGCTCTTAACTAAAGCAGCGGCACATTCGGATTCCGGAATATCACTTCCGCAGATAGCCTGTGCCTCTATTTCATTTAGAAGAAAATAGCTTACAAGCTCAAGCGGCAGATTAAGAAGCTCTGGGGTCATGGGAGACGGATTAAAAACTATCTGCATTTCTTTTTTTGCAGCCTGCTCCATTATATATTGAAGTGAATTGATTTCATTTTGTAAAACAATCATATCGCCTGCAGAAAATTCGGCTAAGGCACTGTCTATTTGTTCTTTACTTATCTGTTTGTTTGCACCACCATATAGGATAATGCAGTTTTGTCCAGCTTCATTAACCTGAATTATAGCATGTCCGCTAGGGCACGAAAGCCTTTGGATGAGGCTTGTATCAGCGCCGCTGCTTTTAAGAATATCAAGAAGAGGCTGCCCATCCTGCTCGCCAACGCATCCTGCGTGGTAGACACTTGCACCAGCTCTAGCAAGAGCTATAGACTGATTAAGCCCCTTGCCACCACAGTGCTCTACTAAAGAATTAGAAGAGAGTGTTTCACCAGGCTGTACAAAGTGCGGCACGGCATATACCTTATCTAGGTTTAATGATCCAAAGCTAAGAATTTTCATAGTTATTTTATGCGAT
>CAVBBU010000037.1:0-16691 GCA_963593765.1 Bacteroidaceae bacterium | reverse complement strand
GCATTAGCAGATATTGCCACGTTACGTGATGTGTTCTATATAGGCGGAACAAAGTGCTAGGCTCTAAAAGCCTATAGCACAGCCACCATCTACAGTAAGTGTAATTCCATCTACAAAGCCTGCTGCATCTGAGCTTAAATAAACAGCCGCCCAGCCTATGTCCTCTGGCTTTCCATATGCCTGCATAGGTGTATGCCCCAGTATTTTTTGCTGACGCGGAAGGTCAGCATCTACCGCCTGATGGAACATCGGAGTATCTATAAATCCTGGTATTATAGCATTTACTCTTATACCATCAGCCGACACATCTCCTGCAAGGCATCGTGTAAGTCCTGCCATTGCTGACTTTGCCGCTCCATATACACATACCTTAGTCATCCCAAGAAGTGCTGACATAGATGATATAAAAATTATACTGCCCTTTTTCTTTTCTCTCATGTATGGAATAGCAGCCTGTGATAGCGCAAATGATCCATACAGATGGACATCCATCACGTCTCTAAAATCCTGAATAGTTATATCCTCTACAGGCTTTTTGCAGTGCTTCCCAGCATTATTTATTAATATGTCTATGCTTCCGTAGTCAGCTACTATCTTCTTTATAAAATCTGCTGCCTTATCAGTCTGCGTTACATCAAACACTCTGTAGCCTACACTATCTCCAAGCTCATCACACGCCTTTGAAAGCACTTCTTCTCTTCTGCCGGTTATAACTACCCTTGCTCCTGCAGCTGCAAGGCACTTTGCTGTTGCATATCCAAGTCCACTTCCTCCACCAGTAACTAAAGCTACCCTTCCTGAAAGATCAAATGCTTGCTTGAAAAAATCGTTCATAGCTTCCTCCTATATATATCCCTTTTCTATCATCTGCATTGCTGCCCTTATATATCCAGAAGCAAATGCCATCCCTGCATGCCAGCCTGCGCCGCACGTCATCATAGGCGTATGATCCGGAATTAAAACTCCGTTAAAGCCACCATCATTAAGCAGCTTCACCATTTTAAGCATATCTATATCACCCTCATCTACAAACACTTCATCATAGCAAGGAACCTTGCCCTTAACATTTCTAAAGTGTATATAGCTTATCTTATCCTGCGATAGATAGCTTTTCACATAATCATATATAGGTGCATCTGATTGCATTTCCTGCAAGCTTCCAAGACATAGCTCTATCTTGTTTGAACTGCTTGGGATTAAATCCACCAGCTTTTGATATAGCTCTGGTCTATATACAAGCCTAGGTGTTTGTCTTAGCTGTGGCATAGGTGGATCGTCAGGATGAAGTGCCAGCTCTACACCTGCTTCTTCTGCAGTTGGAATTATTCTTTCCAAGAAGTATTTGAGTCTATCCCATAGCTCGTCAGAGCTTATACCTGGAACATATCCCCCATCCGTTTTTGCATATGTCATATTCCAGACCTGTCCATTAGGTATAGGACTATCTATATCAATCATAGAAGCATCAAAGCATGTGCTTTCTGCTCCACCTCTTGCGGCATGCTTTTTTTGATGTCCCCATACGCCTGCTAGGCTAAAATTATATCCCATAGCCTTAAAGCCAGCCTTGCCTACATTAGTTATGATTTTTTTCAAATGCTCAAGCTGCTCATCTCTTTTGTCTCCGGCAAGAAGCACATCATACCAATCAGCAGGGCTGAAATTTTCTATTCCATATATCTCAAGGCCATAATCCTTTGCTTCCCTCTTAATAGCCAGCATGCTTTCCAAATCCCATATAGGATCTAATGCAGCTGAAATACCATAGTTTGTTGCTGCATCAGTTGCTGTTACTATATTAGTATCGCTATCATAATATGTCGCCAGGTGAATTATAAGATGCGTGCAACCACACTGCCGTGCAAATTCATAATACTCAGGCTTTAGCATATGTCTATATAAGCCCATGCCAAATTTCATTTCCATATTGTTTATCTCCCTTCACCTAGAATAATACATACCTTATCAATTTTATTCCTGTTGCATTTTTAAAAAAGGTGTCATATATTGATATAGTAAAAATTTAAAGCATGGAGAATTTGCTTATGATAAACAAGGTCAATGCTGCCAAAACCATAGATTCACAGCTACAAATGCATTATAGATTTCATCACAAAATAGACCTGACTTTGTTTCCTCAAGTACATGATTTTTATGAAATAGCTTTATCAACTAGTGGAACAACTGGCATAAAAATTAATGGTACGACTTATGAAACAAACGCAGGTACTCTTATTCTTATAAAACCTGGTGATGTGCATAGTCGCTTTGAAATATCAGGAAACTGCGAATATATTAATCTTGCATTTCCCAAGAAGCTTTTAGCCGAAATGTCAGCATATATTGGTATGCCGGATATGCAAAAAAGACTGCTTAATTATCCAAAAACACTTAAGCTTACCCTTAGTAAAAGCGAAACCGAGTTACTTAAATTGCAGCTAGAGCGACTTAATCTTTGCCCTGTTTCTATACCACATTTAACACATGTAGAACTTAGAGGGCTTCTTCTTAATATAATGCTTAAATTTTTTCTTCCATTAATAGAATGTTCTTCTGATGTCAAAAGTAATGAGCCATTATGGCTTTTTGAGCTAACCAGAAAGCTTGATGACCCTGAGCTTTTATGTACGAGTCTAAGTGAACTTGCTAATATGAGTGGATATACTAAGGAACATCTGTGCAGAGAATTTAAAAAACACCTGTCAGTATCTCCGATAGCCTACATAAATTCAAAAAGACTTAATTATGCAGCCAACCTTCTTACGCATACTGACAGGCAGGTTATAGATATCGCATACGCATCAGGCTTTCAAAGCCTGAGCCGTTTTTATCATTCCTTCAAAAAGGAATTTGGTATGTCTGCTCTTGCTTACAGACGAAATCATAATTTACAGTTTTTCAGCTCCTCCACCTTATCAAGCTTCTCCCATGAAAGCCCGAGGTCTCCTCTTCCAAAGTGACCATAGCTTGCCGTCTGCCTATATATAGGTCTTCTAAGATCCAGCATCTTTATTATGCCTGCCGGTCTTAGATCGAAAAGCTCTCTTACTAGCTTAGTTAGCTTCTCATCGGATGCCACGCCTGTCCCAAAGGTATCTATATTAATAGATGTAGGATGTGCAACTCCTATGGCATATGACAACTGCACCTCGCATTTTTTTGCAAGTCCTGCCGCAACTATATTCTTAGCGACATATCTAGCTGCATATGCTGCCGAGCGGTCTACCTTAGTCGGATCCTTTCCTGAAAAGCAGCCGCCGCCATGCCTTGCATATCCGCCGTAGGTATCTACTATTATCTTACGACCTGTAAGACCAGAGTCTCCCTTAGGTCCGCCTATAACAAAACGGCCTGTCGGATTGATAAAATATTTTGTATCCTTATCTACCATATTATCTGGCAGAACTTCATCTATAACATATTTTTTTATATCCGCTTTAATCTGTTCCTGGGAAATGTTATCGTCATGCTGAGTAGATACGACAACAGTATCTATTCTGCATGGCTTTCCAGCTTCATCATATTCTACAGTTACCTGTGCCTTGCCATCTGGTCTTAGATACGAAAGAATATTATCCTTTCTTACATCAGATAATCTCTTAGTTAATTTATGTGCGATATAAATAGGATATGGCATAAGCTCATCTGTCTCATCTACTGCATATCCAAACATCATTCCTTGGTCTCCTGCCCCAGTATCAAGTGCGTCTTCATCTGTGCCCTCTCTTACCTCAAGTGCCTTATCAACTCCCTGTGCTATATCCGGCGACTGCTTATCAAGTGCAACAAGCACACCGCAGGTATTATAATCAAAGCCATATTCTGCCTTAGTATATCCTATGTCCTTAATTGTATCTCTAGCTATCTGCTGAATATCAACATTGCCCTTGCTTGTTATCTCTCCCATAACAAGAACAAGCCCTGTAGTAGTACAGGTTTCACATGCCACACGGCTCATAGGATCCTGCCTAAGATATTCATCTAATATCGCATCTGATATCTGGTCGCATATCTTATCTGGATGTCCCTCTGTAACTGATTCTGATGTAAATAATCTCTTTTCCATGTCTATTTCCCTTTTTTACTTTTTATTTCCTTAAAATAATTTTTTATAGCTTTTTCATATCCCAAATCTCCAGGTCTGTAAAAGCTGCTGCCTACTAGCTCGTCCGGAAGATATTGCTGCTCTACATAGTGATTAGGATAGCTATGTGCATATTTATATCCCTCTCCTCTTCCAAGGCTTTCTGCTCCGGGATAATGTCTGTCCTGAAGATGTACCGGAACCAAAGCGGACAAAGTTTCTTTTACGGCAGCATTTGCCTCGTCTATAGCAACAACTGCTGCATTACTTTTTGGTGCACAGGCTATATATGTACATGCCTGCGATAATATAATCTGTGACTCTGGCATGCCAACTCTTTCTACTGCCTGTGCTGCCGATACCGCAACTACCAGTGCCATAGGGTCAGCATTGCCCACGTCCTCTGATGCACATATCATAATACGTCTTGCAATGAATTTTACATCCTCGCCTGCAGAAAGCATACGTGCCAGATAATATACTGCCGCATCCGGATCTGAGCCACGCATACTTTTTATAAATGCAGATATAGTATCATAATGATTATCGCCACTTTTATCATATCTAACAGCTCTTTTTTGTATGCAGTCGCTTATAACATCTAGCGTAATATGTATCTTCTTATCCTTAGAAACAGGCGTTGTAAGAACAGCTAGCTCTATCGCATTAATCGCACTTCTTGCATCGCCATCTGCCGAGTCCGAAAGAAAATCCGTCGCCTCATCGCTTATGTCTGCTCCATAAAGCCCCATGCCCTTATCCTTATCATATACTGCACGGTTTATAAGCTCCTTAATATCATCCCTCTTAAGAGGCTTTAGCTCATATATAGTTGACCTTGAAAGCAGAGCTCCGTTGACCTCAAAATAAGGATTTTCTGTAGTTGCTCCTATAAGAATTACTGTTCCATCCTCTACATACGGAAGCAAAAAGTCCTGCTGTGCCTTGTTAAACCTATGTATCTCGTCTATAAAAAGCACTGTTTTCTTCCTATACATAGCTAGGCTTTGCTTAGCCTCAGTGACAACCTCCTCCATCTCCTTTTTACCGGATGCGGTTGCATTTATCTGTCTAAACTGTGCGCTGGTTGTATGTGCTATAACCATAGCAAGTGTAGTCTTGCCTGTTCCCGGAGGTCCATAAAATATAATAGAGCTTAGCTTGTCTGCCTTTATGGCTCTATAAAGAAGCTTCCCTTCTCCTATTATATGCTTTTGCCCAACTACCTCCTCAAGGCAGGTTGGTCTCATCCTTGTTGCAAGCGGTGCACTCTTTGTATTTTCCTGCTCACTCATGTAGTCAAACAAATCCATCCTATCACCTAGTACTTACTCTTTTCCTTGTCCTAATCTTCTTTGCTATAAGCACAGCTATAGTTCTAGCCTCTACAGTATATTTGGAATTATCAAAAAGTCTTTTTTCTTTTCCAGTCTTATAATATCCATCTATACTAGCAGCACTTGTATCTATAGCCACATACCATCTAAAGCCATCTCCTGCACTCGGCAGTGCAAAGCTATGTGCTTCCCAGTGCATATTATATATCACATATATATTATCGTCACTACTTCCGTCCGCTTTTTGTGCATAGCTTCCGCAATATAATACACCCAGCTGCCTTCTGTAGCTTTCCATATTTACCTGCCAAGCTGCTTCACCGTGATATGATATATCCGGAAGTCCAACTGCCTTAGTATCAAGCATGGTCGGCTTTTCCTTATATCTAAAGACAGGATGTTTTTTCCTAAACTCAATTATATGCTTTGTAAATTCAAGCAATTTTTTGTTCTTTTTTTCCAGCTTCCAGTCAAGCCAAGAGGTTTTATTATCCTGACAGTAGCTATTATTATTTCCATCCTTGCTTCTTCCAAGCTCATCTCCCGAAAGCAGCATAGGCGTGCCCTGACTTAAAAGCAAAAGAAGCATAGCATTTCTATATTGCTTATGTCTAAGCTCCGTTACTGTTCTTTTTCTTGTAG
This sequence comes from Bacteroidaceae bacterium, assembly GCA_963593765.1. Classification (GTDB taxonomy): domain Bacteria; phylum Bacillota; class Clostridia; order Lachnospirales; family Lachnospiraceae; genus CAVBBU01. The sequence goes on along the minus strand of CAVBBU010000037.1, from coordinate 10,628 downwards.
TACCCTCTATACCGCAGTTCCAAGAAAAGTTTGCATCTGTGCCGTCCTTGTTTGCTTCCTTATTTGCTTCATTATGCTTTATATCAAAGCTAAGCATATCCCAAAGTGTAAAGCCCTCGGTATCTGCAATATAATTAACAGTCCCTGCCCTCTCCGGAATATTTGTTATCCTATACATAAGGCTTCCAAGCATACCCTCATCGCCCTTAAGTATACGTCTCATATCATTTTTAAAGCCATTATTATATTCGCATAGGGTTCTTTTTCCGGGTCTTAATTCTATGCCTTGAATATTTTCTGCATATATTTTAAGTCCGCTAAGATATGGATCATTATATATGCTTTTTATATCCGCTCTGCCAACTATTCTAATTCCATCTATATGATACTCATGCCTCCACCATCTGATAACATCGAGCACATATGATATGCTCTCACAGCCCTCAAGGTATAGCTCCATAATTACAGCTATGTCTTTCTTGTGCAGCTGCTTAATCATATTTTTAAATTCATTAATAGGATTTCGACTTTTCTTTTTGCAAAAGCTTGCCTTTGGTGCAAATGCATATGCAGGAGTATATCCCCAGTAGTTTATTCTTTTACTGGCAGACCTTTTATATATGCCTATGCTGCCATCCATTATTTCCTCATATTCCTGAGATGGCATTAAAAGAAGTGTATTTGCTCCAAGTGCTTTTATATAGTCTATCTTTTCTGTTACAGCATCAAAGGTTCCAGGGTGCAGCGTCTTAGAGGATGCATCCTTTGTAAAGCCCCTTATATGTATTTTGTAGATTATATCATCGCTAATGTCTCTGTATGGCAGCTTATCATCTTCCCAGTCAAAGTCATCTATCAAAAGCGGACTTCTTCTTACGCAGCCATCCTTAGGCTTTTTGCCAAAGCTATCTCTTCCGGAAAATGCCTTACCATATGGATCTGCATATATGCCCTTATCATCCTCCAGGTTATATTCTATATTAGCAAGGCTTACTGCCCTTTTCTTATCATCATAAAGAGCTATATCCGCTTGCCATACATCGCCCTCTTTATACCCTTCTGGAATTTCAACCTTTAGTTCAGGCTCTTTTATATTTCTTTTATATAGCAAAACAAAGCATCGCTTAGTCTTTCTTGCGATGCTTATGTGAAATCCATTATCTATTATAGTAACTCCAAACGGATATAGTATTTTACTTTCTGTTTTTTTAATTTGAGCTATCATCTTTTGTCACATCACCTGCTGCCATAGCCTGATTATATCTTTCTAGTATCATACTCTGTATTTTTTCTCTGGTTTCTGAATTAATAGGATGTGCAATATCTCTGTACTCTCCATCAGATGCCAGCCTTGAAGGCATAGCTATAAAAAGTCCCTTGTCTCCCTCTATAACCTTTATATCATGAACAACAAATTCATTGTCTATAGTTATAGAAACTATAGCCTTCATCTTTCCTTCTTTATCTATCCTTCTAACTCTAACGTCTGTAATCTGCATTGCTATATATGCCTCCCTTATTATATGGTATATCTATCATTTTTTTCTACTACTATTTCTATATTATCCGGCGATGCTATATGTGTAGTATTTGCACGTATAGTATCTCGGCTTTCAACAATACAATTTTCTATTACTGTATTGTCGCCTATATATACATCGTTTAATATGATAGAATTTCTAATTACACAATTATTGCCTATATAAACCTTCTTAAACAGTACTGAGTTTTCTACCACTCCATTGATTATACATCCGCTTGATACAAGAGAATTTTTAACAGAAGATCCTGGGTTGTACTTAGCTGGTGGAAGATCGTCTACCTTACTAAATACATCCGGATATTCTCTAAAGAAATAATCTCTTACATCCTTTTTAAGAAAATCCATATTGGTCTTATAATAAGACTCAACAGTTGCTATATTGCTCCAGTAGGAATCTATCTTATAAGCATATATCCTTTTTAGATTTTTATATCTTATAAGTATATCCTGCACGAAGTCGTATCTGTCCTCAGCGGCACACCGCTCTATCAGCTCTATAAGCTGTCTTCTTCTTATAATATATATGCCGCATGAGATATTACTCGACTGGGTAACCATAGGCTTTTCTTCAAAGTCTGTTATCCTTCCGTCGTCATTGATACCTACCATTCCAAATCTTGTAACGTCCTCGCCGTCCTCAACGCTCTTACAAACAACTGTTATATCGGCCTTCTTTTCTATGTGATACTCAAGTACCTTGTTGTAATCAAGCTTATATATTCCATCGCCTGCTGCTATAACAACATAAGGCTCATGCGAGTTTTTAAGGAAGGTCATATTTTGATATAACGAATCTGCTGTTCCTCTGTACCAGTCCGAATTATGTGCGGTTATGGTTGGGGTAAATACAAACAATCCGCCATTTTTTCTTCCAAAATCCCACCACTTAGAAGAGCTTAGATGCTCATGAAGAGATCTCGAATTATACTGCGTTAAAACTGCTACCTTTGCTATATGAGAGTTTGTCATATTGCTTAATGCAAAGTCTATACTTCTGTAGCTTCCTGCTACCGGCATAGCTGCTATAGCTCTTTTATTAGAAAGCTCTCTCATTCTCTTAGAGTTACCACCTGCAAGTATTACACCGATTGCCTTCATCTGATTCCACCTGCCTTTACTATATAGTCACCACTTGCTAGTATTCCTTCTCTGTAATCATCACTTGTTGTCTCACCAGATATAGCTGTGTTCTTGCCTATCTTAACATTGCTTGGAATCGTGCTCTTTTCTCCTATAGTAACAAGCTCAGATGCATATACCTTTTTGTCATATTTGCTTTCAGCATATTCTCCTATACCTATCTCACAATTATCTCCGACTGTAACCTGCTCTGCTATGATAGATTTATATATCTTAGTTCCCTTGCCTATCCTGCAGCCTCTCATAATTATAGAATCATGAACCTGGGCACCCTCTTCTATAATTACACCAGCACCTATAATCGAATTAGATACATTGCCATAGATCTCTGTGCCTTCACTTATTATGCTTCGATTAATCTCAGAGCTGCTTGCTATATACTGCGGCGGAATAATGTCGCTCTTTGTAAATATACGCCAGTATTCTTCATATAAATTAAACTCTGGGATAATGTCTATAAGCTCCATATTAGCTTCCCAGTATGATGTAAGCGTTCCGACATCCTTCCAGTAGCCGTTGTATTCGTATGCATATATGTTCTTCCCTTGATTGTGTATATAAGGAATTATATGCTTACCAAAATCACAGCCCGGCTCGTCCTTAAGTGCTATCAGTGCATCCTTTAAAATCTTCCAAGAGAATATATATATTCCCATCGAAGCAAGGTTACTCTTTGGATGCTCAGGCTTTTCTTCAAATTCTGTTATAAGGCCTTTTTCATCTGTAATTAATATTCCGAATCTGCTTGCCTCTTCCATAGCAACAGGCATAGCAGCCATAGTAACATCTGCACCATTTGCCTTGTGGTAATCCAGCATTACCTCGTAGTCCATCTTATATATATGGTCGCCGGAAAGTATAAGTACATAGTCCGGATTAAACTGCTCCATATATTCAAGATTTTGATATATCGCATTTGCTGTTCCGCTATACCAATCACTGCCCTTTGAATTTTCATATGGCGGAAGTATGCTGACACCACCTACATTACGATCCAAATCCCACGGAATTCCTATTCCAATGTGTGAATTAAGTCTAAGTGGCTGATATTGAGTTAATACACCAACTGTATCTATCCCCGAGTTGATACAGTTGCTTAGAGGAAAGTCGATAATTCTATACTTACCTCCAAATGATACTGCTGGCTTTGCAACCTTCTGAGTAAGAACACCCAGTCTGCTTCCCTGCCCGCCAGCAAGCAGCATAGCTATCATTTCTTTTTTAATCATCATGTTTACACCTCGCAGTCAGTTTTAGATATGTTCTTGCGAAATAATTATATCATCAATTTTGGTAAATGTGAATAAATATTCTTGCAATTTCTAGCTTTTATTGTACATTTTTACTTTTTAAACAATTTTTTCTTCTATTATTATGACTAATAACCAAACAGGCAGTTCTATGCTATAATTAAAGGAATTATATTGTGCTTAGGGGGATAAAATGAATTTAATCACTATTAAAAATATCTACAAAAATCCAGAAAACTTTTATAACAAAACTATAAGCATAGGAGCCTGGGTTCGCAGCAATCGTGACTCTAAAAGCTTTGGCTTTTTATCTGTATCAGACGGAACAAGCTTTAACCAGCTTCAGGTAGTTTACCACGACAGCATGGAAAATTTTGCAGACATTTGCAAGATTAATATAGGTGCTGCACTTATTATAGAAGGAACACTAGTTGCAACTCCGGATGCAAAGCAGCCATTTGAAGTTCAGGCAAGCAGCATAGCTGTAGAGGGTGCGTCTGCCTCTGACTATCCTCTTCAAAAAAAGAGACATACTCTTGAGTATCTAAGAACTATATCTCACCTTCGTCCACGTACGAATACCTTTCAGGCGGTATTCCGTGTTCGCTCACTTATAGCATATGCTATACATAGCTTTTTCCAGGAGAGAAACTTTGTATATGTACATACACCTATTATAACAGGAAGTGACTGCGAGGGTGCCGGCGAGATGTTTAGAGTAACTACTCTTGATCCTAAGAACCCACCACTTGATGAAAATGGCGAGCTTGACTACAGCAAGGATTTCTTTGGAAAGGAAACTAATCTTACTGTTAGCGGACAGCTATATGGCGAAACCTATGCACAGGCATTTAGAGATATATATACATTTGGTCCCACCTTCCGTGCAGAAAATTCTAATACAACAAGACATGCCGCAGAGTTTTGGATGATAGAGCCTGAGATGGCATACTGCGACCTCGAGGGCGATATGGACATAGCCGAGGATATGCTTAAATATATAATTAAGTACGTCCTTAATAATGCTCCCGATGAGATGAATTTCTTTAACCAGTTTGTAGATAAGGGGCTTCTTGAAAAGCTAGAGCATGTTATGAATTCTGAGTTTGGCAGAGTAAGCTATACAGAGGCTGTAGAGATACTAGAAAAGAATAATGACAGGTTTGATTATAAGGTAAGCTGGGGCTGTGACCTTCAAACAGAGCATGAAAGATTTTTAACTGAGCAGGTTTATAAAAAGCCTATATTCCTAATTAATTATCCTAAGGATATCAAGGCATTTTATATGAAGCTTAATCCAGATGGCAAGACTGTTGCAGCTATGGACTGCCTCGTTCCCGGCATAGGTGAGATAATAGGCGGCAGCCAGCGTGAGGATAATTATGAGATACTTAAAAATCGTATAGAGGAGCTTGGTATGCGTGAATCCGATTACGATTTCTATATGGATCTTAGAAAGTATGGTTCGACTAGACATTCAGGCTTTGGACTAGGCTTTGAGAGAGCTGTAATGTATATAACAGGCATGAGCAATATAAGAGACGTTATTCCTTATCCACGTACAGTAGGCTCATGCGATCTGTAATTAAAAGTAAAGCAGAAAGGATATATCTATGAAATTTATACATACTGGTGATATACACTATGGCATGAAGCCAGATGCAGACAAGCCCTGGAGCAGCGAAAGGGCTAATGCCGTAACAGAAAGTCTTGCAACTATTATTAATGCTGCTAAGGAGCAAAACGTAGAGCTTCTTTTAATAGCCGGCGACCTCTTTCACAGGCAGCCGCTGGTTCGAGATTTAAAAGAGGTAAATTATCTTTTTTCAACTATACCTTCGGTGCATATAGTAATAATCGCAGGCAACCATGATTATATAAGAGATAATTCCGCAGTGCTGACATTTCCATGGGCATCTAATGTCAGCTACCTAAGTTCTAGCACTCTAGGCAGTGTATATTTTGATGATATCAATACCGAGGTCTATGGATTTTCTTATAACAAAACTGAGATTACAGAAAATCTTCTTAGCGGAGTCAAGGTTCCGGACAATGGACATATAAATATACTTTTGGCACATGGCGGAGATCCGCAGCATCTTCCTTTTGATAAGGCAGAGCTTTCTAGGGCTGGATTTTCATACTGCGGCCTTGGGCATATTCACAAGCCTACTCTCCCTGCAGATGGAAGCGTAGCCTACTGCGGCTCGCCAGAGCCACTTGATAAAACAGACAGCGGTGAGCATGGCTACTACATAGGCGAGATAAATCCTATAAGCCGCCAGCTGACCTCACTTAATTTTGTTCCTGTTTCTAAAACCAAATACATTTCCCTTGTTATAAGTATTACTCCTGAAACTACTAATGCAGAGCTGCTTATGACTATAACCGGCGAGATGTCAAAAAGAGGCGAGCAAAATATCTATCGCTTTAAGATTCGTGGGCTTAGAAGTCCTGACATAGAATTTGATCTTGAAGCGATTAAGGCAAGAGGCCGCATAATAGAAATTTTAGATGAGTCAGAGCCAAAGTATGATTTTACTGAGCTCTTTGCCGAGCACCCTTCAGATATGATAGGCTTCTTTATAAGAAAGCTGCATCATGAAAATCTATCTGCTGTAGAAAAAAAGGCTCTGTATTATGGTGTCAATGCCCTTTTACATACTACGGATGAAAGGAGTGCGACATGATATTTCTTAATCTACATATAGACGGCTTTGGTAAGCTCTCTAATAAGGATATAGAGCTTGATAAGCATATCAATATTATATATGGTCACAATGAAGCCGGAAAATCAACTATACATTCATTTATTCGTGCTATGCTTTATGGACTTGAGCGAGGCAGAGGCCGCGGGGCTAAAACGGATTTATTTTCCAAGTACGAGCCTTGGTCACACGGTCCTTATGGAGGATATATAAGAGCAGAATATAAGGGCAATATTTACAGAATAGAAAGAGATTTTAGAAGGAGTGCTATAGACCTTACTATAATTGATGAAACAAATGGCAAGAGCATAGATTCTCCTTCTAAGCTGCTTAGTCAAATGCTTAACTCACTATCTGAGGCAGCATATACTAATACAGTAAGCATAGGTCAGCTAAAAAGTGCTACTGATTCTAATATGGCAGTTGAGCTTAAAAATTATATTGCAAACCTTAATACGACAGGAAATATGTCCCTCAATATAACTAAGGCAAGCAGCTACCTAAAGGCACAAAGAAAGTCATTTGTATCACAGCTTTCACAGGATGCTGTTAAAACCTATACCTCTAATCTTTCTGAGATAAAGAGTATAGAAGAAGATATAGTTTCTCCTATTTATAAAAGCCATATAAAGGAGCTAAAGGAGCAAAAGGCAGAGACCGCCGAGCAGATATCTAAGCTTCAAGCAGACAAAGAGGACTTAATTGCAAAGAATGCATCTGATATGCAGCTGCTTAAAAGCAAGGGCTTAGAGGATAAGCAAAGCATAGCTGATTATAAAAGTAATATAGAAGCAAGCTATTCTGATTATAATAAGCTATATGCTAAAGCTAAGTCAAAGGGCGTAGATGGCTGCATAATAATTTCATTTATTACTGCATGCATATCTCTTTTATGTGCCGCATATGTCTTTATGACAAAGGATAATAACATCATCAGCCTGCATACCGGAATTTCATACATTCATTTGTTCTATGCAGTATGGGGCATATCTATAGTTATAATCGCTATAGACATAGCATTAAGTGCAATGCAAAGTAAAAATAGTGCAGAGTGCAAGGCAAGAAAGGATGAGCTTGATAAAAAGCTAAGTACTATTTTAGAGGATGATAATCTAAGCTCCTCATCTGTGACTGATGCATATGATAAGCTGGATAATTACAATCACATATATAACGAATGTACAGACAGAAAAACTAATATAGAATCTATAGCTGTTAATATTGATTTGTTAAACAGCAAGCAGTCTGAGTATGATACTGAAATAGAAAATGAACACAAGAGTCAGTGGGAGCTTGAAAAACAGCTTGAACATCTTACTACTCTTAAGGATGAAAATATGGTTCTTAAAAAGACCATAGAGGAAAATGAAAGGCTTCGCTTTGAGATAGATGCTATAGACCTTGCTCTTGAAACTATGTCAGAGCTATCAACTACTATCAGAGATTCCTTTGGCTTGTATCTAAACAAGGAAGCTTCAGAGCTTGTAAATGGAATAACCGGAGGCATATACAATTCTATGAGCGTAGACGAGGATATGTCTGTATATATGAATACAAGGGATAAGCTTGTTCCTATAGACCAGGTTAGCTCTGGTACTATGGATCAGATATACCTAGCACTAAGACTTGCTAGTGCTAGCCTACTTCAAAAGGATGGTGAAAGGCTTCCTCTTATATTCGATGACAGCTTTGTTAATTATGATGAGGGCAGACTTGAAACTGCTCTTAGCTACCTAGCAGAAAGCTATAAAAGTCAGATGCTTGTCTTTACCTGCCATCAAAGAGAGGCTGCTATATTAGATATTGCATCAAAGGACTTTAAGCTTATAAATCTATAACAAAGGGGGATACTTATATGGAATCGGTTTTTGCTGCAATCAACAATGTGTTTAGCTTTATAACGCCTGTGTCGGATTTTCTATGGGACTTTCCTACAAACTTTGCATGGTATAAGGCTATTCCGGTACTTGGAAACTTTTCACTTGCTATAATTCTTCTTATGGGTTCGGGTATATTCTTTTCATTTAGATTAGGCTTTATACAGGTAACTCATTTTAAAAAGGGAATTGGCATACTTACCGAAAAAAAGACTGCTGAGATAGGTATTTCACCGTTAGCAGCATTTTTCCTAAGCACGGCTATGCGAATAGGACCCGGAAATATAATCGGAGTAACCGGTGCTATAGCAGCCGGAGGTCCTGGTGCTGTATTCTGGATGTGGGTTTCTGCATTCCTTGGTATGGCTACAGCTTATATGGAAGCAACTCTTGCACAGATGTTTAAGGAAAAAAATGGAAACGAGCTAGTCGGCGGTCTTCCATTCTATGGAAGAAAGCTTCTTGGCGGTGCTGCATGGGTAGGTGTAATGCTTTCTGTATTATATATACTATATGCTTACTGCTGCCTTCCTGCACAGGGCTCATATGTAGTAACTGCAATAGGTACTATGGTTGAAACAGCTACAGGTACAACTCTTGCTTCTGATTCTATATTCTATTATATAGTAGGAATAATTGTAATCGCAATAACTGCTATAATAGCCTTTGGTGGAATCAAGCAGGTAACTAAAATCACTGATAAGATGGTTCCTTTTATGGCAGTTGTATATATAATCACTGTTGTCATTCTTATAATACTTAATATCAATCGTATACCTTACTTCTTTGCATCGGTATTTACAGGTGCATTTAAGCCGGAGGCAGTATTTGGCGGTGCCTTTGGAACAGTTCTCGCACAGGGAGTTAAAAGAGGGCTTATGAGCAATGAAGCCGGACAGGGAACTATCACTATGTCTGCTGCTGCATCTGATACTAAGCATCCTTGTGAGCAGGGACTTGTAGCCTCTATAGGAGTTTTCCTTGATACTATAGTTGTATGTACACTTACTGGATTTGTAGTTGTTATGGCACATTGCTGGATAGGCGATTCATTTGCAGCATGGGATGCACTTGATAAGCTTCCTAAGTTTAATGCATCAGTCGCAGTACTTACACCGGGAACTGCCTTTAACAGTGCTATAACTCTTCTTGTTACACTTTGCTTTACACTTTTTGCATATACCTGTCTTATAGGTATGATAAGCTTTTCAGGAATTGCTGCAACACGTATAAATAAGAGTAAGGCATGTGTAAGACTGGTTCAGGGTATAGGAATATGTATAGCTCTCTTTGGTATATTATCTAAGATAGCTGGATATGAGCTTGGTGAGCTTTGGGCATTCTCTGACCTTGGCAATATCCTCATAGTTTACTTTAATATTCCTATTGTTTATATAGGTGCTAAGTATGTCTTTAGAGCGACTAAGCATTATAAGCTAAATGATGGGACTGCATTTACTTCTAAGACGGTTGGAAGAGATGATCTGGAGTTTTGGGATAATAAGAAATAAATAATTGCAAACAGTCGTATATTCCGAAAAATAGTGCAAGCAGCTGCGTTAGATAACGCTATAAGCTGCAAGCACTATTTTTTTTAATTGCAAACTTGTGTAACGAACGTCCTCTTAGCAGCACATACATATAATTTAGAATAATAGGTTTTTGTAAATGATATATCAATGCCTGCATATATGTGCCAAGCCTCAGGTTGTTTTGCTTGCCATTTTATATAAATCTTCGTTTTCTTCATAACCAATCGAAAATATCCCAAACTTGCACCGCCTTTGATTGACGAGCGTTGCTCGTCTTGGCGGTGCTTCAACAGTGGGATATTTTCGATAATCAGAAAACTCACATTTATTAAAGTGGTGTCACAAAACAAATTCGCTTGGTCACATATATGCAGGTTTTAGCCCTATTGCACTATCTCTAAATTCTAATATTTCGTTCTGATTTTCAACTAAATATTTAGAATAATCAGCCCTCGAGCAGACACATACTATTATGCAGGGCATGTGCGAGGCTGGTTCTTAAAGGCTGCCTCTGGCAGGCTTGTTAGAACCACTGCTCGAGCACTAGAGTGCGAACGTACCTGCATTATACGTATGTG
>CAVBBU010000036.1:0-16969 GCA_963593765.1 Bacteroidaceae bacterium | reverse complement strand
CGGCTTTTCATAGTAGTTTATTTTTTGATATTTTTCAAGAGCTTTTAGGTGCTTCACAAATACTTTACGGAGCATCTTAACGATTACCCATATCCATCAAAGGAAGAGATTAAACTAGCATCATATAACAATTTCAAGATGACGTTGACGGAATATAAAAAAATTAAAGCATAATGCTTGGTATAGTGGAGCCCTATGATATACTATAGTCAGAAAGGAGGTAAAAAGATGAGTAAGAAAAACAAAAAAGCCCCAAGCCTTTATGGATAATATAACTCATCTTAAACAATATGAAAAGATTTGATGTTTTGTTTATTATTTTTGCATGGGTGAACTATGCAGCAGGCAAGCAGGATATATTAACAGGCATAATAATGATATGTGCTGCAATATATATGCTAGCTAATTCGCTTCCCGAATTAATAAATCAGATTAAGAGAGGTTAAACCGATGCCAAAAGGAAATCCAAACACTCAAACTAGGGCAACAGATAAATATCAGAAAAAAGCAGGGTATATAACAAAGTCTTTCAAACTAAAAAAGGACATAACAGATAAGTTTATAGAGGCTTGCGATGCCGCAGGAGTAAGCCAAGCCTCACAAATAACCAGCATGATGAAAACATTTATAGAGCAGCAGGGGATAAAGTGATAAGAAAAAATATATAATTTATTTGCTGACTATCCTCAAAATCTAACCAAAGAAGAAAAAGAGATTTTTGATAAAGAAAATCCATTCTGGGTTGAATTCTTTAATAAATAGTTATACGGAAATAAAAATAGAGCGATGGCGGCTCCCAAAAAGGGGGAACCGTACCGCTCCATTCATCTACAGTATATACTATAGACGGTTAAAGTCAAGGAGGCAGAATGGTAAAAGATATAAATATTCCGATAATGATTAAACAAAAAGATAGATTAATCAAGGTAATAGAATATTAAAAGAGGAGAGACCTACCCACCCACATAGCGGGCATTTCTCTCCTCTATGTGTAGTATACACCATATCAAGTCAAAATCAAGAAAAACTTGAAATTCCAGTTTGATTGTGCTAACATCCCATCTTTGACAGTTGGAGAAGCAAAAAACAGCTAAAAATCCTTATGGAATAAGGGGTTACAGCTGTTTTTTGTTTGTAACGATATGTACTATATTGCAATTCTTATGATTTGATTTTCTTAGTTTCTTTAATAATAGTTCGCATGGATGATTTTGTGATGAATTCGTAATCAGTCCTAAAACCAAATGTTTTATGCAAGGTATCTGTTAATTCGGTTCTTGTATAAGACGGAATATATCCACTTGCTGTATTTAGTAACGTCACCTGCATGGAACGTAATGTATCAAGGATCTGATTCACTGTATAATTATTTCCTAGTTTCTTTTCGAGCAATCGATAAATCATAAGACTAATATAACATGTCATGAAATGTGCCTTTATTCGATCATCTCTCCTGACGTATACAGGTCTTGCTTCAAAGTCGGTTTTCATTATCCTAAAGCTCTCTTCAATTTCCCAACGTTGCTTATTAATTCTTATAATTTCTGAAACATCGCTATCAAGGTTTGTAATGACAGCATAAAACCCATCATATATTTCTTCTTTTTGAATTTGTTCTACATCAAGTCCGTAAACCTGCTTTTCTGCAATCTCACCATCTGGAGTAACGGATGTTTTCTTGATAAAACGCATAGGATCATTTTGATTTTTCCCTTTTCGCATGCGTCTTTGGGTGGCAATAATCTTTTCCGCACGCTCTATCTGACGATTGCGTATTTTTCTCTGATACGCTTTATATTTTGGAGAATAGGTAACAATCAGAGTTTCATCCATATTTCCTGTAACAAGGGGAACTTCCTTGTAATAAATTGAGTTGTAAACCTCTTCATCTGATTCATCTAGTGTAGACAGATCAATGAACTTATTAGAACCTACTTTTCGAAACTGTGTTGTGCGTAGTGCAATTTCGCGTTCTTCTTTTTTCATCTTTTTTAAAGAATGAGTAATTATATAAGCACGGTTACCAATGCTGTTAAATCTTCTATTAGCAGTGCTTCCAAGTCCTGAGTCAGAGCAATAAATAAATTCACTGCAGTTGAAATCCTGAAGGATTTTAGCTTCTAAAGGTTTTAATGTAGTCTGTTCATTTTGATTTCCTGGAAAGATATCAAAAGCAAGAGGAATACCATCTGCATCCATAAACATCCCCATTGTAACGATTGGATTTGGACGGTTTTCTTTGCATTTTCCATAGCGTTTTAAACCACTTTCTTCTTCGATTTCAAAGTAGTAGTTAGTGCAGTCATAATAAAGAATACGATTGTTTCTCGGATGAAGAAAGTTAGAGTTTTTATAAAGCTCACTTTGAATAAAATCGGATTCCTTGGCAATTACAGAAAGAGAACGGTAAACATCCTGTAGACTGTATTTGGGTGGTTCTAACAATGACTGACAATATTCGTAGCTGGCTAACTTACTGGCTGGCGAAAGGATTCTTGCATAAATAAGATCAGTAAGTATTGCATTGAAATCATATTTAAATTTATAACGTTCTTTAATGCTTCGACAGAGCTTATCTAAACGAAGCTTAGCACAGAGATCCTGAAGGAACAAATAGCCAACATTAAAAGAACGTTGCTCATTTAACGTGATAGTTGCAGTTTGTGAAAACTCAACAGTGATTTTACCATGCTGCTTATTATAAAGTTCGGTTTCCAAGGCGGCTTGTTCCTTAGCCCATACCATTAATTTGTCTCTGTCCCCATCGAACTGTTCTAGGAGAGAATTATATTTTCCAAGTTTTTTGTAAATGCGAGATGAAACCTTGCCATTCTCTTTGCGAAAAGAACGGTAAATATATACGTCCTTATTGTTTTGGCTGCCTGTAATTGCAATATACATAATAATAGAACTCCTTTTCTTTTATTATACCACACTACTACAAACAAGTACATACCAAAACGAAAAAATTGACAAAAAAATAAGCCTGTTTAAAGGCTTTACAGTACTTTTCTGGATTTTGAAGTGTCAAACTTCCGTATCAAGCTATCAAAAGCAATGAGCAGTATCGATACAAATCAGCAGATTGATACAGATACGAGGATACTTACTTTGTCGACCTGCACAAGTAGTAGCAGTGAAAGGTTTATAGTACAGGCTTATTTGATAGAAGATGCCGCAAAAAATGATTGATTAATTAGTAGATATACAGATATAATTATCCCATATGTTATTTATTACATGGAAGGGGATATTATGAAAAGAAATAAAAGATTACTAGCTGTAATATTAGGACTATCAATCCTTGCAGCAGGCTGTGGCTCTAGCGGCTCTAGTAAGGAGGCAGGCAGTACGCAGGCGACAGAGCCTAGAGCACACGCAGAAAGCAGCAGAATTTTGGAGCTCGATGAGGATGGCAATTTAAGCATCGAAAGACCAACACTAATTGATAAGTCATCTAAGGAAAATGATGGCACATGGACTATCTTTGTTTATCTTTGCGGTACTGACCTAGAGAGCGAGGCTGGTGAGGCAACTGATGATTTAAACAAGATGATAAATGCAGGCACAGATGAAAATATAAAATTCATAGTGCAAACCGGCGGTACAAAGGAATGGCAAAACGAGCTGGTGGATGGCTCTGTATTTGAAAGATATAAAATTTGTGATGGCGAGATAGAGCTTGTTGATACGCAGCCACTAGGCAACATGGGCGAGTCAAGCACTCTTTCTGACTTCCTAAAATGGGGAATTACTGAATATCCAGCACAAAACATGGGTTTGTTTTTCTGGAACCATGGCGGCGGTACGCTAGGCGGAGTATGCTGTGATGAGCTGCATGAAAATGACAGCCTAAGCCTTCAGGAAATAGATGATGCACTATATAGCATTAATGATTTGATGAATTATAATTTTGAATTTGTTGGCTTTGATGCTTGCATCATGTCAACAGTTGAGATGGCAAATGTTCTTGCTTCACATGCTTATTATATGTATGCATCTCAGGAGATAGTACCGGGCTCTGGTCTTGATTATACAACATTTGGAAGCTATCTTATGGAGCATCCGACAGCAGATGGTGCAGAGCTTGGTAAGGTACTAGCAGACAGCTATTATGACCTGTGCGTATCAGAGGCAGAGGATGGAGAGACACCAACCATGTCTGTTATAGACCTATCTAAAATAGATGATGCTATAGTTTCATTTAATGCATTTTCACATGATATTTATAATGCATTAGATGAAGACGGCAAAATGAATGATGTGGTTAGAGCAGCGCTTGGTACAGAAAGCTTTGGAAGCAACAACGCAGAAGCAGGCTTTACAAACCTAGTTGACCTTGGAGGATTAGTTAAGTCATTAAGCGAATATTCAGACAATGCAGATGCGGTTATAACAGCATTAGATAATGCAGTCGTATATGCTAAGAATGGCTCTGTACATAAAGATGCAAGCGGACTTTCTGTTTATTATCCAATTCATATTCAAGGCTCAACAGATCTTAAGATATTTAGACAGGTTGCAGTTAGCCCTTATCATCTTGCATTTGCAGACTTAATAGCATATAGCGTTGCAAATGCAGGTGATATATCAGCATATAATGATTCAGAGGTTATGAAGGGCTGGGCTGAGGATTTAGATGTGAGCTATGATTATTGGGATTATTATGATGAAGCTCATCAAACCGGAGAAAGTAAGTGGATTACCTTTGCGAAGGATCCAGCAGTTGATAGTAATGGAAAATACGGCTTTACGCTTTCTGAGGATGCACTTAAGTATACTCTTAGCGTAGAAGCATATGTATATGAACTATCAGATGACTATGAGAGCCTTATAGACCTTGGACTTAATGGCGATGTTAATATAAATTCAGAAACAGGTGAGGTTACAGATAACTTTAATGGAAACTGGTTCTCACTGCCGGATGGACAAAAGCTTGCAGTATATGTTATGTCAGAAGAGGATGATTATACGTCTTATATAGCAGCCGTTGATTTAAATGGTGAGGAAACGAACATCGTATTTACACATAATTATACAGATGGCGCTATTAGTATTAACGGAGTTTGGGATGGTGTAGATGACACTGGTATGACAGATCGAATGAAGCAGCTTAAGGCAGGCGATGTTATTACCCCTATATATACTATTTACCAGGGCGATGATATGGAAGAGGGCAAAAGTAAAGGTAATGCATATACATATGCAGAGGGTGATAGCCTAGAGTTTAAGCCTCTTGAAAATGGATACTATACTTACTGCTTCCTTATAAATGACCTTTATGGAGATTACTTAAGCACAGATACTATAAGCCTTGAAATAAAGGATGGTAAGGTTACCTATAATCCGTTATAGAAATTTGGAGACTTATAGCATGTGCTAAGAAAATTTTAGTTTTGCATAATAATAAAAAAATTGAATTACAAATACGCATATTATATAATGCTAATGCATTTTTTACTTCATATACTTCATAGGAAAGTGCGTCCTATGAAGTAAAAAAACGCTCCACTTTGGAGAGCGCACTGCGGCAAAGTGGAAGATGTTAGGAATTAAAATGATTTTAAGGAGAGGAATATTATGAAAAGAAAAGTAGCATTAATTTTATCTGTAATGTCAATTAGCATGCTTGCTATGGCAGGCTGCGGCTCATCAAGCAAGGAGACAGCAGCAGAAACTAGCGCAACAGAGACTACTACAGTGGCAGAGGAAACTACTGCCGAGGAGACTGTAGGCATGGCAAATCCTTGGACAGAGTCTGACAAGGAAGGTGTACTTGAGGCAACTGGCTTTGAGATGGCAGCTCCAGATGGAGCAACAGATATAGCTTATAGCTATATGAAGGAAGACGGTCTTGCACAGCTGACATATACACTTGATGATGCAAGCTGGACCTACAGAATACAGCTGGCAGATAAGCTAACAGACATTTCTGGAATGTATTATGATTGGAGTGCTGACCCATCTGAGGGAGAGGTTTCAGGCAGAGAGGCACTTTACTACGGATATGCAGCACCAGAGGGCAGCGACGAGGACAGTGTAATGCTGGTAAATTGGTATGACGTTGTAACAGGAACCACCTATTCATTGTCAGCAGTTGGTAAGGATCTTGACGGTATGGATATACAGGCATACGCAGAGAGTATATACAGTCCGCTTCAGGGGGATTCAACAGACGACCCAGAGGGAGACAAAGTAAAGGAGCTAAATGATTATTTCCTTGGGGATCATGTAAGCAGCTACGATGGAAGTACCTTAAGCATCAAGGATAATAATGATGGCACATATGGTATCCATATATCACTGTTTAGACTTTGTGACCTAGAGGACGGAGTAGGACGCTTCGAGGATCACAAGATGTATTTTGATATAAAGGACCCTAACGAGGAAAATATGTCAGGTGTGATATACAGAGATAGCGATAACAGCTTGGTAGTAAAGATTACTGATAGTAAATGGGATCTTATATCTAATGATGATACCTTTGAGCATTTTGAAAAACAAATTTAGTTATAGGCTTAAGCACCTGCGTGTTTTGCAGGTGCTTTTTTTATGATAAAATACTATAAGAAAATATATTGTGATTAAAAAGAAATAAGATGTCAAAAAAACAAAGGAAAGGAGAGCTTGTATGAGAGAAATAAAATGTCCTAAATGCGGTGAGGTATTTCAGGTAGACGAGGCTGGATATGCAGCTATAGTTAAGCAGGTAAGAGATAAGGAATTTGAAAAGGAAAGGCTTCAGCTAGAGCAGGGATATAAAAATGAAAGAGAAAGTGCGGTAAGTGCTGCCATTGCAAAGACTAATCTTGATAATCAAAAGCTGCTTGCAAAAAAGGAGCAGGAGCTTGTAAGCCTTAAGGGTATGCTTGATAATGAAAAATCGAAGCTAAATCAGGCAGTGCAGCAGGCAGTTCAGGAAAAGGATAATCTTATCTTGCAGCTTCAAAGCCAGATAGAGCAAGGCAAGATACAGATGGAGCTTAAGGAAAAAAATCTAAAAGATAAGTATGCTATGGAGCTTAAGGGCAAGGACGATGAGATAGCATACTATAAGGACTTTAAGACGAGGCAGTCAACTAAGATGATAGGCGAGAGCCTTGAGCAGCACTGTGAGATAGAGTTTAATAAGGTCAGGATGAGCGCATTTCCAAAGGCTTATTTTGAAAAGGACAATGATGCCAGAACAGGAAGTAAGGGCGACTATATATACAGGGAAAGCTCTGATGACGGCGTTGAATTTATATCTATAATGTTTGAAATGAAAAATGAGATGGATACAACCGCAACTAAGCACAAGAATGAGGACTTTCTTAAGGAGCTTGATAAGGACAGAAATGAAAAGAAGTGCGAGTATGCTGTTTTAGTTTCTATGCTTGAGGCGGATAATGAGCTGTATAATTCGGGTATAGTTGATGTATCATACAAATACCCAAAGATGTATGTAATAAGACCGCAGTTTTTCTTAGTCCTTATATCGCTTCTTCGCAACGCATCACTTAATTCACTAGAATATAAGGCGGAGCTTTTGAAGGTAAGAAATCAAAATATAGATATAAGCAATTTTGAAGATAAGATTAATGACTTTAAGGATAAGTTTTCAAAAAATTATATAAGAGCAAGCGAGAAGTTTAGAACAGCCATAGAAGAAATAGATAAAACAATAGACCATCTAAACAAAACCAAGGATGCCCTGCTTAAATCAGAGGACAACCTAAGACTGGCAAATAATAAGGCAGAGGACCTTACTATAAAAAGGCTGGTAAGAGGAAATCCAACTATGACTGCTATGTTTAAGGCAGAGGATGCTAAAAACGAGCAGAAAACCGAGTAGATTATAATTATAGCTTGTAAGTAAGCGAAAAACCAAGTAAGATTATAAGATATATGCTAAAAACATTAGGGGGATATTTTATGGATAATAATGCATCAAATCAGAAGCCGCAGGACACAGGCGAGCGAAGCAGCTTTTCTGGGCGAATAGGATATGTGCTTGCTGTTGCCGGTTCTGCTGTCGGACTGGGCAATGTTTGGAGATTCCCATATCTTGCAGCAAAATATGGTGGAGGAATGTTCTTGCTAGTCTATCTGATTTTGGCAGTAACGCTTGGCTTTGCACTTATTGTATCTGAGACAGCTCTTGGAAGAATGACAAAAAAGAGCCCAGTAGGTGCATTTGCTGCTTTTGGAAAGAGTCTGCCATTTAAATTCGGGGGTTGGATTAATGCGGTTATACCTATGCTGATTGTGCCGTACTATTCTGTAATCGGTGGTTGGGTATTAAAATATATGTTTGAATATATGAAGGGCGATGTTGTAGCTATCGCCGCAGATGGATATTTTTCTACATTCCTAACGTCGTCTGGAAATGTAGTATTTTGGTTTATAATATTTGCTGCATTAAACTTTTTTGTGATTTTAGCAGGCGTTGAAAATGGCGTAGAGAGAGTATCAAAGATTATGATGCCACTGCTTGTTATACTTGCAATATTTGTGGCGATATATTCTGTAACACGTCCAGGTGCGATAGAGGGTGTGAAATATTTCCTGATTCCAAATTTTGAGAACTTTTCACTTATGACAGTGGTTGCGGCTATGGGGCAGATGTTTTATTCTCTTTCGATTGCAATGGGAATTTTATGTACCTATGGCTCATATATGAAAAAGGATGTAGATATAGAAAAGAGTACAACTCAGGTCGAGATTTTTGATACGGGAATTGCACTGCTTGCAGGTCTTATGATAATTCCAGCTGTGTTTGTATTTTCGGGTGGCGATATGGCTACTCTAAAGGCAGGACCATCGCTTACATTTATTACACTTCCTAAGATATTTGCAAGCATGGGATTTGGAAGAGTAGTTGGAATTGCATTTTTCCTTATGTTCCTTTTTGCAGCACTCACGAGCTCTATTTCTCTTCTTGAAACAAGCATATCTACGCTAGAGGATGAGCTTCATCTTAGCCGTACTAAGGGAAGTATCTTTATGGCAGTTATAGTAATATTACTTGGCGGTGCTTGCTCACTAGGCTTTGGAGCATGGGACTTTATACAAATCTTTGGCATGGGACTTTTAGATTTTGTAGACTTCCTTACTAATTCACTTATGATGCCTATAGCAGCTCTTGCAATTTGCTTTCTTATTATTAATGTTGTTGGATTTAAGAAAATAGATGAGGAGATAGAGCTTTCTTCACAGTTTAAAAGAAAGGGGCTATACCATTTCGTAATGAGATACCTAGCTCCTATATGTATTACAATTATTCTTCTTAGCTCTATAGCTAATGTATTAGGAATTATTTCATTATAAATGATTGTATTTGGCTAAAAGCTTCTTTTCCTGCCAAATGGACTGTTAAAGGTATTAGCATCAAAATGACCCAGAGCTATCAAATGAATTATTATCATTCTTAGGCTTTGGATGCTTGGTTGTATTAGAATAAGAAAAGCTGTCCTTTCTTTCTATTATAACCAAGCTATTTTTTTTGATATAATTAGCAGCATTTCTTTTGTGACGTACAGATTTTGTTTCTAAAAAAAATGCAGCAACAACGCCAGATGCAATAAGTGCAGAAATAATCATTATAAAAATAATAAAAATTCCATAAGCAGAAAAAATATTAGAAAATATATGCTCCATATTGTACTCCTTATTATGCTCGTCTTAAAATAAAAAGCAAAAGTAATAGCACGACTGTAAGAATGGCACACGAAAGAAGAAATAGCATAATAAAATAAAATGCTGCAAGTGCCTTGCTAGCAGGAAGGTCACCTACGAACTTTCCACTCTGACCATTCATTGCAAAAAGATATTTCTTGCCTTTGTAGGATGTAGACAAAAGCCAAACCGGATAAAGAGCGTAGTAGGCAGTGCAATCAGCCAGCTTAATATCTGCAGTATTAACATATACATTCATATAATCAGTAATAGTAGATCCTATTGCGGCAGTGGTAGAATTTTTTATTCGTTTCATCTCCCTGCTAAGGCATGTGCCAGTATCTATATTATATCTTTCGGCAAGGTAGCCTGTCAGGTATGGTGTCTTAAATGGAACGGCCGTTGAAAAATCAAAGGGCTCTATCGATTCCATAAAGCTTAGCGGAATTTTAGATGTTGCACATGCTGCCATATGTTCAAAAGACAGCTTGCCCCTAGTATATATATTATAATAGTCCTTTTTTACATAATCATACTCGTCATCTGACCAGGTTGTAGTATTGACTGCATCGTAGTTAATGCTTGCATTTGCAGTTGTATCAAAAAGCCAAAACGGCGTATATACAGCAGTGATTTTGTCTATCTGATGATTTGATGTAAATGCCTTTGAAAGCAGATGCTTGCCTTTCATGTGCAGGCGTAGCCTGCTCTTAGCATCCTCTTTACCCAGCTTAAATGGAATTATAAGATCAGGCTTGTAATCTCCGGATAAATTATCTGTTATGGTTACATGACTTCCACAAAAAGGACAGGAGCTAGTTATAGCATCCTTACCAGCTATTATTTCGCCACCGCATGAGCTGCATATGTAGGTACGAAGAACAGATTTGTCATCATCATTCCAGCTGTTTACATCAGAAGCTTTTTCAGAAGACCTATCCTCGGATTCCAAATTCTCAGAGGTAAGCTTATCTATATCAAATACATTTTTGCAATACGAGCACCGCATTTTCTGGGTAGAGCTGTCGAAGATTACATCTCCGCCGCAAAAAGGACACTTGTAATTAAGCGTACCTGCCATATCATGCCTCCTTGGAATTTGACTTGTTCTAAATAAGTGTCACTGCCTGCTTATTTGCAGTCGCCATATAACATACAATATATAAGTATGAATTGCCTTGTGCCAGCGTGCTGACGCTGGCAATTCTTAAATTAAGTATATCACAATTTTGAAGGTAGTAGTTTGCACCTTGAAACTTTTTTTGTGCTATAATGACAAGCGTTGGAGGAGATGAAAATGGATAAAATAAAAAAAATAAGCAGCATTATAGGAAATATAGTTGATGCAGAGGATAGGGAATTTTACTTTGATGCATTTGAAAAAGCACTAATGGATATAGCTGATTATGTTAAAAATGTTTATGAGATGGAGCTACTTTCAGATATTTATAAGGATAAATATGATGCTAAGGAAAAAGCAGAAAAAGTTAATGACTTAGACCATAAAAGAAGACAGGCTCATAATACCATGCTTTATTCTTTTGAAAAAATGAATAAAATATGTGAGAACTTAGGGTGTAAGCCGTTTTATGAGGAAGAGATAATAAAAGAGGGAGATGGCTATACCCACGAAACCAGAGTAAAGGCTTCGGAATTTGCTTGGGAAGTTTTAAAGGAATACTACGAAAACCGAACAAAATAAAAGCTTAAGGTAATAATCGAAGGATTGATTTAAATGGGCTTTGAATAATACAAAGGATGTTCAAGATATTCAGATTGATATTACGAATGGAGTTTAGCTATGGGAGAGAAGCTTACAAGGGCAGACATTAAAAAGATAGAGGAAGAGATAGAGCACAGAAAGCTAGAGCTTAGACCTGAGCTTATAGCGGCAGTTAAGGAGGCTAGAGCACAGGGCGACCTATCTGAAAACTTTGAATATTATGCTGCCAAAAGAGAAAAAAATCAAAATGAAAGCCGCATAAAATACCTAGAGAGAATGATTAAGTTTGCCGATGTTATCGAGGATAGGGCAAATGATGACGAGGTAGGACTTAATAAGCAGGTGGATGTATATTTTGTAGACGATGATGAAACAGAAACCTACAAGATAACAACCTCTATAAGAGGGCAGTCGCTAGAGGGCAGGATAAGCATAGAGTCACCGCTAGGAGCTGCACTTAAGGGGCATAGGGTAGGAGATAAGGTTAATGTAGCGATGCCGGGCGGTGCAGGATATGATGTTATAATAAAGGGAATAAGAATAGATAATTCGGATGATGCTATAGCTCAGTTTTAGTAATTATCCCCAAACATG
This sequence comes from Bacteroidaceae bacterium, assembly GCA_963593765.1. Classification (GTDB taxonomy): domain Bacteria; phylum Bacillota; class Clostridia; order Lachnospirales; family Lachnospiraceae; genus CAVBBU01. The sequence continues at coordinate 4,995 of CAVBBU010000036.1, read as the reverse complement.
AGGAGACCCCGATTGCAAGCAATCGGGGTAATTATGAAAAATCTATGTGCAATTTGATTAAAAAATCAAAGAGCAAACTAATTTTGTTATGCAATTATTATAAAAAACATATATGAACTAATTATGAACATAGTATAAATTACCATTGTTATAAATGTAGAATATAAGGTACAATATTTGTGCAATTTTCACATTGATTTTTTAAAGGGAGAGAATATGAGCGAAAAGGTTAAGCCAACCATAGTTATAGGCCATAAAAATCCAGATACAGATTCTATAGTATCTGCTATTGCATATGCGAATTTAAAAAACAAACAGGGTAGAGGCACCTTTGTAGCAGCAAGAGCCGGAGAGATAAATGAAGAAACTAAGTTTGTTTTAGATTATTTCAAGGCAGAAGCTCCTACCTATATAAATAATATTAAAACTCAGGTTAGCGATATAGAGATAAGACATACTCAGGGCGTCAATCGCTTCATTTCCCTCAAAAAGGCTTGGGAGTTAATGCAAAATTTATCTGTAGTTACACTTCCGGCAGTAGATCAAAACGGTATGCTAGAGGGACTTATAACAGTAAGTGACATAGCATATTCATACATGAACGTATACGATAGCGATATACTTGCAAAGGCACATACAAAGTACAAAAATATAATTGAAACCTTGAATGCACAGATAGTAGTTGGAGATGAGAGCGACGTATTTGATGCAGGACGTGTAGTTGTATCTGCAGCCAATCCTGATATGATGGAGAATATAATAAGAAAGAATGACCTTGTTATACTTGGAAACAGATACGAATCACAGCTTTCTGCTATAGAGATGGAGGCAGCCTGCATAGTAGTATGCGAGGGAGCTCAGGTAACAAAGACTATAGAAAAGCTTGCGACAGACAGAGGAACTACAGTTATTACTACGCCATATGATACATATACAGTTGCAAGGCTTATAAATCAGTCTATGCCTATATATTATTTCATGAAGACAGACAGGCTAATCACCTTTGATGAGGATGATTATATAGATGATATAAGAGATATTATGGCAAGTGTAAGGCATAGAGATTTCCCTGTTCTTAGTAAGGATGGAAAATATCTTGGGATGATATCAAGAAGAAATCTTTTAGGTGCAAGAGGAAAGAAGGTTATACTTGTAGACCATAACGAAAGAGAGCAGGCAGTAGAGGGCATTGCCCATGCAGACGTTTCCGAGATTATAGACCATCATAGGCTTGGAACTGTACAGACTATAGCGCCTGTGTTTTTCAGAAGCCAGCCACTTGGCTGTACATCTACTATTATATATCAAATGTACAATGAAGCCGGTATTCAAATAGACAAGCAGATGGCAGGACTACTTTGCTCTGCTATAATATCAGACACGCTGCTTTTTAGATCTCCGACATGCACAAAGGTAGATGAGGCAGCAGCTAAGGATCTTGCAAGCATTGCGGAGATAGACCTAGAGGAATATGCTATGCAGATGTTTGATGCAGGCAGCAACCTAAGAGGCAAGCAGGATAAGGAAATATTTTATCAGGACTACAAGCAGTTTACAGCAGGAAAGCTTCTTATAGGAATAGGGCAGGTTAGCTCACTAAACAGCAAGGAGCTAAAGGAGCTTAAGCCTAGAATGAAGGATTATATGCTTAGCATACTTGATAAAAGTGGCATGGATATGCTATTTCTTATGCTTACAGATATACTTAAGGAATCTACAACTCTTATATGTGTTGGAAGCGGAGCAGAAAATCTAGTTGCAAATGCATTTCATATAGAAGAGGAGCTGGAGATGGGAAGTGTAGATAACTATGTCGAGCTGCCGGGTGTAGTATCCAGAAAAAAACAGCTAGTACCTAAGCTGGTTATGGGAGTTCAGGAATAATGCAAGCAAATAAAAAAACAAATATAACGCTTATAGGTATGCCTGCATCCGGAAAAAGCACCATAGGAGTAGTGCTTGCTAAAAGACTTGGCAAGGAATTTATAGACGGAGATCTTCTTATACAAAATCGTACAGGAAAGCTTCTTAAAGAGCTTATATCAGAATATGGCGATGATATTTTTAGGGATATAGAGGACGATACGCTAGCAAGTCTTGAAACGGAAAATAGTATTATCGCACCTGGCGGAAGCGTGGTATATGGCGAGGCGGCTATGGAAAATCTAAAGGAGATAAGCATAGTAGTTTACCTGGAAATTTCATATAGCATAGCCAAAAACAGATTAGGCAATCTCAAGGAAAGAGGTGTAAGTATAAAGAAGGGACAGACACTTCGAGACTTGTATAATGAAAGAACAAGGCTGTATGAAAAATATGCAGACATAACAGTCAATGAATATAAAAAAACAGTATCAAGAATAGTTAATGAAATATGTGAAAGGATAGGTGAGATGTAATGGAAAGAGTTGTTTGGAAGCCTGGCAATATGGTATATCCGGCACCGGCAGCATTAGTAAGCTGCGCAGGTCTGGATGGAAAAACAAATTTTATGACGGCAGCATGGACAGGTAATGTAAGCTCTGATCCTGTATATGCATATGTATCTGTTAGACCAGAAAGATATTCCTATAACATGATTAAGGAAAGCGGAGAGTTTGTAATTAATCTTACAACTAAGGCTATAGCAGATAAGACAGATACAGCAGGAGTTAAATCCGGAAGAGATATAGATAAGTGGAAGGAGCTTAATCTAACACCTGGAAAGGCAAGCAAGCTTAATGCACCTATTATATTAGAGTCACCTGTCAATGTAGAATGTAAGGTTGAGCAAATTATAAATCTTGGTGTACATGATATGTTCCTAGGTAAGGTTGTAGCAGTAGATGTAGATCCTAAGTATATAGACAAGGACGGAAGATTCGATCTTGCAGCATCTGGACTTTTAGTATATGCACATGGACAGTATTATGGACTCGGAGAGCATATAGGAAAGTTTGGATATTCAGTAAGAAAGCATTAAAGGTAACAACATGTGTTCGTAACCATCCACATGTAAAACAAAACTAAGGGAGAATTAAAAAATGAATACTTTAAATACGAAAACAGGCTTTATAACACAGGCGGCAGTTATTGCAGCACTTTATGCAGTAATCACATATGCACTTGCACCTATAAGCTATGGACCAGTGCAGCTTAGGCTAAGCGAGGCATTATGTATTTTGGCTATATATACGCCAGCGGCAGTGCCGGGACTTTTTGTAGGCTGCTTAGTGGCAAATATTTTAGGCACAGCAGTTCCTATGGATGTTATATTTGGAAGCCTTGCAACACTTATAGGCGCGACAGGAACATATGCACTTAGAAAAAAGAAAATAATTAATCTGCTTCCGCCTATATTAGCAAATACTATTATAGTTCCATATGTACTTGCATATGCCTATGGGGCTACAGATTCTATCTGGTTTATGATGATAACAGTTGGAGTCGGTGAGATAGTTTCTGTTGGAATATTTGGAAGTATACTTAAGTTGGGATTGGAGAGATATGGACACATATTGTATAGACTTTAAAAAGAAGCTGCACATGTACATGATAGGCATAGGCGGCATAAGCATGAGCGGTCTTGCCAGAGTGCTTATAGAGGATGGCTTTAGAGTAAGTGGATCCGACAATAAAAAAAGTGAGCTGACAGCTTCGCTTGAGGAGATAGGAGCAAAGATATATTATCCGCAAAACAGAGCAAATATCACTGATGATATAGATTTTGTTGTATATACAGCAGCTATACACGAGGACAATCCTGAATATGTAAGATGTAAGGAGCTTGGTATTCCTATGCTTACTAGGGCAGAACTTTTGGGGCAGATTATGACCCAGTATAAGCACTCTATAGCAGTGAGCGGAACGCATGGAAAGACAACTACAACCTCCATGATAACACATATACTTCTTGCAGCCGGAGAAAATCCTACGGTATCGGTTGGCGGCATACTTCCTGCCATAGGTGGCAATATACATATAGGCTCACATGATATGTTTGTTGCAGAAGCATGCGAATATACCAACAGCTTTTTATCGCTCTATCCAACTATAGAGGTTATACTTAATATAGAAGCAGATCATCTGGATTTTTTTAAGGACATAGCTGATATAAGGAATTCATTTTCACAGTTTGTAAAAAGACTTCCTGATGATGGGGTAGTTGTAATTAATAATGAGATAAAAAATTACGAGGATATAGTTTCTGGTTTCAAGGGAAGAGTAATAACTGTAGGCACTAAGGATGCACATGTAAGTGCATGCGATATAGAATATGATGAGCTTGCAAGAGCATCATTTACTCTTGTTGTAGACGGAGAAAAAAAGAACAGAGTTAGACTTGGTGTTCCGGGGGAGCACAATGTCTATAATGCACTCGCGGCTATAGCTGTAGCTATGTATCTTGGAGTAGATAGCAGTGTATATGAAAAGGGGCTTTCTAGCTTTAGCGGTGCGGATAGAAGATTTGAATTTAAGGGCAAGGTTGGCGATGTAACAATCATAGATGATTATGCACATCATCCGCAGGAGATAGAGGCAACGCTAAAGGCGGCAGCTCACTATCCGCATAAAAAGCTTTGGTGCGTTTTTCAGCCTCATACCTATACAAGAACTAAGGCACTGCTTCCGGAATTTGCGAAAGCACTTTCGCTTGCAGACCATGTAGTACTTGCACCTATATATGCAGCAAGAGAAACAGATACGTTAGGAGTAAGCTCGGATAATATTATGGAGCTTATACTTGATGAAGGGGGCGATGCAGTCTCACTCAAATCATTTGATGATATAGAAACATATCTGCTTGAAAATTTATGCCCAGGAGATATGTGTATAACTATGGGGGCAGGAGATATAGTAAAGGTTGGAGAAAAGCTATTAGGTAGATAGTTATGCACTAAGTCCACAAGTGGTCGCAAAGTTATCCATTAACAATGTTGACAAACTTGTGGATTTCTTTTTTTGAAACAAAGTTCTATTGCATTGCTCTTTGTGTTAATATAACTTCAAAGATAT